>NZ_JASJOR010000021.1:0-180621 GCF_030068545.1 Xanthocytophaga flava | reverse complement strand
TACAACCAGTTCCGGCCTCACAGCTCATTGAAAGGACTCACACCTTGCCAGATGGACGAGCAATCGCAACTATTCAACACCGCCGATTTTTCCACTTCTGACCGGTCTTAAATTTGGGTGGACGTCATGAGTTGGTTAGGCTTGTGAGGAAAGGATACTTAGGTAAAAATTAGTAAGGTTGACGTTTAGGAATAGTAATCCCGGATATTGCGAATAATATAGTCCTGTGCGTCTGATGAAAGGCCAGGGTAAAGAGGAAGACTAAGGCAGGTATCCGCAATGAGTTCCGCAATGGGAAACGAACCGCGTTGGTAACCGAGATTCTTATATGCTTGTTGTAAATGAGGTGGAACAGGGTAATGTATCATTGTACCTATTCCTTTTTCGGTAAGATAGGATTGGAGGTCCTGGCGGTCTGATACTTTTATAACAAATAGATGCCATACTGTATGAGCTTCAGGAAGTATTACCGGAAGGGTGATTGAGGGGAGGTCAGCAAGATAGCGGATATAATAGTGGGCTAATTGCTGACGTTGTTGATTCCATTCTGACAAATAATGGAGTTTTATATGCAATAGAGCCGCCTGTAGTTCGTCAAGACGAGTGTTGAAACCCTGTATATCTGAGTAGTATTTCTGGCTGGAGCCATAATTTTGTAGTTTACGTACCATCTCTGCTAGTTCTACATCCGGAGTAGTAATGGCTCCTGCATCTCCCAATGCTCCCAGATTTTTAACAGGATAAAAACTGGTGGCATTGATATGGCCCCAACTTCCAACAAGCTTGTTGCCATATTTCGCTCCCTGGGCTTGAGCGAAATCTTCGACAACCCACAGTTTATACTTATCTGCTATACCAGTAATAGCTTCCATATCACAGGGCTGTCCATACATATGAACTGCCATAATCGCTTTTGTGCGTGGAGTAATGGATGCTTCAATGGCTGTTGGATTGATATTGTATGTATAAATATCTGGTTCTACAAAGACAGGTGTTGCGCCAGTATGAGTAATGGCTAATACACAAGCTATGAAACAGTGGGCAGATACAATTACTTCGTCTCCTGGACCAATAGCAAGTGCCCGTAGACTAATGTGTAAAGCATCTAATCCATTAGATATACCTATACAATGATTCGTTTGACAGAATGCTGCAAATTTAGATTCAAAAGCCTTGACCTGTTCACCCTGAATATACCAGTGTGAATCAAGTACCAGAGTCATTTGTTCGATTAGCTGTTGTCGAATGTTCTGATGTTGATAGGCTAGAGAATAGAAGGGAATTTGCAAATTGTTTGTATCGGATTTGAGATAAAATAAAGAATAAATAGGCTACTAGATGATAACGAAAGTGCCCGGATGTTAGCATATGTATACTCTATATAAAAGAGAAAGGAGGTAAAACCTGCGTTTTCCTCCTTTCTGAATATAGGGTAAGAATACCTTATGCTTGTTCTTCTGTAGTAGATTCTGTAGACTCTTCGGCTGCTGGAGCTTCTTCCACAACAGTATTTTTTTTGACGATAGCTTCGGCACGAGCTTCTTTTTTCTTGGTTTCTTCTGCCAGACGAGCTTTCGCTGCATCATCTTTCTTCTTAACAATGCCTGCAACTTTGTTCTCAACCTGTTGTTCTTTCGATTTTTTCCAGTCTTCGAACTTTGCATCTGCTTGTTCCTGAGTAATAGCTCCTTTCAGAACCCCTACTTGCAAGTGTTTTTTCAGCAATAGACCTTCATGAGAAAGAATAGTGCGAGCAGTGTCTGTAGGCTGAGCCCCTTTAAGCAACCAATCCAATGCGCGGTCTGTATTTAGAGTTACAGAAACCGGGTTAGTGTTAGGATTGTAGTTACCGATTTTTTCAATGAAGCGACCATCCCGTGGTGCTTTAGCGTCAGCAACGATAATATCATAGATTGCTAACTTTTTACGTCCGCGACGTGTTAATCTGATTTTTACTGCCATGTGTGTATTTATGGTTATCGACGGAACCCGTCCGCCATTTTTCGGGACGCAAAGATAGAATATTAAACTAATAAATTAAACTATATAACCTGAAAAAAAATTTACAAGATTGATAATCATTACTTTTTACTCCTGTGATACATCTGGTGATGCATTTGTTTGAGCAATAGTGAAATCGATATTTGTGAAATAATAGATTTACATGTTTAATAGAGCGAAATGGCAGACGTATTTTGAAGCCATTTTTCTCTACTCTCATTTTCCTGTACAGGAGTTATAAGAATTTCTACACAACCGGGTTTATCTACCAATGGGAATATCTGTAAAACACAACCTATATAGGCAAGCACATTGGCCAGGTAATTTTGTAAAGGCTCTGTTCCTGTAATGCAAGCAGCAAAATAATCTTTCAGTGAATGACCTGCTACTTCTTCTGCAATGGCTATATAGTCATCATGTGTGTAACCAATTCCTGATTTTCCGAATCGTTGCCAGAGCAATTGGATAACTGTATCAAGTGACTTCTGATCATTTGTGGATCTGCGTATTTCCATATCCAGAATAAAGGCAGCAAGGGCACCTTTGTGATAAATGGATACTTTTCGATTGGGCACACCCGCACTATAGCCATCTACCCACAGATCAAAAGACGACTCAATCAAAGATAAGCGGGCTGCATTACTTTGCATAAAATGCCGGTTAAAGGTGCGGGTGATTTCAGCATAATAACGGGAAGGATCGAAGAATCCGGATCGTGCGAGAAATAAATCTCCATAATAGGTGGTAACTCCTTCTGCTACATAGCCCGTTGGAAAATAGTTTTCCTGTGTGAGATCATAGGGTAATAATTCCTTAGGACGTATTGTACAGATATTCCATGCATGGAAAAGTTCATGAGAGGCTAAGCCCATCAATTCTTCATAAAGTGAGTGACCTATCTGTTCGGCAGGTCCTAGGGTCATTACTGTAGAATTTCGGTGTTCTACACCATGATAGTGTTGGTAAGGAAGAAGAAATAGTAAGAAATGATAATCTCTTTGGGGAAATTCGCCCATTGTGTTAATTTGTACTTCTGTAAACTGACGGAAATCTTCCAAAACTTTTTCCCAGTTTAACATTCCTTCTCCTCCTTGTACCCATATATGGAAAGGTATTTGGTCTATATGATAGGTATAATGTTGCAGGCTGGCAGAGGCCATCATGGGACTGTCTGCAAGCTCATAATAATCTTTCGCATACAAGGAATAAGGCTCTATGGCTTTTAGTCCACACCCAACTGTATAGGAGTTGTTAAAAAGGAGTTTGACATGGCAAGGTTCATCCATTCGTTCTGTCACATAAAACAAACAGTTGATAAAGTTGATGTATACCAGATTTTCATCAAGCCACGAATTACCTGCATCCATCTGTTGTGCATAATATTCATAGTTAACTGTAGCTTCTGTATTGCCATTCATATGGATGCGCCAGCGTTCACGGGTAATCTTTTCTATAAACAATGGCTCCTGATTAGTAGTGTGACTTCTGACAGATAAGATATTCTTCGCATAGTTAGATAGTTCATATCTTCCCGGACGCCATGCTGGAAGTTGCAGATCAACTACGGGTGTATCTACCTGTTCAATGTGCAGGGTGATGTTTAATATATGTTCCGACGTATTCCGGCAGTCAATAGTATAGTGCATAGAAGGTTGGTTTTTAATATAAAAGACAACACAGAAAACAAATATAATGAGGTTTATGAACAAGATGATACAGATGTAAGACTAGATCCTATTCATACAAATGAAGAATCGTTAGCATAAAGGAAATATAGTATAATCTTTTCCTTTCTTTCAAAGGTTACATAATACCAAATTAGTCACTAATTGGTAGATAGAACTTTATTCTATTTTAAAATAGACATTAGATCCTAAACCTTATGTTTTTACTAATCCTTGGATTAATTATTCTTATTGTTGGATTTTCTATTCCTAGAAATAATCCTCGTATGGGAGGTACCAGCATTGTACTTAAGTGGATTGCTGTTGCTATTATAGGCATTGGGGTGCTTACTTCAACTATCAAACAGATTGATGTAGGGGAAGTAGGTGTTAAAAGTTTGTTTGGTAAGGTGCAGCCGGATATTTTGGAAAGCGGCCTGCATATGGTAAACCCATTTGTAGACATCACTACATTTGATACCAAAACCCAGAATTATACTATGTCAAGTGTACATGATGAAGGAGATCAGGCAGGAGGGGATGCTATCAGAGTACTTACTGCAGATGGTTTGGAAGTTGTGATTGACCTAACTGTACTCTATCGGGTAATAGATAAGGAGGCTCCCCGGATTCTGCGTGAAATGGGTACAGACTACCGGAATAAAATTGTACGTCCTATTACCCGTACCAAGATTCGTGACAATGCTGTTTATTATGATGCAGTATCGCTGTATTCTGTAAAACGTGATGAGTTTCAGGATCGTATCTTTAAGACAATCGAAGCCGACTTCAAGGCTCGTGGACTAATGCTTGAACAGCTACTGGTGCGAAATATTAACTTGCCTGAATCTGTAAAGCTGGCAATCGAATCAAAAATTAATGCGGAACAAGAATCACAAAAGATGCAATTTGTATTGGCTAAAGAACGCCAGGAAGCAGATCGTAAGAGAGTAGAAGCCCAAGGTATTGCTGATTACCAAAAGATTTTATCTACAGGATTGACTGACAAACAATTACAATATGAGTTAATAAAGGCTCAAAAAGATATTGCATTGTCTCCTAATGCGAAAGTAATTATACTGAATGGACGCAGCAATACACCAATTATGCTAAGTGATAAATAAATAGTTAAAGCCTATAGCCACAATGAGAAAGTCTGGCTATAGGCTTTAATTGTAATATATTTATTTTGATCCTGTATAACTCAAACCAAGAGTAGAATTCAACTGAGAACTTTTTACTCCTGCTACATTATAACTCTCATAGGAATTATCCAGTGTTGAGGTAAGCGAAAAATGTTTGTTGAGTTTAAATACAAGTTGTGAGATGGAATTCCATCTCAGATTTTTCCTATTAATAGCAGGCTGGAAGAATATAGTACTTTGAAGAGTCAGTTTCTCTCTAATAATCTCTACCCGAAATCTGAAACGTGTTGAATTGCGTAATACATTTAAATCTTCTGTGTCACTGGAAATAAAATCCGTTGCTTCACGCAGAAATGCATTACTTATAGAAACCTGGACTCGTGAGCTGGGTAACCGTTTGCCTCCAATAATCCGCCAGCCTACACCTACACCAATATTCAATCGATCATTGATTTGTCGCAGATTGCTTTGTTCATAAATGCCAAACAATAGTCCATACACATCATGTTGACTATAAAACCAGGTATTATTAAAATCAAAAAAAACTTCACGTTCCTGTAATACCTCATTGTTGGTACCATATTGAAAGCGGGGGGATGAGTAAAATCCCCAGATAGAATTTGGATTCTCATGATTTAACCCTAATCGTAAGGTTAACAGTTTTCGGTTAACATTACCCGAATTAATCATTCCATCTAAACCTAAGACATAGGTCCAGCTAGGAGGTGGAGGGGGAGTTGGCTTTGCAGGAGGTTTGACCGTATCCCGTTTGATAGTATCGCTTTTTAGTGTATCTTTTTTGATGGTAGTATTTTTCTTAATGGATGCACTATCTATTTTGTATTGAGTACTGTCTACAATTTGTGCATGCGAGTAGGTAAAAGCACTGCTAATGCCGAGAAAAAGTATCAAAATAAATTTCATTTGGATAGGATAATTAAAGTCATGACTCCCTTGAGTATCTACACTCAAAATGTCTCACAAAATAAATTAGGATGATTGATAACTATCTTAAAAATGACGACACAACTTTAGTGCCTGTTGATTTTCTTTAGAAGAAAATCCTGGTTTACCGTTTAGATGCAACTTCAACCCGTTTTCGTTTATAAAAAGATTCTGCTGTCATTTGCAGGTTACGCAATGCTCCATAGATCTCTTCCGGCATACTGTTTCCATAAATGGCACGGTCTGCGATCTGAAGTGAATCTGATAGCTTGGAATTAGAAATAATCTCAGTAATTTCTTTAGTAGTATAGGAACTATACGGCTTATTGTGTAATAATTCCATATATTGTTTCCATAAGACAACTGTCATTTCTACCGCAGAGGTTTCTTTTTGCTGGCGAACTTTACGACGTAGTTTTTCGTAATGGCTTACAAAACTGCGATGTTCTCTCCAGAGTCGATATAAACGATATTGTCGTTTGATCTGACGCCCAAAAAGTAGGTATAATAACAAAATTAAAAGTCCTGAGGCCAGGATTATGGCCAATATCAAGCGATAATCAAGTGTTTGTGGTACAGGAATGTATTCAACATTGGTCTTTGGAGAAAGAAAACGAGATGGTTGTCCAAGAAGTTGTTGTACAACAACTGAGTCTATGGTTGCATACACTGTAGTACAATCCTTTTGTTGAACAATATAGACAGGTAGCTGAAGTTTTTGGATGGGTGCTATATTAAAAGTAGTAAAAGTATACACGACGCTGTCTATACTCCCTTTGGCATCTGTACGTGTAGGAAAATAATCTTTATGATCCCATTCGAAAGGAGAAAAGTTGTATCCGGAATCCGGAAAGATAACCTGCATCTCAGCCGGATGTCTGAAACTAAGTGTATATCTTATTGGAAGTCCGATTTTAGCACTATCAACCAAAAATTTACCATGAGGTTTGAGCTCCTGAGCAAGACATGGAGAGAATAGTTGAGATAAGAGTATAATAACTGGAAAAATCCATTGTATTGATTTTTGATACTTGCCAAATAGAGATGTAGTGGTATTTATGTGTAACTTCTGCATAGACAAAAGGCACTAACAGTATGATTATGTTGGAATAAAACTATTGATTACGAACTCTGAACAGTCGCACTAGTGCTGGTACAAAGTCTTCATTGGTTTGTACTGCCAGATAATTCGCTTCATTCTGACGGCAAATTCGCTCCAGTTCTTGTTGCTGTTGCTGAAATGTACTACGCATACGTCTCTGAAAACGTGGCGATGAGGTGTTTCTCCATACCATTTGTCCGGTTTCTTCATCATAAATGGGAATGATACCTAGCTTAGGGAGCTCTGTCTCTCGTTTGTCTAATATATGGATCACGACCAGATCATGTTTTTTTGCCAGGGCTTTCAGCGTAGTTTCGTAATCACTATCAATAAAATCAGAGATAAGCACAATAACGCTTCTTCTGCGAATGATGTTCAAAACAAAGCCCATTGCACTACGGAGATTCGTTTTGGTAGAACGTGCTTCCAGTTTAAACAAGGTTGATATTAATAAGTAGCCTTGTTGAAGCCCTTTATCCGGTTTGACATACTTTTCTTTCTGATCTGAAAAACATACTACTCCTACCTGGCTTTGTTCCTGTAGAGCAGAGAGTGCCAGTACTCCACAGATTTCTTTGGCCAGATCTATTTTGCTCTGTCCTTTTTTACCAACTTGTTGTGATGCACTGACATCCAGCATAAAAAACACAGTTTGTTCTCTTTCTTCCCGAAACAATTTTACAAACGTGCCATGTCCTTTGGCACTGGAGTTCCAGTCAATCGTGCGTACATCATCACCATATTGGTAGGCTCTCAGGTCATTAAATTCCAGTCCGTTGCCTTTAAAAACAGAATGTAAGTCACCATGCATTTGTGTTGTTACAGCCTTTCGGATGCGAATCTGGAATTTTCGGAGCCTGGATATAATGTCACGCATAGAATCGTCTGGATTTAAGCTGGCAAAGATAGATGGTTTTCACGGGTAAGAGATAGTATAGCAACGCAAATTTGATGGAAAGGGGTATATAATGAAAAATAATACGCTTTGCTTGTTAAAAAATAGCTGTATCTGGAATAAAATTTGAGTGCGAATGCACACGTCTATTCGCCAAATCTGAAATAGTATTTATAACTTTGTTGTATGAAGTATAAGAAAATAGTAGTATGTGTTGCATTTTTACTAAGTGCATGTGTTACAGACCCTAAGCCTCCTGCTGGAGCATTAAGTAAAGAGCAGATGGTTGCTATACTGGTAGAAGTACATATTGCAGAGGCTAAAGCGCAGCAGGCAGGTTTCAGAACCAGTGATTCTACACAGTTTTATTACAAATATCTGGAAAAAAAGATATTGAAGGATTTTAAAACAGACTCAACGCAGTATCATGATAGCTATCGGTTTTATGTACAACACATTAAGTTGATGAACGAAATTTATACAGCAGTAGTTGATACATTGACTGCAAGACAATCGGAAGGAAAGATGCCAGAAAAAATAAATCTGGATTCTATCCGAACCCAAAAAAAACTAAGAAAATATTTTAACTGAAACTATGTGAAAATCCCTGTTGTATGGGATAGGGAAGAATTATGTTATATCCTAAAAATTTAGAACAGAAGTTAGGCTTTGATCAGATTAGAGAATGGATCAAGCAGGAGTGTAGTGGAACATTAGGAAAAGCCTTTGTCGAAAAAATGCGTTTCTCCAATGACTACGATATGATAGATAAGTTGGTGCGGCAAACTGCGGAGATGAAGACGATCATGCTGCTTCATGTAGATGAATTTCCTTCCTCTAACTTTATTGATGCAGTGCCTCACTTGGCAAAAGCAGCTATTGAAGGCATGTTTTTGACAGAAGAAGAGTTCTTTGAGATAAAATTATCTTTGCGTACAATTTATGATTGTCTGATTTTTTTTAAAAATCAGGAAGAAAACGTATTTCCTCAGCTTAAAGAACTAACTCAGGCTATTGATATTGATTCAACTCTACTAAAAGATATTGACCGGGTGATTGATCAGCGGGGTAAACTGCGCGATGATGCATCTCCCGAATTGCAGACTATTCGCAGACAGATTATCGCTGAACAGGCAAATCTACGTAAAAAGCTGGAGAGTATATTAAAGCAATCCATCAATCAGGGATACACATCAGATGATGCTTCGGCAACAATCCGTAATGGACGTATGGTAATTCCGGTTGCAGCTGAACATAAACGTAAGATAAAAGGATTTATTCAGGATGAATCCGCTACCGGACAAACTATTTATCTGGAACCAGTTGAGATCTTCGATTTGAACAACGAGATCACTGAACTAGGGTATCGGGAGAAACGTGAGATAATTCGTATTCTAACACATCTGACAGATCGGCTACGCCCACATGTGCCTAACCTTAAGAAGGCTTATACATTTCTGGGACTAATAGATTTTATCAGAGCTAAAGCAAAATTTGCCCTTCGTACGCAGGCTAATCTGCCAATTTTCTCAAAGAAAACGATTTTGATTTGGGAAAACACGAGACATCCATTGTTATATCTTTCATTTCAGAAACAAGGCAAGTCAGTTATCCCGTTAAGTATCAAACTGGAAGAAAAGCAACGAATATTGGTTATCTCAGGACCTAATGCTGGAGGAAAATCCATTGCTTTGAAAACGGTAGGTCTGACTCAATATATGTTTCAGTGTGGCTTATTGGTATGTATGGACGACCATTCACAGATTGGACTGTTCCGTGATATCTTTATTGACATTGGCGATGAGCAGTCGTTGGAGAATGACCTGAGTACCTATAGTTCACACCTGACAAACATGAAGTATTTTCTGCAACATGCAGACAAAAATACATTGTTCTTAATTGATGAATTCGGTACAGGTACTGAGCCAGGTATGGGAGGAGCTATTGCTGAAACTATTCTGGATGCATTGCAACAGAAGAAGGCTTTCGGTGTGCTAAATACACACTATGGCAATCTGAAAGCTTATGCTAATCGTACGGAAGGTGTTGCCAATGCCGCTATGCGTTTTGATGCAGAACATCTGGAACCCTTGTATCAACTGGAGATTGGCAGACCGGGAAGTTCATTTGCTTTTGAGATTGCTCAGAAAATTGGCTTACCTCGTGAGATTGTAACAAAATCAAAACAGAAAGTAGGAACGACTCAGGTTGATTTTGATAAGATGTTGCGTGAGCTTGAAACAGAAAAACAAAAGTTTGCTGAGCAGAATCGTGAATTGCAGGCCAAAGAAAAAACATTGAATGAAACTCTGGCCAAGTACAGTACATTGAAAAACGAGCTGGAGACAGGGCGCAAACAACTGTTAAATAAGGCTAAAGAGGATGCCCGCCGATTAGTCAAAGATGCCAACCAGAAAATTGAAACTACCATTCGGGAAATACGTGAAGTCAAAGCGGAGAAAGATTTAACCAAAATGCTTCGTCAGGATTTAGCAGATTTTGAGAAGAAACTGAAACCGGAAGATGTAGTAGTAGAACTGGAGCCTGCTCCTGAGATTAAAGTGATTGGCGGAACCATAGAGGAAGGTGATCTAGTTCGTATTAAAGGACAGAACACCGTAGGAGAGGTATTAAGCATCAAAGGGAAGGATGCCGAAATCAGAATCGGTGAACTGAAGTCCAATGTTAAAATCAATCGCCTGGAGAAAATAAGCCGGAAAGAATACCGTCAACAAACGGTGGAGAACCAGCCTCGGATGCAGGGAATTGATATGAATGAGAAAATGGCAAATTTCAGTACACAACTGGATTTGCGTGGCAAACGGGGTGAGGAAGCTTTGACCGAGGTTGATGCCTGGATTGATCAGGGTATTATGCTGGGGTCGTCAGAGTTACGTATTGTACATGGGAAGGGTGATGGTATTCTGCGTAATCTGATTCGGAATCATCTACGCCGTTATCGCGAAATTGCCTCTATGAATGATGAGCATGCTGACCGAGGTGGATCTGGGGTGACAATTATTAAAATGAAATAAGGTACAAAGGTGGACTTATAAGTTCACCTTTGTTGTTTTGTATAGTTATAATTTACTCAAAGTCCATCGCCATCCGAATGTCAGCGCGGGAATAGGGTGTGTCCTGCATGGCTACTTCCTGAAAGCCAACAGTGGTATACAAAGCCAGGGCGGGTGCAAGTTTTCGATTTGACTCCAGAAACAGGTGCTTGGTTCCAGATTCTCTGGCTTTTTCGATAGCTGCCAGACACAATTTTTTTCCAATACCCAAGCCTCTTACATTTTCGTCTACCGCCATTTTGGCTAGCTCCATTGTCGAATTATCTACTTTGACTAGTGCAACTGTACCAACAACTGTATCACCCTGAAGTGCAAAAAGGATCTGGCCGCCATCATGGAGTATGTGTTCATATGGATGATCCAGCTGTTCCAGATCATGTGGCTCTACTACAAAATATTTGGAGATCCAAGCAATGTTAAGCCTTTTGAAATCTTCTGCAAACTGTGGTTGGTAATCGAGAATTCGTATGGTTTCCATAAACTGAATAGGTTTGATTTTACAAATGATGAAATTCTTTGAAACGAATCAGGTATTCTTTTTCTGTCAGTAAATCTTCAACCTCAGTTATGGCCAGTATTAGATTGTGTTGTCGGTTATTAATGAGATCTTCATTCACCTGACGAATTTTTTCCCAGATATCCTGTAGCTTGGGTAATAGCAATTTGCCTTTTTTAGTTAGTGTAAGAATACGCTTTCGTGCATCTGTTTTAGATTTAGCAGATGTAATCCAGCCTTTTTTCTCCAGTTCTTTGGCTAGTTGAATTACTCCCGGATGGCTAATGCCAAGGTTATCAGCAATCTCCATGATGCCTAATTCTGATTTTTGGCTGAGTATATAAAATAAAGGAAACCACTTGGGTTCAAAGTCCAAACCATAATCCTGGTATACACTGTTGGCTTGTTTCATGATTTTATCACTGAGTCGCTTGAGCCGACTTCCAAATGCCAATGCACCCAGATCTTTCATTAAATCCATATTCGTAATTAATTACGTAATTAGTTACGAATATTTGAAAAAATATAACCATTGTCAAGTATTTGTGAGATATTCTAAATGAGAACACATACTATGAGATACCTTTCATTATCAGATGTTGTGAAAAATTATATTTTCAATGCAACCTTCCAGTAGAAAGGTGCATTAAAACAATACAAACCTAAACCAATACCAATGAAAAAGGCTTTACTGGAGTCGTGTAGACAAGGCAATATGTTTGCTCAGCGGCAACTGGTCGAGCTGTATTCCAATCGGTTGTATCGATTGTGTTTACGATACATGCGTAATGAATTTGACGCAGAAGAAGTGTTGATGAATGGATTCCTACGTTTTTTTGAGACACTCCATTCCTTCGAATACCGGGATGATAATGGTCTGGAAGCCTGGTTAAAACGAATAATGGTCAATGCGGCACTTATGTATCTGCGCAAAACAAAAAATTTGTCTTTGCTGATGCATGAAGAAGATGTGATTATTCCAGAAAATGCTACTGTTGAATCACAGCTGAACTCTGAAATGATTTACAGCCTTATTTTACAGCTTCCAACTGGTTATCGAACCGTTTTTAATTTATATGTCATTGAAGGGTATTCTCATGCGGAAATTGCAGAACAATTGGGAATCAGTGAAAATACATCCAAATCACAACTCAGCCGGGCAAGAGCTTTGCTTCAGAGCTGGTTAATCAAACAAGGTTATGAACATACCACCCGAAGATATTGACCGTTTGTTTCGTGATGTTGTCCATCAGACGGAAGACACCCCTTCTTCAACTGGGTTTCGTCAGGATCGGTTCTGGCAACAGCTACAGCCTCAATTAGAGCCAAAAAGAACTTCTCGTAAAGTACTGTGGTTTCGCATTGCTGCTGGAATCGCTGTCTTTTTGCTGGTAACAACTGTGATATGGCAATTTTATTTGCAGCAACAACAGTTAAATGTATATGCTATGGAGTTGAACCAATTAAAGTCAGCTTATTCTAAAGCTACGCTTAAGCTTGAAAAGAGTAATGACTCAACCTATACAGAAAGAGTTGTTACTAATAAGGTAGAGAAAAAGGATACGCTATATAGTATAAAAACCACTACTATACCTGTAATACAAAAACAACGTATTGAGACACCTCTGGCTTTGGTTGATACAACATCATTGAAGAGTAGCGATTCTATATCTCAGAATGTTATTAAACCTTCCCAAATAGCAAAAGCACATAAGCCTTTCAGGGTAGTCCATGCCAATGAACTACCGCGTTCTACAAATTATTCAGACATACAGGACGACCCATATTTTGTGGTAAAACAACAGGCTACTGACGATCATACACCCAAACTCACTATTACTCTTACCAGAAAACAGAATTGATTTTATGAAACATCTTTTATGTTGTACTATGCTCATGTTGGGCATAGCCCGGATTTCATTTGCCCAAACCACTACCGATGATTGGCTTACAGATAAGCCTTCCTCTATAAAAAAGGCCCCTTTTGTGAAAGAAGATCGGCAGCTTATTATTCCACTGGAAAATGAGAATAAAGTAATAATAGGCTTACAGGACAATGCAGATCTATTACGATTTCGTAATATAGATTCTTTGTTAACAATCTTTCTGCAGGATCTAAGTCAGATAAAAGATTCACTAAGCTCCTCTACAGAATCCCTAAAGGTTCTATACAGATTAAAGAAACAGGAACGAAACATGCGTTTCTGGAGATATCCTATGAGTCATACACAAATTGACTTCCAGACTGATGAAAATTTACTAGTCAAAGCGGCACAGGATACCATTGTGATTGAACAGGGATTTTCAGTAATAAAACCCTTAACGCCTGGTGAAATAAGAAATAATGCGAAAGGAGAAGCTATACAGACACCCGCATCTATCAGCCGGCATTTTCGAATCTATTTTTTAGTTAACTCTTTGGATGATCTGGAAAAAATTATTCAGGGAAAATTAAATCCTACGATTGAAAAGCTAATAAGTGATATGAAAAACACAGAAAAGAGAAGTGTATTTGATTCGCATATATGGGCTTCTGAAGTAACATATACCGGAATGCAGACTCCTGCATCTGTACGGCTAAATAAACAACTTAAACCTGATCAGATTTTAATTATACCGCGTTTTGGTATGGGATTGGTTGGCAATACCTTTATGCCTAGTCTTGGGGCCAATATTATATTTTTGCCACAGATTCCATATAAAAGAGGGCTTGCCTATAGCACTACACAGTCGGATGGGTTTCTGATTGGCTGGGAACGGTTCTTTGCGTTTGGCAGAGATAATGATAATCAAATAACAATTCATTCCAATGATTTTATTTCTGTAGGTATAGCAGGATTCAAGTCCAGCGATGTGCAAAGAAATAGCTGGAATAACCGAAAGATTCAATGGGCTGAATTGAAGGTAGGATATCTGATCCGTCGACAAGGAGATTTTTTTCGCCCGAACACTTTCAGGATTTCTACAGCATTTTCGCCTTATATGTCCAGCAAAGGGTTGCAACGTTTGAGGCTTGAACCTGAATTGTATTTTAATGATCTCTTCAGACATGTTTATCCTGGGTTAAGACTTACATTAGGCTTCTAGCTTAACAAGATTAACTTCAGAATATAATTCCTGCCAAACTTTCACTACAAGAAGTCACTTTTGTAGTGAAAGTTTTTGTTTGCGCATAGTTCCGTGCAAGCTATTTTTTAGCAAGGGCAAGACAATAGCATTAATCAACAGATATTTTGCATAGTATTCATGGCAGTTTTGATTTTATGCAGAACTCTGATCATTTTTTATTTTGACTGGAGTTTCGATCATTTTTTTCGCTTGTGCATAACTCACGGCAAAACATTTTTTGATCGGAATTCACCGCAAAAGTTGCTTGCATAGAATAATCCACAACAAAACTTTTGCTCCATCATGTTATACTGGTAGGCAAGTCTCAAGCTATAATTCGAGACAACTCAGAGTGTAGAAATAATGCGAAGCATATTTTTGAAAGCCACATATTGATTCGCACAGGCAATTTACCGTATCTTTCGGGCATGAACGAAAATACTACGTTTCATTACGAGCAAAATTGTTCGCTGAAACCCTTCAATACTTTTGGCATAGAAGCACAGGCTCACTATCTGGCTAAGGCAGAAGATATAGAAACGCTGAGAGATATCATAACGGCTGAGCAGTTTCAAAATACTCCTGTATTATTTCTGGGAGGTGGTAGCAATGTGTTGTTTACAAAGAACTACTTTGAAGGATTAGTAGTATTGATGCAAATAAAGGGAATTAGTGTGCTGAAAGAAGATGATACTCATGTTTGGTTACAGGTAGGGGCAGGAGAAGTATGGCATGAGTTTGTCTTAGAGTGTATTAAGCGTAATCTGGGGGGAGTCGAAAATCTTTCATTGATTCCGGGAACTGTAGGTGCTGCACCCATGCAAAACATTGGAGCCTATGGGGTAGAAATCAAAGACACATTTGATTCTCTGGAAGCCGTAGATCGTAAAACAGGACAACTCAGACTATTTACGAATGCTGATTGTAAGTTTGGGTACCGGGAGAGTGTTTTCAAACATGAATTGAAAGATCAATATATTATTACTTCTGTTACATTCCGTTTGGTAAAAAATCCGACGACATATACTATATCATATGGCGATATACAGAAAACCTTACAGGAAATGGAAGTGCAGACTCCTTCATTACGTACTGTGAGTGATGCAGTTATTCATATCCGGCAAAGTAAATTGCCTGATCCAAAACAGATTGGTAATGCCGGAAGTTTCTTCAAAAATCCTGTCATACCACAAGATTTATTCGAGCAGATACAACAGCAGAATCCAGCTATTCCTTCTTATCCGGCAGAATCAGGTTATGTGAAAATACCTGCAGGCTGGCTTATTGAACAAGCTGGGTGGAAAGGTTTTCGTGTAGGAAATGTGGGAGTTCATACACGTCAGGCTTTAGTACTTGTTAATTACGGAAATGGTACCGGGGAAGAAATACGACACCTTTCAGAAATCATACAGACATCGGTTAAAGAAAGGTTTGGTGTTTTATTACATACGGAGGTTAATTTTATATAGAATTATTACCTGAGTAGTATAATAGCAATTATGCTGTCGTATTATTTGACCCTATGAAAAAGAGGGGTGTTTTGGTTGGTAATGATACGTTTATTAGATAGATTTTCGTTTGATTATCACATCAATTCTAAGATTCTGATTGGTTAGTAAGGTGGTTATTGATTCAAAAAGGTAACAAGGTGTAAAAGGCAGTTAGTTTGCGGATTATTTCCTTTCTTCTATTTTTTTATTCACATCTCTTTATTCTCTCATAAAAACTTACGTTGTGTAGCATTTGCCTGAAAATGCTCTATCCGAATGTTTTGTACATTTGAGTGTTATTCAGGGTATAGATTTTGTTTCGTTAGGGGGAAAATCATATGACATAATACTTGAAGTGCTCCTTTCTATTGTTATTACAATATTACTGCCATGCCTTATCCGGTACTTGATGACGTTGTTATTGACACACAACAAAGTTTGGGAAGAAAAACCAGCACTTCCTCACATGATTCGTCTATCTGGCGTTTTTTTCGCCACTGGATGCAGAGCATTTCTTCCAATGGACTTCAACCTTTCTATAACAATAGATTAAGAATCAGTATTACATTGACAAACTGGATTATTGTAACCTGTGTGTTGTTTACAATTCCCTTTTTGTGTATTGGACTCCAAAAGTCTTATCTGGTAGTTGCACTTCCCTTACTCAGTTGTTTACTTAGCTTTCTTATATTGCGACGTGGGAATCATTTGATTGCCAGAGTTTTTCTTGTCAATGCATTACCTCTTTCTATATATGTAATTGCTCTCGTTGCACAATTACCTGGTGCTACTCATAGCACTATTACCAAGCCTCTGTTTTTCGCTTCATTGATTATTCCATTGTTGATATTTCGTGCTATAGAAACAAGGTATTTTATAGGAAGTTTAGTTTTTATTTGTGCTCTTCTCTTTTCAGTTGATTTTGCATTGACTGTTTTTCCGTTTAAGTTTTTAAAAATAAATAATATAAACCTTTCTTTATTACGTACCATCATTACAGTAGAAGGTGTTGCTTTTATTGTAATTGCATTAATCTATTATAAATATTTAATGGATAAGATTGCAAGGCAGAATTATCGCCTGCTTCAGGATATGCGTGGGCAAAACGAAAAGATTCAACAAACTAATGAGGAATTAAAGGCTTCCGCTGTACAGTTAAAGGAGTTAAATGATTCTAAGAACCGCCTCTTTTCAATCATTGCTCATGATTTGAGATCTCCTATGAATTCCTTTAGAGGATTTTCAGGCTTGCTGGCTAGCAACATTGATTCTTTATCTAAAGAAGACATAAAAGTGTTGGTAAAAGGCATGAGTAAGTCTTTTAATAATGTGAATACTTTATTAGAAAACTTGCTGCATTGGTCTCGGGTACAGATGAATACTTTCAGTAGTCAGGCAGAAGTGGTTGATCTGGCTGTTCTGATTACAGATAATCTGAGTCTGGTTGAACCTACTGCTGCAGATAAATTAATAGTAGTGAAAGGAGATGTTGCAGAAGAACTCTATGCTTTTATTGATAAAAATATCTTCAATATTGTATTGCGTAATTTGTTGATGAATGCTATTAAATTCACAAATTCCAAAGGGAAAGTGGAAGTAAGAGCAAAACGAACTGGAACACAAATAACAATTGATATAATAGATAATGGTATAGGTATGAGTCCTACTACATTAGGCAACCTATTTACCTCGCAGAATCACAATCATTCTACTGTAGGGACTGCGAATGAAAAGGGTACAGGCTTAGGCCTTATGTTATGTAAAGAGTTTATTACTCAATGGGGAGGAACCATCAAAGCTGTCAGTAGCAAAGGTGATGGCAGTACTTTTTCTTTTACCGTGCCTGCCTATCAAAAAAGCTTATTCGAAGACTAGGATATATTCTATATATCCTAGTAATTGTATTTACTACCCCACTGATTTTTTAGTTGTTTTCTAAGTTCGTTCTCTCTTGTATTATTACCGGGATCATACAATTTGGATCCTGAGATATCTGCGGGTAGAAATTCCTGATTTACAAAGTTTCCTTCATAGTCATGGGCATACTGGTAATTCTGCCCATAGCCTTGTTGTTTCATAAGTTTTGTTGGTGCATTGCGGATGTGTAAAGGTACAGGCAGGTCTCCCTTCATACGTATTAGCTCGTTTGCTTTTTTTATTGCAACATAGGAAGAATTACTCTTCACAGAAGTAGCCAAGAAGACAACACATTGCGACAAAATGATTTCTGATTCAGGCATACCTACCATTTGTACTGCCTGCATACAACTGGTGGCTAGCAAAAGTGCATTGGGATTTGCGTTGCCAATATCCTCAGAGGCAAGAATGACAAGTCGGCGAGCAATGAATTTAATATCTTCACCTCCTGCCAACATGCGGGCCAGCCAGTAAACAGCTGCATTTGGATCACTTCCACGAATAGACTTAATGAAAGCAGAAATAATATCATAGTGTTGCTCTCCACCTTTGTCATATAAAGCTACCCGGCGTTGAGCTATTTCCATAACTTTATCATCTGTAATGACGATATCTTGTCCGACGGGAAAAGCATTAATTACCAGCTCCAACAGATTAAGTAACTTTCGGGCATCACCTCCTGAAATATTTAGCAAAGCTTCTGTTTCACGTACTTCGACAGTCTTTTCTGCAAGTAGTTTGTCTTTTTTGAGAGCAATATGAATCAGCTGGATAAGATCTTCCGGAGTAAGTGCTTTCAGGATGTATACTTGTGAACGAGATAACAAGGCAGAGTTTACTTCAAAAGAAGGATTCTCGGTTGTTGCTCCAATAAGGGTAATAGTACCGCGTTCTACTGCTCCCAGTAATGCATCCTGCTGACTCTTGTTAAAGCGGTGAATTTCATCAATGAACAAAATAGCTTTGCCATGCGCCTTTGCCAGTTCAATTACCTCTCGTACTTCCTTGACACCTGAACTTATAGCACTTAGTGTGAAAAAGGGTAACCCCGCCTCATGAGCAATTAAGGTAGCCAAAGTCGTTTTGCCAACACCTGGAGGACCCCACAGGATCATAGACGGAATATGGCCGGAAGCTAGTACCCGACGTAACACACTATTTTCACCTACTAAATGTGGTTGTCCGATTACTTCATCAAGTTTCTTAGGACGAATTCGTTCTGCAAGAGGTTGGGAACTCATTGGTATAATCTGGTTTTAAAGTAGATGGCTGCAAAGATACTATTTTCTGGAAATGCCCTTATTCTGTTTTTATCAATGAAAACCGTATCTTTGCACCCTAAAATTTTGATTTGGTACGTTTACCATTCATACTAAACTTTTATACTAACATGACAACAGAACAACTCAAAGAGTTGAAAGCCCGTATTTCGGCTTTAAGGGGGTATCTTTGACTACGATCATAAGAAAGAAGAAGTTCAAAGCCTGGAAAAAATAACATTACAACCTGATTTCTGGAATAATCCGAAGGAAGCTGAGAAGACACTCAAAAGCATCCGTTCACTCAAGTTCTGGACTGCTGATTATGATGCTGTTGAAGCGGGATATGGAGATCTGGAAACATTGTATGAGTTCTTCCAGACCGGAGATGTAGCAGAAGAAGAGATTGATGCTGAGTACGCAAAAGTTTCCCAATCCATAGAAGAACTGGAATTCAAAAAAATGCTTGGCGCAGAGGAAGATCAGCTAAGTGCAGTTGTGCAGATTACCGCAGGTGCTGGTGGAACAGAAAGCTGTGACTGGGCAAGTATGCTGATGCGTATGTATATTATGTGGGGTGAGAAAAATGGGTATAAGGTAATTGAACAAGACTTTCAGGAGGGAGATGTGGCAGGTGTTAAATCTGTTACATTACAGTTTGAAGGAGATCTGGCATATGGATATCTGAAAGGCGAGAATGGCGTACATCGATTGGTTCGGGTTTCTCCTTTTGACTCTAATGCCCGACGCCATACATCCTTTGCCTCAGTCTATGTATATCCTTTGATTGATGATTCTATTGAAATAGATGTGAAGGATTCAGATATTGAATGGGAAACTTTCCGTTCTGGTGGGGCTGGTGGACAGAACGTTAACAAAGTGGAAACTGCGGTTCGTTTGTATCACAAACCGTCTGGTATTGTGATCAAAAACCAGGAATCCCGTTCTCAGCTGCAAAACAAGGAAAATGCAATGCGATTGTTACGTTCTCAGTTATATGAAGCAGAGATGCGTAAGCGTATGGAAGCAGTGGCTGAGATTGAGGCTGGCAAGAAAAAGATTGAATGGGGATCTCAGATTCGAAGCTATGTTCTGGATGACAGACGTGTCAAAGATCATCGCACAGGTTATCAGACTTCAAATACAGAAGCTGTATTGAATGGAGAAATCGATGAGTTTCTGAAAGCCTGGCTCATGGAGCAATAACAACAGATATATTGACTACAAATAGAACTTGTCAGCTATAGATGTAAAGCAATACTTCTGTAGCTGACTTTTATTTTGATAGAACAATTACGATTTTTTGGTAAGGCTTTAACAAAAAATCAAAAATCCCGTTAAATGCATGAGTTTGCTTTTAGCAAAAGAAAAAAAGCATTTTTACGTTCTAACACTGCTTGCATTTTACAAACAATCCGATTATGAATAAATCTATTATTTATACTTTCTTTCTGGGGATATGCCTGGTAGGAAGTGTTCAACACATCAATGCACAAAGTTTTACAATGGGGCCTAAACTTGGAGGCAATATCAAAGACCTTCAGGGAAAAGGAGCAACAAATTATAATGTATTACCTGATTTTAATGTTGGCTTTTCCTGGAATTATACCGGAAATAGTAGTTTAAACTTTGGAGGAGAAATACTTTATTCACGGCAGGGCGGACGACTTCGTAATACGATAAAGGTTACTTCTCGTACAACGTTAAATTACATAGCAGTACCTTTGCTTTTGAAGTATTACTTCTGGTCTCGAACACGTAGTACTCCCTTCTTTTTTGCTGGTCCCCAATTTAGTTACTTGTTAGGTGCTCATAACTCACTGGCAGGTAATATCACTCCACAATTTAAAAAAACTGATGTAAGTGCTATTTTGGGTTTTGGTATCCGGATGCAACTGGAAAAAATCTGGTGGGTAGTGGATGCAAGGGTCGCACCGGGTATTACTAATATCTCACAGGCAGAGCCTACTGTTCGAAACTCTGTTGTATCTGTAAATACCTCTTTTGAGTTTGGATCAAAAAAAAGAGCTAGACGGGGATTGCATTAAGAACTTTTTTGTGAAAAGTCAATTTATGGATACGGGACAAGGCTTTCTGATAAAAGTCTTGTCCCGTATATTTTTTATGGACATTTTTACTTGATACTCTGTTCTTTATTGTGAACAGATCATTAATCTTAAAACCTATGATAAAATGAGTGAAATAGTAGATATACTAGTTGTGGGAGGAGGACCTTGTGGATTGGCTGTTGCTATTGAAGCTGTGAAAAGTAAGCTTAGTCATATTATTCTTGAGAAAGGCAGTTTAACAGAGTCTATTCGCCGATATCCTCGACGGATGCGTTTCTTCTCAACAGCTGAAAATATTGAGATTGGAGGTATTCCTTTTCCTATTTCCAATGTCAAGGCAAACAGAGAAGAAGCGCTACAGTATTACAGAAAAGTTGCTGGCTATTTTCATCTGAATTTCAAGTTGTTTACAGAAGTAACAAGTGTTGAAAAAAAAGATGAGATTTTTCATGTATTCACAGCAAAAGGTGAGACCTATTTTGCAAAGAATGTGGTGATTGCAACTGGCTATTTTGATGTCCCGCGTAAATTGAATGTGCCAGGAGAGGATTTACCTCATGTGTCTCATTACTATGATGAACCGTATAAGTACTCGTATTCAAAGGTTGTGATTGTTGGAGGAGCTAACTCTGCTGTGGAGGCTGCATTGGAACTGTATCGACATGATGTGGATGTCACTATTGTTCACAGAAATGAAGACTTAAGACAAACGGTAAAATACTGGTTAATTCCAGATGTGAAAAATCGGATGAAGGAAGGCAAGATCAAAGCTATTTTCAACTCAACTGTACAATCGATTTCTTCTGATTCGCTGATTATTCAGAATGTCCATACCAAGGAAGAATCTACTTTGCCTGCTGATTTTGTATTCATACTGGCTGGATATGTTCCTGATGCCAAGTTGCTTTTTCGGTCAGGGATTCAATTGAATGAGGTAATGGTACCTAGCTATGACAATCAGACCTTTGAGACAAATGTAAAGGGTTTATATGTATGTGGAACTGTAGTAGCGGGTATTCACACAGAAAAAGTCTTTATAGAAAATGGACGTGAACATGCTCAGGCTTTGGTAGATCATATTGCTGGCCGCCCTGTTCGTCCGGTAAAGAATCTAATTATGCGTATATAAAAAATTAGCTGCCAGTTGGATGTATACTTTTCCAGGCTGGCAGCTATTACTTTATTTATCACACACCTGGTTATTTTTTACCTGGCCTTTGATACGTGGTTTCAGTGGTAGCTGCTCCAGCCATAACTGGAATATCATTAGTAGTTGATGCTACACGGGTGTGAATCTCATTGATCACATGCACAATAAAGTTATGAGGAAGCAATTGGTCAAACGCAGCTCTTGCCATCTGGCATTTTTCCTGAAACGTTTCTTCCGTTAATTTTGCATGGAACTGTTGAACTATCTCTCCAATCTGATCCAGTTTTGTTAGTGGGACAAATACACAAAAGTCTTCCCATTTTAAGCCTTGTAGTGGTGGTAACTGTAGTTTTGTATCTATGATGACAGGGATACGCCCGGCTGATAATACTTCATAGGTACGAAAATCACCATTTGCATCGCCTCGCATACAAAGTATATAGGCATGTTCCTGAGTACTGCGCAGATATTCTGCACGTGCTTTTACCCTTTCTTCTTCTGCCAGTACAAAGAAATGATCACGTTCCACAAGATGAGATTTCAGATTACTGGCCGCTCTTACAGCTTTCAATACCCGCTGACGTAACAGTCTTGGAATCATAAAGCGATATTTGATATCCAGACTACGCCCTAGTTTACGACTTAAGGCTAACTTATAGATTACTGCATCTGGTACAGGAATGGGTTTGGTCAATTTGTTTATAGTACTGGAATATTTTGTATTTCCATCAAAGGCAATAGTTGGAGTAGCTGGTTTGGAAATAGGAGTGATTAAATGTCCTATGTCATATATCCAGGTTGGTATAGGGAGCAACTTTTCTCCTGGATATTGATAAACAGACGTTGCAAATACAATTTCTCCTGGTTGTGGTTCATATTCCATACCCCCTGCAAATGTTACAACTGTCCGGCCAGTCGCTAGCACCTTACGTATATAGTTACGTAATTCGCCTAATTTCTTTTGAAACATCCATTCTTTAGCATCATGAGGGATTACTACCAGATTACCAGCATCTTCTATAGTATTGAATCGATGAACTCTGACCAAGCCAGGTAATACAGCTCGCAGCGGATTCCAGAAAAGTGTCTGTGTACTTGTATCTGCCTCTGAAAGATGCATTAATAAAGGACAAGGACGTGCAGACGGATTGGGAGAAAGCAATTCGTTGCTTACCCATAAATCTAAGGGTTTTGTCGTTGAGTTGTGGTGAAATGTTGTCATAAACGGAAAGGTGTAATCGTAAGTATAGTTTGTTCATTCTTAAAATGCTCAGGAATCATAATGGACACATATACAGATACCTGTGATAAATGACAGCACAGAGTACATGGCTGGATCTATCAGAAATCTTGCTGAAAGGTTTATAAATGATAACTAGGTAAAATTTTTAAATACTGAACACCTGGTACACGCTTGCTGGAATCCTGTGGAGGATTTTTCTAAACACTTCTGCTTGGCTATATTTATTAACTGGAAGTTTCTGTGTAATTCAGATACTTTTAACTTGGGTAGAGTAGAATTGGGACTACTATTGTTGCAGAAATTCATGCAAAAAAGAACCAATTTTAGGTATTGGTTTGCATCATTGTTGAAATGTAAACATCTATATTTGTATATTCTCGTTTATTTCTTCATTTTTTAAGGTAGGGTAAGAATATTTTGAGATAAATAGTTGATAGATAGCGTTTTTATGTGTTTACCAAATCATTTACAGTATATGAAAAAAATCTTTGTGTATGTGTGTGTACTCTGTGTAGGATATGGAAGTTTAATAAGTTGTCAACCTACTAATGATCAACAAAAAGCAGAAGAGTCTGAAGAAATGGATTTGCCAGCGCCTACTATTGTGAAGCCTTCACTTGCAGCTCCTGGCCAGTTTGAGAATATTTTGACTTCCTATTTTATGTTAAAGGATAGTTTTGTGAAATCTGATACCTCTGAAATTAATCAGAAAGCTACAGATTTGATTGGAGCTACTAATAAGGTAGATACTACCAAACTAAACATAGAAGTTCAGACTAAATGGAAAACATCCAAAGCAATGATCATTCGCTCTGTCACAACATTGCAAACTGAAAAAGGGTTAGAAGACAAAAGAGCTGGTTTCGAAGATCTTTCCAAGATTATGTATGAAGTTGTTAATACCTATGGTGCCACAACCACAGTTTATAAACAATATTGTCCAATGGCGCTGAATGACAAAGGAGCTTATTGGTTGAGCGTAAATAAAGAAATTAAAAATCCTTATTTTGGAGATAAGATGCTTGAATGTGGAGAGGTACAGGAAGTACTTACATTTGAGAAATAATTGTGTAGAGGCAGTATTGAGTCCTATGCCTTAATACTGCTATCTATTTCAGGCTGGCAGATAGACAGAGAAAATCGCTCCCTGAGCAGGAGTACCAATGGCCTGTATATATCCTCCATGATTGGTGACAACCCGCTTGCATACGGCCAGTCCAACTCCAGTCCCTTTATATTCTTCCTGAGTATGCAAACGTTGAAATATAGTAAATATCTTTTCTGCATATTCCTGTTCAAACCCAATTCCATTGTCTGCTATCTGTATTTTATAAAAGGTTCGGCTAATCATGTTTTCGCTGAGGTTGAGTTCCTGGTTAGTTGAGATTTGTGAAGAAATCTGAATGATTGGAGGTACCCCTGGCTTAGCATATTTTAAAGAATTTAGGAGCAGGTTTTGAAACAACTGCTGGATTTGTACAGGTTGTACTCTGAGTGTAGGCAGCTTACCAATAGAAATTTGTGCTTGTTGCTGTTGGATAGGTTCTGACAGATCATCAAGCACTTGTTTGAGAAGTATGTTCAGATCTGTAGTGACAAAGGATTGATTTTGATTGACAATACGTGAAAAGCTAAGTAAATCTTCAATCAGTTGTTTCATTCTACGGCTCAGATCCATAATAGTATCCAACGTACGATTACCTTCCTGATCAAGTTTATCTTTTTGTTTTGTCTTAAGCATCGATCCGAAGGTCATAATCTTACGTAGAGGTTCTTGTAGGTCATGAGAGGCTACATAGGCAAACTGTTCCAGTTCCTGATTCGAGCGATTTAATGCTTCTACTTTTAATTCAAGCTCTATTTGAGTTGCCAGCCTTTTTCTTAGCTCTTTGTTCAGTATCAGAAAGGAGAAGATTAACAGGCATAAAGTAATTATTGCCAGAATAAGAAGGAACACAGGGGCAGAAGCCTCACTGGCATTTTTGATAAGTGTACGTTCTTCTTTTAGTTTCTGTTCATGGGCACGAATGGATCTTAACTTCGCTAATAGCTGCTCTGTGGTTTTACGATCATAAGAGATGTCTCCTCGAAATACAGTATTAGTGGGGGTATAAGCAGCCTGGTAGGCTGCAACAAGAGAATCCAGATTGGCAAATCTTTGGTCAAGCAGGTGACGCAATGTATCCAGATTGTGTGTCTGTATTGGATTGTCAATTGTTATACTATCTGTCTGATGTAATTTGCTGTATGTATCCTTTTTGTATTGGTGATAGTTTATCAGATGTAGAGAGTCTCCTGATAAAAGATAACCACGTTGGGAGTTAACTGCTGAACGTAGATTTGTAAACATTTCTTCTACATAGAGCAGTGTTTGGTAAGTATGTTCTACGCTCTCAGAAGAGTTTACCAGATTCTGAATACGGTTGTAAGCAAGAATACTGATATTGATAAGAATAGTAACGCTTAATATAAAAGCAATTGTATTATAAACGGCATTTCTTCTCATAGTAATTGTACTGAACAATCAATACAGCCTGATAGCAATAGCTGGTCTGGAATAATAGAAATTCTTAGGCCCCAAAATACAAATATATCTGTATTTTGTGTTTTGGGAAGGGTAATATATACAAAAGCTTGCTGATTATTACTCACCAGCAAGCTTAATGATACGAATACCCATAAAACAAAACTGCCAGCTGTATTGTTTAGCTGGCAGTTGTTGTAATTAAGAAAAGATCTTACGATTTACATCAAAGGCTTCCAGATAGTCGGCAACCCTACGTACAAACATACCTCCCAGTGAACCGTCTACTACTCTATGATCGTAGCTGTGTGACAAAAACATCAGGTGGCGAATGCCTAGTGTATCTCCAAACGGAGTTTCAATAACCGCTGGTTTTTTCTGAATAGCACCAAATGCCATGATAGCTACCTGTGGTTGCATAATGATAGGTGTACCCATAACATTACCAAATGATCCTACATTAGACATGGTAAAAGTCCCATCTGCCAGATCATCAACTGTAAGTTTGTTCTCACGGGCACGACGCGCCAAGTCATTTACTTTTTTTGTTAAGCCTACCAGATTCAGTTGATCGGCATTTTTAATGACAGGTACAATCAGATTACCACTTGGTAAAGCTACAGCCATACCAATGTTAATATCTTTTTTTACAATGATCTTATCTCCTTCTACAGAGGCATTGATCATTGGATAATCTTTGATTGCCTTGGCAATTGCTTCTATAAACACAGGTGTAAATGTAATGGTATCACCTTCCCGTGATTTAAATTCCTGTTTTACCCGGTTTCTCCAATACACCATGTTAGTTACGTCTGCTTCTACAAAAGAGGTGACGTGAGGTGAGATACGTTTGGAATCAACCATGCGTTGCGCAATCATTTTACGCATCCGGTCCATTTCAATAATATCTGCCCGTCCACTATACGAAACTGCTGGTGTAGAAACGGGTTGTACAGGCTCTGTCACTTTTATGCTAGGCTGCACAGGCTCTATTGTTTGGGTAACAGGTTGTTTTACTTCTGTAACAGGCTGCTTAACCTCTGGAGTCTGCACCACAGATGCTTTTTCTTCAGAAGCTTTTTCGGGTTGCTGAATTGTTTTTTCAGGTTCTGGAGTTATGGTTTGGGTTTCTGCTTTTACTTCTGTCTCCGGTTGTTTTACTGTTTCCTGTATAGTTGGTGTTGAAACTTCAGGTGTTGGTATAACAGGTGTTGGTACTTCTTTTGGAATAGACTTAACCTGCTCAATCAAAGACAATGTTTCATCTGCCAGAGAAGTAGTGTTTGTATTTTCAGACTGAGGTTCTATAATTTCTCCAAACGTGGCTTTGACAGAAGCTACTTCTGGTATATCAACATTGGCAGGTGTTAAATCAGGAGAAGTAAAACCTGGATTTTTACTTTGAATATATTGTAGAATATCTTTTTTCGTCACACGATTATCTCCGCCACTACCCGGAATGCGTTCTAGTTCGGACATAGAGATGCCTTCTTCCCGTGCTATTGTTAAAACAAGGGGAGAATAAAATCTACCAGCAACAGGTGTATCCAATAGTTGGAAAGATGGTCTGGAAGATAAGCTATTAATTTTGGACTCTATGATTTGTATATGTTGTTCTACTTCTTCCACTGGTTCTTCCTGCTCAGTTTCTGTTGTTGGGGTTGCAGAAGGATTGATAATGGCTTCTGCATCAGCTTCTGTAGCGATAATAGCAATAGGAGTTCCTACCTGAACAACCGCACCTGATTGAGCTAGTATTTGTTTTAAAACGCCTGAATGTGTAGCGGGTACTTCTGTATCTACCTTATCTGTGGCAACTTCCAGTACTGCTTCGTCTTGTTCTATTGTTTGTCCTTCTTTCTTTAGCCATGCCAGGATTGTACCTTCTATGATACTTTCGCCCATTTTGGGCATAACCATTTCAATCAATGCCATATTTCAAAAATTAAAAATGATAGATGTAAGGGTGTTCTTCAAATGTAGCTACCTTCCCGTCGCAGCAAAAATACTATTTTTTTAATGTACCCATATAGTTAAATTGTTTTTTGGCTCAATGACCACATTTATATCAAACCTATAAGGCAAATACTTTAGTATCTGGATAAATATGCATTCATGGCCTTTTATGGCGCAGCCGTTTCTACAGAGGCTGGCAGATTCTGGCGTAACAGATTCAGTACTGATAAGGTAGTGTATTGAATGTTTAGCAGACGATCTCTGAACAACTGCAATTTTTTTGTAACGGTCTTATCCTTATCTGCATACGCTATCCATATAGTACCTACTGGTTTGTCTGGAGTTCCTCCATCTGGCCCTGCAATGCCACTTGTAGAAATGCCAATATCTGTATTCAGTTTTTTACGAACATTCTCTGCCATTTGGCGCACTGTTTCTTCACTAACTGCTCCATATTGTACCAATGTATCTGGAAGCACATCCAACTGATTAATCTTCATATCGTTACTATAAGTAACCATACCTCCTGTAAAGTATCGTGAACTGCCGGGAACTTTGGTTATTGTATGGGCTACATATCCTCCTGTACAGCTTTCTGCAGTGGCTAGTGTAAGATTTTGGTCCAACAAAAGCTTGCCAATGACAGTTTCCAATTCATCATCATCATAGCCGTATACATATTCCGGTATGATAGTAAGCAAAGTATTTACTTGCTGTTGTACTTCTGCCTCAAGTTCACTTATGGATGCACCTGTCGCAGTCAGACGTAGTTTAACCTGTCCCATGCTAGGCAGATAAGCCAGACGAATATGAGAAGGTAATGCATCTTCCCATGCCTCGATTTGTTCTGCCAGAAAAGATTCCCCAATTCCGATAGTTCGTATATTTTTATGGTAGATAGCTGGTGTTTGAAAGAATGCACTAAGATGTTCAAGCACCCAGTTTTCCATGATCCATTTCATTTCGTAGGGAACACCTGGCATAGATACAAAAATTTTACCCTGGTGCTCAAACCACATGCCTGGAGCTGTGCCAGCTTTATTTACGATACAAGTACAATTGGTCGGAACCATTGCCTGTTGGCGATTGAGTTCGGTTAGTTCAAAACCGCGGCGGGCAAATATTTCTGTGACATTGGCTAGTGCTTCCTCATTCAGAACCATTCCTACACCAAAATATTTAGCCAGTGTTTTTTTCGTAATATCATCTTTAGTAGGTCCCAGTCCACCTGTAATCAGAATGACATCCGCCCGTGATTCTGCTTCCTTCAATATCTGGAGGATCTGATCTTCTGTATCGCCAACCGATGATTTACGAACTGTTCGGATACCAATTTTTGAAAGTTCAGCACTCATCCATTGGGTATTGGTATCTGTAATCTGTCCATACAGAATCTCATCACCAATGGTTACAACTTCAGCTAAAATGCTTTTCATACAAATGTGAGATGAATAATTTGGGTTATAAAAACTGGTTTAAGATAGAGAATGAAGTGTCTCTATTTTGTAGAATGCTTTCCAAAAATAGTATCTTTTCCACTTATCCTGTCGTATTTCCAAATATTTTGAACTGCACAAGTGCTTAGTGCTAATCATGAGATAGTTGTAACTAAGCCGATATCATTTTTACCGATAGAAAATGACGATTTACCCCTTTGGATTAGGCGTTTTACCGGAGGTGTATATGCTATATACAAGTGCATTCTTATCTTTGATATACCTTTTACATTTGAGCTATACAAGATTCATAATGAGTGAAATAATTAACTACAACTATGAAAAATTTTTCTCTGCGTTCACTTCTCAAAGGCCTTATGATTTTTCTATCTGTAGGAATCGCTGCTTATGCCTTTTCGTATTTTACTTTCAAAGAGCAGAATCTATTGGCATCCAAGGCTAAAGAACTTCTGACAAGTATATTCTACCGGACATCTTTTTATGTACATGCTGGTTTTGGTGCAATAGCACTTTTTATTGGTGGATGGCAGTTTATCAAACGATTCCGACGTCGCTATACCACACTGCATCGTAATGCAGGTAAGGTCTATGTTATTGCCGTTATGCTGAGCAGTTTGGCTGGACTGATTATTGCCTTTAATGCTAATGGAGGAATAATACCTGTTATCGGCTTTATTTCTCTGGCTATTTTATGGTTGATCACAGATATACAGGCTTACCAGACAATCAGAGGTGGAGATGTGAAAGGACATGAGCAATGGATGATTCGTAACTATGCCCTTACCTTTGCCGCAGTTACCTTACGTCTCTGGATTCCTGTTTTACAGATATTTTTCAAGTTAACATTTCTGGAAGCTTATCAGATTGTTGCCTGGCTCTGCTGGATTCCCAATCTGCTGGTTGCAGAGGCAATTATTTATTCACTGCGGAAACCAAAACTACAACTAGCTGAAAAATGAAAGTTTTGCTCTGATGAATCTACTCAATAATTGATATCTATTTGATGGAGTTTCCATTAGAAGAAGAAAATACTAATCAGAACTCATATTATCTGGTAACATCAAATTCTGATTAGTATTTCTTTCTGACGTATATCACATAGCTCACAGAATGTGTTCCCTGTTAATTCTAATCTTTTAGTACTTCAATTTTTATCTTATCAATCCGCAAGGCTTTTTCTTTGTCAATGTCTACTATGGTCTTTCTAAGTGTCTCAATTTTTATTGGAGTTCCGACCAAATAATCATATTCATACTGATTTGTATCATTGATATCTATCTTGGCACTTTCCATCATTTTATCTGTACTAGGGACATTCATTTTTCTGAATAGTTCTGTTAGCATTTTCCGAGTATCCTCTGGGTTGAGTTTCATTTCCTGCATGAGTGTAAACGTGGAATTTTTCTTGTCTACACCTTTGATATAGAGCTTGGTATCGCCTCTAACAGCTGATCCCCCAAACATATTTGGAATAGGTTGCTCGTAAGTGAGTGGTGTAGTCTGAGAAAATTGATAACCAAATGGAAAGTGGAAGTATTGTATTTCTTTGAATATAAATTGTTCAACCCCTTCTTTGCTACTATAGGCAGACTCTATTGCTTGCATAGCTTTTTTGAAAGCTTCTTTTTCTTTTGGTTTGTCTTTGTATAGTGTCTCTGTAATATCTGCCACTAAATCTTTCATCATTTTACCTATTTCTTTCCAATTCTCAATACCAACGAACTGACCCATCTCAGTAGTTGTATAAATGACTTCTGTTACCTGATATTTAGATAGTAAGCTGGCAAATTTTGAAGGGATATTATACTCACTTACCAGATCATTTTTATAAGACCATTTAATTTTGTAGGAAGATGCTGTAGAGTCAAGAACCAGAAAATTAGCTATATAAGAAGAAGAATCATTTTTCGAGAGTTCTCCCTTTTTCCATTGTTGTTGTACTTTAGTGATTTTAAAGTTGAAAGAATCACCTTTCGACCAATAAGATACCAGAGAGATAGCAGATGTGTCGTTTTGTGAAAAACAGGTGAATGAGATAAATAAGAAAAAGCAGTAGAATAAAACAGATTTCATTTACGCGGTTTCGAGTTCTAGAGTGTATTTGGCAAGATAAAAATTCGAATGGAGAATATAATAGATGAATTATGCGGAAATTGATAAATGCTTTTGTTGGAGTGAAGATATAGTTTTGTTAAGTCCAGCTTTTATACATTTTCAAAAAATAGATTATTTCTCTACTATTATTGTGAAATTTATAAACTCTCATCTCTTAACAGACATGAATAAATTAATAGCAAGCCTATTTTTGACTTTATTTCTTTTTTCCTGTAGTGAAAAGAACACAAATACTGATAATGTTCAGGCTGATAGTATTCAAACCACCAATAATAGTACTATTAACGCAGGGGCTACACTTGCAGATAAGTTAGATGGTCTTTGGATTTCAGAAAGTTATTTGAAAAATATTGAAACCAGGCAATCCATATATAAAAGCAGAGAATATGATAGTAAAGTTTTAGGCTTCTCTCTTGACAAAAAAACAATGTTATCAGACACTGCCATGTTGGAAGGATTTACTACACACGAAGGAGGTTATAGTAGTCTTATTAAATATGATACATCAAAAGGAAAGTTTGTAAACAATCTGGAAAAAGTTTCCGAATATGCTGCATTTCCAGAGCCATTTGAGTTGAATTATGATGGAGGGACTATACTGGAAATGTTTTTCCCAAAAACAAATAAGACAGATAGATATAGAAAGGTTGATACAAATCTTGATACAGAGCTCCGAAGAATCTTAATTGCTGGAGATTATAAAATAGGAAATGATGGCTCTGTAATTCACTTTGACAGTGATGGTAAAGTGCAAAATTTTCAAGACTTCAAATCCTATGAACTGGTATATGACTTTGGTGAAGGAATAGAATACGACGCTATTATTTTCTTTAAGGATGTCAAAGCAGGTAATTGGGTAGATGGGGTAACCTATACCTTTAAAAAAACACCCAACTCATTGCGTTTACAATATGTAAATACCAATTGGGATACAATGGAGCATAAAATTAGTGATGAAGTATTGGTACTTGAGAAAAAATAGTAGTATCGACTAATGCATTGAGGGAGGCATTGTTTTTACTTCTTATAAACCTGGGACATCACTTACTTATTATAAAATAGCAGATGTTGGGCTTGCTTGACGGACGGAAGTAGTTTTGACTATATTGATTACTTCCGTCCGTTTTTTTCTACAACTGGAGTAGGAATGCTAAATCTTTTAATTTCTTCCTGGTGCATAATCTTCTTATATCAACTGGTTGAGAGATAGATTCTTCCTGTTGGGTAAATAATACTAAAAGACCTTCAAATAAAAGATAGTGAGAGTATGGTATCATTTTTTATCTAACTGTAGAGTGATTGTTGCTGAAAAGAGCAATGTAAATCAGTCTTTGTATCTTTTATATAAATTTGGAAGCAACATTCTGTAGTTTGTATAAAGGGGGATTTTTTTAATACAACCAGTAGACAATAGTTTAATTATTACACAACTAACCATGAAAAAAATCGCATTTAGTTTATTGACTTTGATTAGTCTGGGATCCTATTGCTATGCTCAGGATGGAGGAAAAGCAAAATTTGGTATTAAAGGAGGATTAAATTTATCTAACTTTTATAAGACAGAAGTAGGAGATGAAAATATTAAAGCCGGATTTAATGTAGGTGTTTTTGCTAAAGCTCCTATTATTGAAGATGTATTGTCTATTCAGCCTGAAGTATCTTATACAGTAGTGGGATCAGAAACGCAGTATCAGAACTTTTTGCAGGGAAGTGGAAAATATCGTTTTAATTTAGGCTACATACAAATTCCTGTATTGGCGGTCGTTAACATTGGCGCGTTCAATATACATGCAGGACCTTATGCTGCTGTACTAACAAATGTGAATGTAAAGGATGTGGATGACGATGGTACAGTAGACGGAGTGAAAGATCTGGATAAAGACAAATTCAATGGGTTGGATTATGGCTTGGCAGGTGGAATCGGATTTGACTTTAAAGGTGCATCCCTGGGATTCCGCTATAACTACGGACTTCGTGAGGTTGGTAAAGATGGTGGGATCAGCCTTAACAGCTCAACTAATAGCAGTACCATACTACGAAACTCTAAAAATAGTGCATTTCAAGTCTATGTTGCGGTTGGATTTTAAATCTGAACATACCTTATACCACAAAGAGCCTGACACAATCAGGCTCTTTGTGTATTTAGATGTGGCAGAGATTATTATTTTCTTTCAGGCTTGCTGAGCTGCCTGATACATACGACTAAGCCAATTCTGTACTTCAGTAGGTGTCAATTCTTTTTCAATAAGAATATCTGCTTGTAAGTGGTTAAACACTCTTTGTAAATTAGTACTTCTCTGGTAGCTGGGTTCACCTAACAAGACAATACGATACCCATCCAGAACTCCAATATCTGCTGGTTTCCCTTCACCCCATATCCAATAGGTGGAGGTGGAATAGTCTTTAGCATCAGGAAGTAATAACTGTTCTGTTATTACAGGCCAGTTATAAAGATTCCAGTGGCAAACCATTGATCCTTCCAATGATTGTGGTCCTATACCTCTGAATAAATCAGTATATGCTTTTGAGATCCTTGGTGATCCCTTATGAGGGAAAGTGTCCATAATAAGTGCTTGTAGTTGAAAATTGTCAACGACGCCACTCATATAGCCAATAACACCTGTACTTGTAGAGGGTTCTATGATTACTATGGGTTCATGATGCAGCACTTCAAATAATTTGTTGAGCCAATAACATCCCTGGTTATACTCTGCCATTTCTCCGATATGTTCCAGTGTGTTTTCTGCAATGATACATTGAGAACGATCCAGTGAAAATACCGAAACGGCGGGAGTATACTGTTGTTCCAACGTATTCCAGGAGATAATAGAATCTGTCATTTCATCCCAATACTTTTCCTTCAACTCTTCCAGTAATTCATATCCATCTTCTTCATCGCTTTCCTCGTCATCCGTGACAGGTGATTGTTTTGCCAGTTCTATTTTGAATTTCTGATAAAAGGCATACGCTGATTCTGTCAGATAAGCTAACTTTTCAATAATGCGGTCACTAACCAGTTGTGGATCGTACCCTTGTTCTATCAAGTAACCACAAATCATCATGGCTGTAGTACTTCTGCTTTCCTCAGCCATAAAGAAAAGATCTGATAGCGAACGTATGGATATATTTACTTCCTCTTCCTGAGCCTTGGTTACTGCATCAAAAAAAGAACTAATCGTTGTTTTTAGTACTTCTCCTGTAGATTCCAAATCTGTTAATTGTTCTTTTAACTGTTCGGTGATTTGGGTAAGTGTAGGTTTTGATGATCCACCCAGGAAAGATTTGAATAAATTAGCCATAGAAAATAGATACGCAAATAGTGAGGGGTTTCCTGAAGTTGTACAAATATATGTGACACTGGATAATAGATAAAGATATAGGGCGAAACAACATTATCTAGTAAGGCTTTCTTTGTAAAAAGAACTTACATCTTTTCTGAATTGGATCAAAGAAGGTTTGTGAATGTACATCATATGACCAGATTCATAGAAAGTCATTTTTATATTTTTTTGTAAAGATTTATCCAGAAACATATGATTGAATGTATAATCTGTGGCAAAGTAGGGTGTTGCCAGATCATAATACCCATTACATACGAGGATTTTCAGAAATGGGTTTTTAACCATTGACTGACGTAGTGTTTCTGCTACATTCAGATAACGGTTTTGTACATTGGTATAATTCCATGGATGTACCCGTCCTGTCAGAACTTCATATGGCAGATCGTTTTCATATTTTAACTCACGTCTTACATAGTCATTAATGGCAGTAGTATACGGGCCATAAATTGCAGTATTGTAGCTAGGATCAAATTCAAAATGTTCACCTGCATTATCGTAGTCAATGCCTTTGAAGCGACCATCCAGGCGTCCGGACATTCGACCTTCTTTTCTTAACAGTTCTTTGGTGAATCGTAAGATCTCAATCCGATAATGTGTTTGTTGGATATACTCCTTAGATAAACCTGTATAGCGGTTAAGCTTCTCGGTAAGTGCTTGTTTTTCAGCGTCTGTTAGTTTGTCTCCTTTCATCAGTGCAATACTATATTCTCCCATAGCAAACTGTTCTACTTCAGACAGTAATTTTTTGAGATCAGTATATTCCGGGGATAATTTCTTGTGGTACCAGGCAATAGCTGAATAGGTGGGTAGATATAAGGCAAAAGGTAGTTCATTGCCTGTATCAAATAAGATTGTTTGAAAGTTAAGAACAGCAGAAATAAGTACAATGCCGTTAAGATATAAACCATGACGATCTTGCAGATATCCTGACAAACCTGCTGAGCGTGTTGTACCATAACTTTCACCTGCCAGGAATTTTGGTGAACTCCAGCGTTCAAACTGTGTTGTATATAATCGGATGAAATCTCCTACAGATGCGATGTCTTCATTATAACCATGAAATTCTTTGCCCTCTACACCTTCTGCCGGACGACTATAACCGGTTGTCACTGGATCAATAAAAACCAGATCTGTTTCATCCAGCCAGGTATATTCGTTGTCAATAACATTATAGGGAGGAGCTTCAGATTCACCTGCATCTGTCATTTGAATACGGCGAGGGCCTAATGCGCCCATATGAAGCCACACGGAAGAAGAGCCAGGACCTCCATTGAACGAGTAAGTAATTGGACGGGTGGCAGGATCTGCTACACCGTCTTTGGTATAGGCAACAAAGAAAATATTGGCACGGGCCTTGCCACTTTCTTCCCGTAATACAAGATACCCTGTTGTAGCAGTATAGTTTATTGTTTTACCATTGATTGAAATCTTATGTTTTGTAATAGATAACGGCCCATCTGATTTTATTTTCTCCTGAGCTATTACTTGAGTGAGGACGGTTGTAAATAGGAAAGTTTGGAGCAATACTAGATATTTCTTCATATGTTTTGGAATGGTGGATAAGAGAATAAAACAAAATTAGCAAAGTTTGGAAAGGAACATTTTGTCTCAACATATTTTATACTCCGTTAGGTATTACTTTTGTAGTCTTTTTATAAATGGATATGACACTACGCATTTTAGGTTTCGTTATAGTTATCTTATTGGTTGCTGTTGTTTTATTTTGGGGATGTAAGCCAGCCCGTTTAGAACCAAGGCAGCCAGAAGAAAAATATACAGATACACAGGTGACAATTCCCCGATTGATCTCTGTGGTAAATATTCCTGTGACAGTTTCTGTAGTAGAAATAGAACGTCAGATAAATACTCAGGTTAAGGATTTGATTTTTGAAGACAATAGCCTGGATGACAATGGAAAGGATGATTTGTTACTTAAGGTTTGGAAGCGGGAATCTATTCAGATAGAATCGGGAAGTGAGGTTTTTAGAATTACTGTACCTTTAAAAATATGGGCAAAGAAAGGGATCAAGGTATTAGGAATAACTACCTATAAGGAAACAACCTTTGCCTTAAATGCCCGGTTTGTTTCTACACTCCATGTAAATTCAGACTGGCAGGTAGTAGCTTCTACTATGGCTGATGGGTACGAATGGATTGAAAAGCCTTATGTCCGGTTGGGATTCATTGAAATACCTATTACAGGTATTATTAGCCAGATCCTGGATAGAGAGCAACAAAATATTGCAGGTCAGATGGATAATCAGTTAAAAGAGCAACTGGCATTAAAGACGTATGTTCAGCAAGTGTGGCAAGCTATACAGCAACCATTGCAAGTATCCAAGCAATATGATGCATGGGTCAAAGTGACTCCTCTGGAAGTTTGGATGACTCCCTTGCTGTCAAATGAAACAACTGTAAAAGCACAGATAGGAATTAAAGCTTATACAGAGACAATGATTGGAAAGAAACCAGTTATTCCTTCATTGACCCCTTTACCTGCTTTACAAATACATGAGCAAGCTGAGGAAGATTTTCAGTTGGGACTTACCGGAGAAATTTCACATCAGGCAGCTACACAAATAGCTACATCAGAATTGGTAGGCAAAACATTCGAATTCCAGAACGGAAGTCGGAAAATTACCATTACATCACTGGATTTATATGGTAATGGCAGCAACTTGGTGATTAAGACAGGGATTACTGGCAGTCTGGACGGGACCTTGTATTTGGTGGGTAAACCTTATTTTAATCCACAAACTCAATCCATTGAGTTAAAAAATATGGATTTTTCATTGGATACAAAGGATAGGCTAGTGAAAGCAGCTAACTGGCTGGCACATGGTACACTTGTCAAAAAAATGCAGGAGAATATAAAGATCCCTTTAAAGTCTCAATTAGAACTGGCTAAAAAGAATCTTCAGGCACAATTGGAAAATAAGCAGTTAATGAAAGGTATTTCTCTGAATGGCACACTGGAAGAGTTTAGTCCTGGAGATGTTATTATTACTCCGGAGACAATTGTTGCTGTGGTGACAGCTAAAGGCAAATTGGATATTAAGATTGATGGACTTTAGATTACCTCTCTGAGATTTTTGGAAAACAAAAGAGCTGTAATACATTGTGTATTACAGCTCTTTTGTTTTTAACAGGAGAATATTTACAGATTGAAAATTACTTTCAAGCAATGTTTCCAGTGCCAAATTATGACTTTTGTTATGGAACATTACAGACAACCTGTTTCCTGTAAGTGTGAGTTTTTCCTTCAGATATGTCCCACTACTTTTATCTTATTAATTATTTATTAAACTAGCTTCTACTCGAATGCGCAATCCTATACGTAGTTTTTCGCAACACGTCAAACGGACTTTTATCTTTAGCCTGTGTTTGATCGCGTTAATTACTCTGTTGGGCCATATATATGTACAAGTCATACTGGAGGATAATGCCCGTCTTAGCCAAATTATCGGACTCGTTGAACGACAGCGAGTTAATGGACAGGATATTGCGCATATCACAGAACTTGTTGCAAAAGAAACCCATAATGGACATGCTGCACGACAAGCTGGTAGCTTAAACCAACTGGTGAACAAGTGGTATCGGGTTCAGATTGGCTTACAGTATGGAGATGTTCGTATAGGCACAACTACCGCAAAGAGCGAAGCGGCAGATCAACTTTTCGAAAGTGCAGAAGAACCATTCAAGATTATCTACTATCAGGCACAGAAACTAGTTCATCCTGAGAAATATTCTTCAGATCAGTTGTCAGAGGCAGTTGCTGTATTGTTGAAAAATGAGCCGGTTTATCAAAAAAGGATGACTGCTATTACATTGCAATATGATAAGGAACTTAGAGAGCAGATTATATATTTACAACGGATACAATTTACCCTGCTTGGTTTGCTTTGTATTGTTTTAGGACTTATTGGATGGTTTTTATATAAACCCATAATAGGAAAGATGCAGTTTTACTTTAGCCAGTTGATGGATACTACTATTCTAACGAATGAGTTAAATCTGGAACTGGAAGAGAAAAAGCAGGAGTTGGAAGAGCAAAACCAGAAGCTGGAAGAAAAAACCTATGAATCAGAGCAAGCCCAATTAAAGCTGGAAGAGTTGTTTCTGAAACAACGCACATTGATTGCTCAAAAGAAAAAGGATGCTCATAAGATTGAAGAAAAAGAAAAATTCATCCGTTCTGTAACACAAGCAATGCCTGATGTATTGTATGTGTTTGACTTACTGGAGTTGAAATATGTCTTTACCAACAAGCAAATATCTAATGTTTTAGGCTATTCTACAGAAGAGATTCAGGATATGCATGGGGAGTTCCTGACGGAATTGATTCACACAGATGATATGCCTGCTGTGTTGTCATTGCATCGTGAAGTTGCTTTGGCTAGAGATAATGAGATTTTTCCAATAGAGTATCGTGTTCGCCATAAATTTGGACATTATGTATGGTTACATGCTCAGGAGATGGTATTTGAACGAGACGAGCAGGGAATACCTATCTTATTGATGGGCGTTGCAAAAGACATTACCGAACAAAAACAAAATCTTAAGGCATTAGAAGTGAGTGAGGCTCGTTATAAGGCCTTGATCGAAACCGCAGAAGATATCATCTACGAAATGGATGCAGACTGGAATATCACCTATGTGAACCCTGTTGCAGAACGAATTCTCGGATATTCTAAAAACGATTTTGCTAAGAAACGCCTCTGGAACATTGTAAAAACAGAGTATCGCAGGGAAATGGAAGATATTTACCTGAGAGAAAAAGAAACGCGTTCAGTAATACCTTATACAGAGTTTCCTGTACGTACAAAAGGTGGAGAAGAAATCTGGTTGGGACAAAATACCACTATTGAATATGATGGTGACCTTGTAAAAACAATACGTGTAATTGCGCGGGATATTACCGGACGTAAATCTGCTGAGTTGGAACTGCAACAGAGTGAGTTGAAATATCGTTCTGCTGTTGACAACATTGCGGAAGCAGTATTCCAGATTGACCGGGAAGGTAAATTTATTTTCCTGAATCCGGCATGGAGTCTTACTACTGGGTTTACAGTGGAAGAAAGTCTTGGAAAACTCTATACAGAATTTGTACATCCTGATGACCGCAAACTAGATATGGAGCATTTCCAGCCAGTGAATCGTCAGGAGTGTGAGTTTACAAAACATCAGATTCGCTATTTGACTAAAGATGGAGGATACAAATGGGTCGAAATTTATGCCCAGGCTGTAAAAAGTCCAAAACAACGCGTACAGGGGGTGATCGGAACCATTACTGATATTTCAGAACAGCGAAATAAGGAACAACGTCTGATTCAGGCAAAAGAAGAAGCAGAAGACATCGCACTGGCAAAGCAAAACTTCCTGTCTATGATGAGCCACGAGATTAGGACTCCTATGAATGCTGTAATTGGAATTACTCATTTGTTACTTCAGGAAGATCCACGTCGTGATCAGATTGAAAACCTGAATATTCTAAAGTTCTCAGCTGATAACCTGTTAGTTTTGATCAATGATATTCTTGATTATAGTAAGATAGAAGCTGGGAAAATCAATTTGGAAGAAGTTGAGTTTAAACTGAAAGATCTGATTGTGAGTATAGAGCAATCTATGTTACACAAAGCAAGTGAAAAAGATATTGATCTGGATGTATTTCTGGAGGAGGGATTGCCGGAGAATGTAATAGGAGATCCTGTTCGTATTAGTCAGATACTTAATAATCTGGTAAGTAATGCAATCAAATTTACCAATAGAGGATTGGTACGTATTGAAGCGAAAGTAAATGCTGTAACAGAGGAGTATGCAGATATTGACTTTGCAGTGAGTGATACTGGTATCGGTATTCCTGCAGATAAGTTAGAGTTTATTTTTGAGAGCTTTACGCAAGCCAGCAGTGATACAACACGCAAGTTTGGTGGAACAGGGCTGGGACTTGCTATTACCAGACGTTTGCTCCAGATGCAGGGTAGTGATATTCAGGTAACCAGTGTAGAAGGATTAGGATCTAAGTTTTATTTCACTTTACGCTTGAAAAAAGGAAAAGCACAACAGAAGCGTTATTTGTCTGCTTATACTACAAATACTTTCAGTGACTTAAGCCATATTCGATTATTATTGGTAGAGGATAACGAAATTAACTTGCTGGTAGCTACTAAGTTTTTGAGCCAGTGGGGGATTATACCTGATTATGCATTGAATGGAGTTGAGGCTATTGAAAAGATTAAGACAAAGCAGTATCATATTGTATTGATGGATCTTCAGATGCCAGAAAAAGATGGTTATGATGCTACACTGGAAATCAGAGCGCTGGAAGATCCTTACTTCAAAAAGTTACCAATTATTGCACTAACTGCCTCTGTGATGAGTGATGTGAAGAGCCGGCTATTGGAGATTGGAATGAATGAGTATATTTCCAAACCATTTAATCCAAGTGAATTATATGGTAAGATTCTTCGCTTTGCAGAGGAAGTGCAGGATCTGGAGGTAGAACCACATATGCCCATGATTGCTGCCGAACTGGTTGAAGACCCTTCTCTTGTTTGTTTTGAGAGGCTGGAGGAACTAACAACTGACAGTCCGGATTTTAAGCAGGAACTTGTTGAAAAGTGTATTGAAGCTGTGAATGAGTTATCTGCTGTATACAGTGAGATTATGACAGAGATGAGTTATGTGAAGCTCCGTCGCCTTGAACATAAGATGCGACCTACTTTCCACTACTTTGAACCCAATGAACTGATAGCAGAGATTAAGAGAGGATTGGCATTACTGGCAGTAGAGAAAAAAGATATGGAAGCCTTACATATTTCTGCTCAGCGTGTAGAACAACTTTGCTTGCAGATTGCAGATGAGTTAAAAGCCTACTTATATGAAGGCAACAAGCAGATAGCAGAATAATAAAAATAATCAGAGATTTGGGGTCTCTCCTTCAGAGCTGAAGGAGAGATTTTTTATTTTTTATTTGTCCGTAGATAGGCGATAATAGCCTGGCGTACATCATTATGAGGATCTTTTGGATCATTCTTTTCCGGAGTGTAAACAATTTTAATATCCGGATTTTTAGATGAGAGGAAATCCAGATTTTTTTCCTGACCTGTAAGCAGGAAATCAGATATAGCAATACGATATATCTTCTGGCTATCAATAGATCTTTGTTTTAATATCCATTCTTTTTTCGATTCATCATAGCTTATCTGATGATAGAGGAGATAGCCTCCACTTCCTTCATTGCCTTTTCCGGTTTCCAGAATCTTTTTTAATAATCCGCCATTCATTTCTACTTCCAGAATCTTTCCTCCAAAAGGCAAAGCACGTAGGATATCGTATTGGGTAATACGTCCTGTCAACTGATCATCAATACGAATCGAGCCACTATTTAGTATAACTGCATCTGCTTTAGGTGCTGCAACAGCTATAGATTGAGTAACTAATTGAGTGAGATTCGTTGCATGATGTCTTACACTACTTTCCCTACCATCCAGCAGTTCCTGTGTATCCAGCAATACTTCATTAGGAGAGAAGCCTAACTCATTAAAACTACGATCTGCAATAGTTGTCCATTTGTCTACTACAAGTTGCGTTGTGGAATCCATAGGGACAGTAGCATTCACAGGAACAAGTTGTGATTGTATGGTAAGTTTCTTTTGTAACTTGTCATACAATAGTTTGTGAACATATACTGTTTTGGCATTCGCATCAGCTTTCGCGACAAACGATTCTCCAACCTGATGATACATATGATCATGATCATGTCCCCCCATAATTAGGCGAAGGCCAGGAACTTGTTTACTAAGTTCGAGGTCATCTGCAACATTTAAATGTGTAATAGCCACCAGATAATCGCAATGTGATTGTAATGAGTCGGCAAGTCTGCGTGCTATGTTAAAATAGCGGGCATCATACTGTACAAAGTCTTTGGGATTGGAGTCGATTACAAGACCTATCATGCCAACACGAACTTGAGTGCCATCACCATCTTTAAATTCAAGAATCCGGGTTACAGGCATGGGTTCATGGGTACTGCCACTGGTGAAGGGAGTTAATCCATTGGCTGTTTTATGCCATGCATTGGACGATATCCATTGAAATTGAGATTCTGTTAGGCGTTTTTCCAGATCGCTTTCAGAAAGATCAAATTCATGATTGCCAAAAATAGCCAGATCGACACCTGCTGTATTCATAACATCAACCATCTGTCTGCCAGAAATGCGCTGACCTTCGTATTTGAGGGTTCCCACCACTGAAGGGTTCAGAAAGTCTCCAGCAATCACACAACGTACATTTGGATTTTCTGCTGCCAGTTTTTTGCGAATAGTAGCTACCCTGCTGAGTCCACCTGTTTTTCCTCCTTCTAATGGTGAAATCTCATAGACATCATTCATTTGAAGAAAAACAACTTCTATCTTATTATCATCAGCAGATGTGTTGGTAGAACCCGATTTTGAAGATTTACAGGCAAGGAATCCTGTAGTACAGATGAAAAGGAATATAACCAGGTATCTTTTCATACAAAAAATTAGATAATGACTTTATTCTTAATGTGGCTGTTGCAGTAGGAGTGAAGTGTACTCCGGATGCCGATCAATATAGGATCTGATAAAAGGACATTGCAGGGATACTTTCAACTGATTGGCCTTCGCATATTCCAATACATATTTTGCCAAAGTAGAACCTATACCTCTGCCTTCCAATTGTGGAGGAACTTCAGTATGTAAAAAGGTGATGACATCACCAGATAGCACATATTCTACAATAGCAGTCTTGCCTTCCATGGCAAGCTCAAACTGGTTTTCTGTTGTATTCTGAATGATATTTTCGTTCATTTTAGTTTTGTAGTAGGCTGTAAAATTATCTTGCTGTATTGTAATGTTACAAAAACATAGAGATAATATCTGAAAATGGTGATTTTTTGAAAAAATAGTTAAACTAATGCCTGGGCTATTTCTTAAGTAGAATCAAAATATAAGCCTCTGAATGAATCAGAGGCCTAATGTGAGGTTAATTTTGTTTCTTAACAAGATCTGTTAATAACTCTATCCAGAGTGGATGTGTATTTAGGCTTTCAACCAATTGCCAGTGTTCTCCACCATGTTCTTCAAATAGCTCTTTATATTCTTCTCCCACTTCTATAGTGGTTTCAAGGCAATCTGCTACAAAAGCAGGAGAGAAGGCAAGCACTTTTTTGATGTTCCGTTTAGCCAAATCTTTTACTATATCTTCTGTATAAGGCTGCACCCAGATTTCTTTTCCTAACCGGGACTGAAAACATACTGTATATTTATCTTCCGGTATACCCAACGCAGTTGCCAATCGACGGGTAGTTTCAAAACATTGTGCACGGTAGCATTGTTTATTGCCCGCATGCCAGGAAGCACAGCAATCACCTTTGAAACAGGTCATTCCGGAGGCATCTCCTTTGCGTATTTGTCTTTCAGGCAGTCCATGATAACTGAATACATAATGCTCATAGCTATCTTGTTGCATATAGCGTTTTCCAATTTCTGCAAATGCTTCAATAAATTTGGGATGATCCAAAAAGTAACTGATGAAATGTAGAGACGGAATAATTTGCCAGTCCTGAACAAGTTCCATTACCTTCTGGTGTACAGAGCCACTGGTGGCTGATGCATATTGAGGAAAGAGAGGAATTACAACAATTTTTTCAAGCCCACTATCTTTTAGCTTTTCTAATGCACTTTCAATACTTGGATTCTGGTAGCGCATGCCTAGTACAACTTTATACCCATCACCAAGTTGCTGTTGTAATAATTGTATTACGTCTTCGCTATAATATTTTAAAGGAGAGCCACGCTTTGTCCATAGTTTCTGGTAAACCTTGGCCGATTTAGGAGCACGAAATGTAGTAATAATGCCATTGACCAGTAGAAAACGAGGGATATAGGGATAATCTATAACCCTGCCATCCATCAGAAACTCTCGCAAGTATTTACGTACATCAGATACGGATGGACTATCGGGAGTGCCTAGTTGTACCAGAAGAACTCCAGTATGAATTGAGGAGGTCTCTGTTTTAGACAATGTATTATTGTTTGATGTTGAAGCAGTTATGTCAACCATGAAAAAAGCATTCAGTTTATTTTTCAAAATAACTGCTTTTTCATGAGAAATGTTGTGAAAAAATGCAAGTATCTATACCAATACCAATTTAATTGTATGACTCAATGGTAGTAAACGTTTTGAAGAACCTGTTGCTTTCAAAACGTTTACTTGAATTGTCAGCTTCCAGATCTGTTTTGACCAAAAACTGCATCCAGTAACTGGTTTATTTTTGCCATACTCATAGGTTTTTCTATATAGGCAACTACATCTTCATATTGTTTGGCATGGGCTATATCCGCTTCACGTCCTGAACTTGTGTACATTACTATTTTAGACTTTCCTGTCATGCCATTTGCTTTCCAGCGTCGCAAAAATTCAAAACCGTCCATGAGAGGCATATTAATGTCAAGCAAAATAAGTTCTGGTAGTGCATTCATATGTTGCATAATAAATGCCACAGCTTCAACACCATTCATGCGTACATGAATCTGATCTGTAACATCTGCTTTTTCCAGAAACAACCTTGTAATCAAATTACTGGCTTCATCATCATCTACAATTAGAATGTAATTTAGTCTTGCCATTACGTTTAGGAGATTAATACGTGAAAGGACTCAAATTTTAACGTTGAATGCTCAGAAAAAATGAAATTTTGATATATATACGATAAAAAGTACAAATGGTAAATGACTATACCTGTTAAAGTATACATATAATACAACTGACTCTGATTTATACTGATCTATTGATGTGATTCCAGTGTAAAATAAAAAACTGCTCCTTTGCCTGGCTCAGATTCTGCCCATATTTGTCCACCATGTTTATGAATGATACGCTGAGTAACTGCCAGTCCAATACCTAACCCCTGAAACTCATGCTCTTGGTGTAAGCGTGTAAATAAACCAAAAAGTTTGTCATAATGCCTCATATCAAAACCACATCCTTGATCTTTCACAAAGTATACAGTTGTTTCATGTAGGTTATAAGCACCTATATATAGAGAGAGGGAATCTTTGGGTTCGGAATATTTGATTGCATTAGATAACAAATGCTGATAGACCAGACGAAGTAATTCATAATCGCCTCTTGCCTTAGGTAATGTATCGATAGCTATAGATGAAGAGTCTTTAATAAACTTATTCAGATCTGATAATACCTGTTTTACAAGTACATTCAGATCAATCTGTTTATAAAAGATTGGAGTACGGCTTATTTTAATAAAGGTTAGCAGATCATCCAGAAGCTGTCCCATTTTCCATGTGTTCTGTTGAAGGATATTCAGCATATGGGTACTTTCCTGATCTATATGAATATATTCCTTTTCTTTCAATAAGGCTGTATATCCATTAATTGCCCGTAAGGGAGTTCTGAGATTATGGCTGATTGCATAAGAGAACTCTGCTATTTCTCTTGCACTTTCCTCCTGCTTTCTTAAGTGGTCTTCAACTAATTCCTTTGCTTTTTTTAATTCAAATTCTGCTAAAACACGTGCCTCATCCGTATGGTTTAGTGAACGTATCACATTTAACAGCACTGCAATCATAAGCGTAATTACTCCTAGTGTATGAAGAGCTATTCGAAAGTCAGATCCATACAAACGTGTCCAGGAACCTACCAGTAATAGTAATCCCATGCCTACAGGAATAATAATCATAGAAGGAATGAGTTTCCGTGCTAGTACCCCACCTGTATATGGGCTAAATACTTCTTTCATATAACCAGTATCTTTTTGAGACAAGAGTAGTGCAATGGCAATGAAAAGAAAATTTAATGCGGTATTTGGAGCCATTGGAAAACGCTGTAATACAGAATAATTAATATCTACCCGATATATATAACCTATTACAGATAATAGGGAAATAAACATTCCTATGGCTAATGGATAATTGGCAAGAGATCGTTTCTGAAGAATTGGTTTGGTGTACAGATATAATGAGATGCTATTGACTAAAAAGCTACTAGCTGTTATAATAGACATTCTATTGGGAGTATTGTACTTTATGTCTTCTTTGAGACTATCACTATATAAAATACTATCTATTCCATTGGGTATATCTGCTATATATTGAGTTATTTTGATACCGCTGATACATATCACCAGACCCAGAAAAATAATTCCTGTGACTTGATAAAAGTGAGATGCTGATTGGATGCATATAAAGGCAATTCCGTAAAAGATAAACAGCACTGCTGTTGTCGGATTCATAGCTACTAATCCAGGAATAACTCTTCGTAAGAGATCAATGTTGAAATGCCAGCCAGTCAGAGTAGCTAGAGCAATCCCCATGACTATGTACATATAAAAATGGGGTAGAATCAGAAGAGATTTTTTCATCGGATTGCTTTGCTCTTTGTCTGATTACAGGTAGATTCTCTGAATGTCTGTGTTACTATCCTGAGTATAATTGCTATGGTTATGTACAAGATTTATTAGTTTGGTGATTTGAGTATTATTAATTGGTTTTTCCAGATATCCTACTACATCTTTATATTGACACATATAGGAAATGTCTTCTGTACGAGCAGAGTAGGTATAGATAACTATCCTGGATTTCCCTGTAAAATTATTTTTTTTCCAATAGGAAAGAAATTCAAACCCATCCATAACAGGCATATTGATCTCCAGTAAAATGAGATCAGGAAAAACAATGTTGGTATGTGATAAAAGTGTAATCGCTTCTTCTCCATTACGTGTTGTATGGATATGTTCTGCGACAGATGCCTTTTTTAACATAATTCTAGTAATGAGGTTACTGGCATCATCTGCATCTATAAGCAAGATATGATTAAGTACTTCCATCTGAACAGATTGTTAAGTGGATACACTATAGATCTGAAATATTATTTATCTGCTCCTGTATTTTAACCTTTAAGTAATTAATGTTATACATAAAGGACTTAGAAAAATGTTATACTTTACTAATAGAAAATGCTTATCAGAAATTAAAAAATACTGATTTTTTTCAGGTTTAACTGGGATGGATTTGTTGGTTTGATTCTAAAAATAAATTATTCTGGTAGAGATTTTATGCTATAAAAGGTAATAAAAATTTAATAAGAAAAGAAAAGCAACCAAGAAAAATTAGTTTTGATTGAATGTTTTTAAGGTTGGAGTAGATGGACTTTTGTGTAATAACCTGATTTTTAGATTTTTATATATTAAATTTATCGCTTTAAACTTTGTTGCTTACTATAAATATAAGTTACAGAGTTTAAAGTGATAAACATACCTTTTGTAAAAGGCTTATTTCAAGTGATCTTATACTAGATTCTATTCTTCAGATCATTTATAAAACTATGTGTTGGAAGGCGGCTCGTTTAACACAAGCCAGTAGAGGCCTACTTGTCGTATGGCTTCTGCAAAGTTTTGAAAATCGACAGGTTTTACAATATAACTGTTGGCTCCCAAAGCATATGCTTTTTTTATATCAACATCCTCATTAGAAGATGTTAACACAACAACGGGAATATGTTTTAATTGCTCATCTGTTTTCATACGAGCTAAAACTTCCAAACCACTTATTTTTGGGAGTTTTAGATCCAATAACATTAATCGGGGAATTTTACCTCTGCCGGAAGAAGCATATTCTCCTTCTCCAAAAAGATAGTCTAAGGCAGCTTGCCCATCTTCAAGCAATTTAACTTCATTAACCAGATTGTGCTTTCTTAGAGATCTTAGAGCTAAGTCTGCATCTTCAGGTGTATCTTCTATATATAATACTTCCATACTTGTATAGTGAATAAGCATTTGAAGTTTTTGAATTAATGAAAGTTTGAATTTAAATATGGCGAATGTGTTTGATTATTTGATGGTTATATTTGGAAATATAGTTCAAATAATGTGCCTTGTAAGAGATATATAAAAGTATGGTATGAAGTTAACAGAGTAAAGATACCATGTGATGGTTATTATTTGTAGATATAGCTTAAGGTGGAAGTGTAAAGTAAAAGCATGAGCCTTCCCCTAAAGTACTCTCAGCCCATATTTTTCCTCTATGTTTCTGAATAACCCTGTGTACAATGGCTAGCCCAACCCCTGTGCCTTCAAACTCTGTGCTTTTATGTAAACGCTGGAAAAGCTCAAATAGCTTGGCATGGTGCCGGCTATCAAACCCTACCCCATTATCTTTGATAAAATATACTTGTTCATTTTTAATGAGAGTAGTACCAACATGGACATGAGTTTCTGTACGAGGCCTGCTATACTTTAATGCATTGGATAGTAAATTTATAATTACTTGTCGGAGCATGACCGTATTACCTGTGGTAGGAGGTAATGCATCCAGTTTAAAATGAATAATGCGTGAAGGAGATTCGGTTTTGATGAGTGTCTGAAATACTTCTTGTACCAACATCTCCATATCAACAGTGTCTAGTCCTATTTCCTGTTTGCTAATACGGGAAAGCTCCAGAATATCATCAATTAACTGTCCCATCCGGTTCGTATTCTTGATAATAATATCAATTACTGATTTTGCATCTTCACTTAATTCTTTGTAATGATCTTCCAGTAAAATATTGCTATACCCAACAATTGCTCTTAGTGGACTTCTGAGATCATGAGAAATAGAATAGCTGAAAGATTCCAGTTCAAGATTGCTTGCTTCCAGTTGCTGTGTACGTATTCTGACTTTATCTTCCAGCATATTATTCAGCTTCGCCAATTCATCTGTTCGCTCCTGTACTTTATTCTCTAGTATTGTATTCACATCCTGCAATTGTTGCCATATTTTCTTGTTTTCTGTTATATCCCGTATAGCTGCAACAGTAAATACTCCTTCCTCTATATGTAAAGGGCTTAGTGCAATTTCTACTGGAAATAAACTTCCATCTTTACAACGAGCTTGTAACTCAATTCCCTTGCCCATCATACGCACTCTTGGTTTCTGTTCATAGTCCTTTCTGTGATGTTCATGGGTAGAAGCATATCGTTCTGGAAGAAGGATTTCTACTTTTTGACCGATTAATTCATGGTATTCATATCCAAATAAATCTTTTGTTCGGGTATTGCTTAATTCAATAATGCCATTTTGGTTAACAATAACCATTGCATCTGGAGCCGCCTCCAGTATTGATCTGAATTTTTGTTCTGATTTTCGTAAAGATTCATTAGTAGATTGTTGCTGAGTAAGATCGCGTACCACCTTGATAAAGTTGGTTGCCTTTCCTTCTTTATCATGTATAGTTGTAAGTACTACATTAGCCCAGAAACGGGAACCATTTTTTCGGATACGCCATCCGGAATGTTCTATTTTACCTTTTTGTTTTGCTTCTTCCAATAGTTTTTGAGGTAGATTAGATGCTTTATCTTCATCTGGATAGAAAACTTGAATATTTTTTCCTATAATCTCATCCTCTTTATAGCCTTTCATATTTTCAGCACCTATATTCCAGTTTAATATGTTTCCTTCCAGATCCAATATCAAAATCGCATAATCCTCTACTTCTCTGACCAGGTTCTGAAATATATTATTACTTCGATAAAGGTCTTGTTCTATAGATCGCAAATCGGAAACATTCTCAGAAAAAACACTTACAGTATCTGTCGCTATTGGTGAAATGTGTACATTATAAAATTTCAGATCGAGTGTGGATTTTCTGGAGACATTTGTTAATAAGTCTGCTTGTTTTTGGTCTAACACATTCATGCATTTTAAAAGAAACTCTGAACTAACATCCGGAAGAATATCTATCAGTCTTTTGCCTATAATTAGTTCCTGATTTTTCTCTAAAAAGTTCGCATTGGTTTTATTCATGTATGTAATTCGAAATGAATAAGGGTCATTGTTTTTCTCCAGTTGTAAAACAAGCACCCCGATGGGAGCCTGTTCCAGAATGGTTTCTGTAGGTAAGGAGGCTAAGCGCGAGTACATCTTCGTGAATATGTTAGTGAATCAAACCGAACCGAATGTATGTATAGCTGCTCAAAAAAAACAACTTTTAGGTTATTGCTAATCAGTAAGTTATATTTCTGTAAGTAACAAATAATATACGATAAAAAATGAATACCACAAAAAAAGTTTGAAAAGGGCTTTATTGAGTTGTTGTTATAGAATAGATAAATTCTTTTAAGAAGAAAGATAAAATTAATGAAATGGAGGCTTCATCTAAGAGAATAACTTTTCAAAAGAAGTAGCCTTTAGAAATGATTGTATGTAGCTATATGGTATATCAGATTGTTAATTATTTTTGTGACAGATGTATTTAGTTAAAAAAGAAATTGAACAACTGTCTATCATTAAACACTTACTGAAATGGACAGTGCTAGTAATCCCATTGGCGTGTATTACAGGTACATTTGTCGCACTGTTTCTATGGCTACTTGATAACGCTACTTTTTATCGCTGGCGACATGGTTGGATGCTTTATTTTCTTCCTATAGCGGGTATTTTTATCCATTTCTTATACAAGTTTTCAGGAAAGAATGCAGAAGCTGGCAACAATCTGATTATAGATGAAATTCATCAGCCGGGTGGAGGTGTTCCTGCACGTATGACACCTTTAGTATTGGTATCAACCTTAATTACACATTTTTTTGGTGGGTCGGCTGGCAGGGAAGGAACTGCGGTACAAATGGGAGGAAGCATGGCTAATTTGCTGGGGAGATGGTTTGGATTAAATCGTACTGATATTCGCATCCTGTTAGTATGTGGTATTGCTGCTGGATTTGGCGCTGTGTTTGGTACGCCTGTAACTGGAGCAATATTTGCCATGGAAGTATTAGCAATAGGACGTATTCGATATTATGCTTTGATTCCTTGCTTGATTGCCAGTATTTTCTCTGATGTTGTATGCTCTGCGTGGGGTATTCATCATACACATTATTCCATCTCTTATTCTCAAAATTCTAAGATATTTTTGCCATACATTTCTTTAGATTTCCTACTGATTGGCAAAGTAATTATTTCAGGTATTTTCTTTGGCCTAGCAGCCTATTTATTTGCAGAGTTGTCTCATGCCATTAAGCAACAGGCCAATAGGTTTGGCTCTCAAAAATGGCTGATTCCTGTAATTGGAGGTATACTCATTATTGGACTTACCTGGTTGGTAGGTACAGATGATTATCTGGGGTTAGGAGTAGTGGCGCGTACTGCTGATGGTGCTTCTATTGTAAATGCATTTCACTTGCAGGGGGTGACTACATGGAGCTGGCTTTGGAAGCTGATTTTTACTGCTATTACCTTAGGAATGGGTTTTAAAGGTGGAGAGGTGACTCCTTTATTTTTTATAGGGGCAGCCTTAGGTAACACATTAGCTGTATGGCTGGGAGCACCAGTAGACTTACTCGCAGGATTAGGGTTTATAGCTGTTTTTGCAGGGGCTACCAATACACCTCTGGCATGCACACTGATGGGAGTGGAATTGTTTGGTGGCGAATATATTCTTTATTATAGCATAGCTTGTTTCACTGCTTATTATTTTAGCGGGCATAGTGGCATCTATCAATCACAGCGGATAGCAATATCAAAAACAACAGCTCAGATTCCGGAAGAAGAAAGAACATTGAAGGACTATAAACATACCAACTCTAATCCTTCATAGATAATAAGATCTTGTTGAAGAATCTATTGTAACTGATCCAATAGGTGTTTCCGGATTGTTATTTGGTTTTAGAATTAGTTTTTCGGGTCGCTTCATTACCTAGTTCAGCACATGACTCACAATACAGGTTTCTGAGCTCTTCATCATCAAAAATCTGAAAATTGATACGACATTCTCCAACAAATAAATCGCACCACTGTACCTGAGTTAATTTCTTCTTTGCCTCAATCAATAATTGAGTATAGGCTCTGTTAACCTGATAGTCTGGATGCACAAAGGCTATTTTTAGAAATTGAGAGTATATTAATCCATCAAAGCCTGTTTGGCTCAAATAATCCATAAGAATATTCACTGCATATTCTTCTTGCATGATGTGTATGAAGAAATTGGCAAGAGTAAGAGACTTATCCCGACTTTTTACAATTTCGGGTTTATTTTGGTAATACCTATAGATAATCTTTGCACCTTCTGTTACTTGCTTTCTTTGGCCCCTGCGAGCATACTCGGGAATCATATGGAGATAGTATACGATCGTTAATTTTTGTGCCCGAGTTTTATATGCGTTATTGGTAGATAAGTATCTGATTTGTTTCAGAATCTTTTCCGCTCCATATCCCTGACCCATAATATAGCTGGTATTGTTCAACATAAAGCAGATCGCATAGTAACGTAATTCAGGTGTGATTCCTTTCATTGACAAACTAGCCTTTATGATCTTCCACTGTCTGTCTCTGTTTTTAGGGGCTAAGCGTCCATTATTAGCATAAATCAGATACTCAAAGGCAAGAGTATTGGCAATCAGATTGCTATACTCTTTTCGATTAGGATAATTTACGGCCCACAGTAATGAGTCTGTAGGTAAACGATGTTGTTGCCACAACTGATAGTAGTAATTTTGTATGTTAGCTGCTTCTCTGAAATCTTCCTTTTTTTGATATTTCTGAAGGTAAATAAGTGTATCTCGTACCCATACGTGGGCTTTTACATGTACATTTGCATTACGTTGTTCATTGAGATTTTTCTCCCAAAATGTTAAAACTGCAGATTTCTGTAGTTCTTGTTTAATTTCTGTTCGGGTACATGTTTTCCAGAATTCGAAATCTGTACCTCGTAATTGGGTATAAAATAAAGGCCAGTTTTCACCTGTCTTGATTTGAATATGGGTTTTCTGGTCAGTATAATGACGTATATACGTGATAATATTCTCTCCTCTGGTATGATAAAGTTTTTCATTTAGTTCGTTTAATCCTTCTACAGATGCAAATGCTGTGATTTGTATGCTATCAATCTGGTAGTTAAGGAGAGTATCCCGGATCGCTATCATCTTTAGAGAATCAGGATATGTATTGTTGCGTGTAAAAGGAACCTTAAAATCAAAACTTTTTTCTTCAGGAACAAAGGTTGTGAAATGAGGAGTTAAAAAATTAGTTTCAACATGTACCGTATCTGTAAATAGAAAATCTCCACATGCATCAGAAAAATAAATGGGTGTAAGGATACGTTTCTTATGGATAAGGAGAAAATTGGGGATCAGATACATTCCTGAATCTGCCTGAGACCACTCACCTAGCTTGATAGTTGTTTCATCTAGTTGCCATCTGGTTGTCCGAATAATTTTTTTCTTTTGCCGGGCTGCTGCTGAAAATTGAAAGCGTAATGGTTTTAACTTCTTACGTTTCTCTTTTTTGAATACCTGCTTTTGCTTCTTTAGATCACTAAGAAGTGTTTTTCTATATACAGGTTTTACTATTTGTCCTGAGATAGAAGAATTGTTGTTGCGTCTGCTTGATGCTGTATAATAAGCAGGATTACCACAATGATAAGGTTCATAGTCTATGAATTCGATTGTGATTCCGTCTTTACGACGTTTTACCAATTTCTTTAAAGCTTCCGGAGTAGATGAGTAGAGGAAGATTTCATTTGATCGGTAACTGGGACGAAGATCAAGCTGATCTTTGAATACAGCTTTGGCTAACTCACTGGACTGAGTAATCTCATTTTTGATAGGTTTTAATTTCCATGGAAGCTTTTCTTTTTTGTTTGTAATGTCATACTTATTTTGAGAGGGCTTTTCTATATGTGCTCTTATTGTATCATATGGAAACAAAGATTTGTTGGTTTCAAAGGTATATTTGAATAGTACTTTGGCAAATACCTGAACAGCTATCAGATTTCCGTTTTTTTGGTGAGGCACAATAGCTACACCTGTAATCTGATAGCTCGGAGTGATAATGTTTTTGTAATGTCCTGGAGAATTTATCCAGCCTTTTACCATTTTGCGAGCGGTCTCAATATAGGTGTTTTCCAGAGGATAGGAGAGAACATTTTCTCCTGTAAGGTAGTTGCTGGCACCATAAAAATTGACCCTGTCTTGTGGTGTTTTTTTGTTTGCAGAGCTTTGGTAGTGACCTATAGAAGGTTTGTTTTTTAGATATTCTCCTTGATCCTGAGCTGCCAGATAAGCGATGCTATCAGATATTAAAGGATAGAGACCTTTGGTTCTGCGAACACTGTCGACTTGAGTCTTGACCAGAAATTCCAGATATTTTATATTAATAGAGGAACGGTGAATAGGATCGAAAGGTGTCTGTGCCTTTGTATGTATAGGGGAGAGTAGAAGATAAAGAATAAAAGTAATTGTAAAATAATAGTTGAGGGAAAGCATATATATGACTTCTATCAAAGTTTTGTTAGAAAAGTTACGAAAAATAATTCATCTCTTGTTTTACTTTTGGCTTTCCTGTCTATCTAACGTATAGGCATAGGATTTTAACAGACATTGGTAACTATCCATTAGAAGGTTGATAGATGCATATAATTACATGATGGATCGGAATGTGTTTAGTTGTAATGGTATATCTGAGTAATTATATTCTTACTAGTTTTTATACAGATATAATCGTACCTGCGTTTAATAGACATATTACACCAGTTGTAAACAAACCTTTGGTATTTTATCGTTATCTATTTAAGATTGAATTTTTTAATTTTTACCTATATCCTAAAACGTAAGAGAATTATGAGATCTTCGTTAGTTTCTATTTTTAGCTATTGTTTGTTGGCAGGGATTTGCTGGCTAGGCCTTTTGGGCTGTTCTCCAAATCCGTTGAATGATCTGAGTGCAGAAGATTCAAAAGTTTTTATTACTAACTATGACGATACAGTCAACTTCAGTAATTATCGGACTTTTAGTATTCCTGATTCAGTAGAAGTGATTTATAATGATAGATATGGATTATCTGCTGATAATTTTGATCTAGCCTTTCTAGGCAGGATCAGAGCCTCTATGCAAGATCGTGGATACACAGAAGTAGAGAGAGTTGACACTCCTGAGTTGGGAATTAATGTGATGTATGTGCAGCAAGTACAGACAGGCGTTACAGTGAATCCTTACTATTATGGTTCTGGATATTGGGGGTATGGTGGCGGGTATTATTATCCTTCTTATTATTCCTATTATCAGGTAAGTGATAGTTACTGGTATATTGAGCTGTTGGATCTAAAGAATGCGGCCCGTAATGGAAATAAAGTTAAAGTAATCTGGGCTGCGCAAGTCCGGGGTGATGGTTTGGGGACAAACCCTAATGGTATGATTGACGCTATATTTGCTCAATCTCCGTATTTGAAGAAAGAGTAGGGTAGGGAAATTCCTTTAATTATTTTCTTTTTATTTTTAGCAACCATATACATATGAAAAATAGTAAATTATGGATAGGGATTGTTTGTACATTCCTTCTATCTGTTACTGGTTTTGCTCAGGCACCTGTAGTGCCTCGTGAAGCACCTCAAAGTTCTCCTTACCAAAGATATACTACCTATCAGGTCACTTTCCGATATGGATTGTTTAAACCTCAAAGTGGTTTAAGTGATTACATTGATGATATGGGAACACGGAATTATTCACTTGCCGGAGAGTGGGTATTAAACAAAAGCTTCGCTTTTGGGGCTCAATATACAAGCAACTATTTTCAGAAGCGACTACCCCGACAGGTCTATGAAACAACATCCGGGGCACAAATCTCCGCTGTTCAAACCAAAACGTTCAGCATTCAGTCTCTGCAAGCCACTGGTAAGTATTATTTTGCTGATGTGACTGCTATTGTGCGACCTTACGTGCAGGCTGGTTTAGGAATTGCTTATGCAGATTATACATACTATCTGGGAAGCCTGGAAGGTGATAGCCAAGGCAAATTTAACTTTGCTGCACAAGCAGCTATTGGAACAAGAGTATTATTTGGTCGAGAAAGCCATTTTGGACTAGATCTTCAATTAAACTATCAACACATACCCTTTTCATATAATGAAGTTTCCAATGCTGGTATAGCAGGTGGCTGGGTTGGTATCTTTTATCGATGGTGGTAATATAAGAGCTATTGAGAAGAGTAAAAAAGTCTGACTACTGTAAAAAGTGGTCAGACTTTTTCTTGAATAGAGCACTCTGGTTAGTGCTTTGCTACTTCTCTGTTTTATTTTTTGAGTAATTCCTTCTAATTTGCAACTGATTTTTCCATTTAACAATAACTGTCTTGAAACTGCGAATCGGACAAGGATACGATGTCCATATACTCGTTGAGGGTATTCCTCTGGTATTGGGTGGTGTGCAAATACCTCATACCCATGGTCTAAAAAGTCACTCTGATGGTGATGCCCTTACACATGCCATATGTGATGCATTGTTGGGTGCACTGAGTTTACGTGATATTGGCTACCATTTTTCGGATAAAGATCCTGCAAACAAAGGACGTAATAGCCTTGAATTTCTAAAGATTGTAATGGAGATGATTCGCGAGGAAGGATATGAGGTAAACAATATAGATGTGACAGTAGTACTGGAAGCACCAAAGGTAAATCCTCATGTACCTGCCATGAAAAAAGCCTTATGTGAAACCATGGCTATCAGAGAAGAGGATCTTTCTATAAAGGCAACTACATCAGAAGGAGTAAGCTTTGTAGGACGTAAAGAAGGAATAGCTGTTTTTGCTGTATGCCTTCTTTACAAAGTGACCGATAATTTCGGTGGAATGTAAGCACCTCGTAAAACAGATTATAGCTTCAGACCCCGTACTTGTACGGGGTTATTTTTAATAAAAAAATAGAAAGAATTATGTCTCAACCAAGTATACCTAAAGGTACACGTGATTTTGGCCCTGTTCAGATGGCAAAACGTACCTTTATTTTCGATACTATAAAATCTGTTTTTCAACGTTTTGGCTTTCAACCATTAGAAACCCCTACTATGGAGAATCTGTCTGTATTGATGGGGAAATATGGGGATGAAGGCGATCAACTGCTATTTAAAATATTAAATTCAGCTTTACACGAAAAAAAAGATCAAGAGAAAGTAAACATAAAAGCTGCATTTGATAAAGTGTTAGAACAGTCTTATACCTCAAGCTCAATTACTGAAAAAGGTCTTCGTTATGATTTAACCGTACCCTTCGCCCGATATGTGGTAATGAATCGCAATGAAATAGCACTGCCATTTAAAAGATACCAAATCCAGCCAGTATGGAGAGGTGACAAACCTCAGAAGGGACGTTATCGGGAATTCTATCAGTGTGATGCTGATGTGGTTGGTACAACTTCATTGCTTTGTGAAGCGGAGATTGTATTAATGCTGAATCAGGCTTTAACTAACTTAGGAATCAAAGACTTTACGATTAAAATCAATAACCGGAAAATTCTTACTGGTATTGCAGAATCAGTGGGCGCTACAGGGAAAGAAGGGGATCTTGCAGTTGCTATTGATAAGTTGGATAAAATCGGACAAGAAAAAGTAGAAGCTGAATTACTGGAACGTGGATTTTCTCAAGATGCTATTCAAAAGTTACAGCCTTTCTTTGCTATGAAGGGTTCTTTCGATGATCAAGTATCCTTATTGACAAACTTATTTCAGGGGAGTGAAACAGGGCAGAAGGGACTTCAGGAACTGAGTGAAGTTATGCAGTTAGTAAAAGCTTTCGGACTAACAGATACACATCTTGAGTTTGATGTAACGCTGGCCAGAGGGTTATCGTATTATACAGGTGCTATTTTTGAGGTGAAAGCAGGAGGGGTGCAGATAGGAAGTATTTGTGGTGGCGGACGCTATGATAATCTAACTGGTGCATTTGGGGTGCCGGGTTTGTCTGGTGTTGGAATTTCTTTCGGTGTGGATCGTATCTATGATGTTATGGAAGAACTGTCACTGTTTCCTGCCAAGGATACTATCTCAACCAAAGTATTAATTACTTGTTTTGATAAGGAAGCGTTTACATATGCTTTACCCATATTGATGAAAGTTCGGGAAGCAGGTATCAATGCTGAACTATATCCTGATATAGCCAGAATGAAAAAGCAACTGGATTATGCAGATCGTAAAAAAGTCCCATTTGTAGTAATTATAGGGTCTAATGAGATGGCAACAGGGAAGCTGGCATTAAAAAATATGACAACTGGTGAGCAAAAGTCACTGTCTGTAGAAGAAATAATTGAAGCTATCTTATACACGGAACAATAAAATATTCGTTGTAAGAGATATAACTTACTATAAAAATGCTTAGAGTACTCGCTTGGATACTAAAGAGAGTACTCTTTTATCTTGTTAATTTGGAATGCAACTAATTGAGAGAGTTTACAGATTAGTATTGGATTTAACTACCTGGAAAGTTTTCGCTGAAAACCGTCTGTATACGATTTCGCTTGCATTACTCTTAAATGGAATAGTTGGATATGCGCAACAGCCTTGTTTTACAACAAATGTATCCAAAGGATGTGTGCCATTAACTATAACTATTGATGCCTCTTGTGCAAACTATGAACCTTATCCCAATCCTGTTGCCAAGTATACTTATGGGGATACGCTTTCTGGATTTAACTACTCTACTAAAGAAACCACTCATACATATACGAAGCCAGGGATATATGAAGTTTATCAATATGGGCAGTATAATGCAAGCTATGATTCTACCAAGACACCTGTTTTAGTGGAGGTTTATCCAACTTACAAACCTTCTTTTGCTATAAGCATGTGCTCTGGATTTGGTATTACTGTGCAAATCAGAGATACTTCTTCTATAATTGGTAGTAAAGTGTATACCTATGATTCGTATGTAATTGAATGGGGAGATGGAAATACACAACTTGTTTCTGGTGCAGGAACTTATGCTCATACCTATACAAGTAATACACCAAGAACAGTAAAAGTTTCGGGACGTTATACTGATATCAATTGTGGAGGTAGTGAATCAAAAAATGTAATACCTGAATCTTCTCTGGCAGTACCTGAGTTGGTAAGTTTAACAACCAATAATGCTAATTCTGCTTTACTGCAGTTTAGAGGAGAGATGGGAGTAACATACCGAATTGAAAAGCGCAGTGAAAGCAATGGAACCTATACACAGGTTGCAGCTCAAGTTAGTTCCACGACAGGGATAGTAGGACAAGTACTGAATGATCCACAACCTGCAACCTATAGAGTTGTGCGGACTGATGCCTGTGGAAATAATCTCATCTCGGAAGAGATAAGTAGTGTTATCATTACAGTTAGTGCTACTAATAACCAGAATCTAGTAACCTGGGATACCTATTCAACATTAAAAACTATTGCTAACAACACTTTACTACGAGATGGACAGGTACTACTGGATAATATTGCACAGGTAACAACATCATATACAGATCAGGCTGTTATCTGTGGAGATACCAATTGTTATCAGTTTATTAGTACTCTCACTAGTGGAGCTAAGGCATTGTCTACTATTCAATGTGTAAGGGCAACTTCTAATTCCGTGCCTTCTGCTGTACAGAACTTTACGGCTACCATTGCTGATAACAAAGTCGTACTGACTTGGGATGCTCCCGCAGGTCTGTATGTTCCGGGAGAGTATACTGTCTATAAATCCGAAGATGGCATTAATTTTTCACCTGCTGCCCGAATTACTACAAACCGATACGAAGACGTAGTGAGGCGATTGGATGTTGTCAAGTTTTGCTATAGAATCGGATATATGGACAAATGTGGCAACCCTTCAGCTATCTCACCTAATGCATGCCCTATCCAACTAAAAGTAACAAATGCAAATTCTGGAGAAGATGGGTATACCTTGAACTGGACCTCATATAGTGAGTGGTCAGAAGGAGTGCAAGGATATGAGGTAGAGAAACTAGATGGTAGTAATGCTGTGCTTGAGCAACAGGTTACAAGTGGAAATAGCCTGGTTTTTCCAATGGATACAGTAAATCAACTAATACGATTTAGAGTTCGTGCTATTGGCGAAGGACGGATGAGCGAATCAAATAGTGTAGAGATACGCCAGAATGCTCGAATTTTTGCTCCTACCGCCTTTACTCCTAATTCTGATGGCGTCAATGATATTTTTAAGATTCACAGTTTGTTTGTACAATCCTGGACTATTCGTATTTATAATCGGTGGGGTGAAGTAGTATATGCTTCAGAAGATAAGAATAGTGGATGGGATGGGAAAAACAAACGCTCTGCCATCGTAATGGGGACCTATTCCTACCAGATTGAGATTATTGACCAGCTAGGACGGTCTATTACAAAGCAGGGCGCTGTATTAATACTTAATTGATTCCGATCTTTATGGCAAACAGAGTTTGCCTGTGATAGATCAATCTCTTTTACTATTTTTCTTTTCTTGTTTGGCTGCGCGTTTTTCCTTTAATGTTTTCGCAGGCTCCTTCTTTTTTTCTTTGGTAGGCGATTTATCTTTTGACATACTGTTAGTGTGTTAAAGTAGTGAAGAAAGATACTCTATCATTTCCTAAAAACGAACTATTTGTTGGTTTATTGGAATGGATAGGGAATATTTCTATTTCTGAGAAATTTACTAAATAGATCAACCACGAGATATAAAAAAAGCGCTACTATTTCTAGTAGCGCCCCTTCTCTTCTTTAGGCGAAGATTAGTGTGCAGTTGTATCGTGAGCTGCAGTATCTACAGTAGTAGTAGTATCTGTAGTAGTTGCAGTATCTACAGTAGCTTCAGTAGTAGTAGCAGTAGTATCAGCAGATTCTGTTGTGTCAGTTTTACCTCCACAAGCTGAGAATACAACTGTTCCTAATACGATAGCAGCGATTGCAAATAAATTTTTCATTTTGGAAAAACGGTTAGGTTTAAAGTTAAAATCCACAGTTTAATACCATGAACTAAAGAAGGTAACCCAAGCCCTCTGAAAAAAAATATATTTTTTTACAAAAAATCAGTCTTGTAATAAATAGTACATATTATAATGGTTTTAGTGCAATTTTTCAGTTGATCTTGGATATTATTTTGTAAAAAATCAATGTTATTCAAAGTCAAAATTGCTTAGCTTAGGAGGTTGCTGGTTTTTAAATTGTACTCCTGTTGCCACACCTCCTTTCCGGTCCTGCTGAGTATATAAATCCTGAGCGGTTTCTTCTGTTACTATTTGAATCTCAGAGTAAGTGGTCTTTCCTGAAATAACTGCAAATCCATATACACGATTGGTTTTAGAACAATCTATACAAGTTTTTGTAGTGGGAATTGCTTTAAGCCTTGCTTCTGGAATTTCGCTACCACAATGAATACAGTTCATAAAGAATAAAAGAATAGGATGTAAAAAAGAAAACCTCAAAACGGGTTGTTCTGAGGTTTGCATATATTTTTATATAAAAATCTACTAACCTACACTACCCTCCAAGCTGATTGCCAGAAGTTTTTGTGCTTCAACCGCAAACTCCATTGGTAGTTGATTTAATACTTCTTTAGCGTATCCGTTAACAATAAGAGCAACAGCCGCTTCTGTATTTATACCACGTTGATTACAATAGAAAATCTGATCTTCTCCAATCTTAGAAGTAGTAGCCTCGTGTTCAACACGAGCAGTCGGGTTCTTTACTTCAATATAGGGGAATGTATGTGCTCCACATTTATCTCCCATAAGTAAAGAATCACATTGTGTAAAGTTACGGGCATTTTCAGCACGGCGATGCACTTCTACCAGACCGCGATACGAGTTTTGACTTTTTCCTGCAGAGATACCTTTAGATATGATACGGCTCTTGGTGTTTTTACCAATATGTATCATTTTGGTGCCTGTATCTGCCTGCTGATAATTGTTGGTGACTGCTACTGAGTAAAATTCTCCTACAGAGTTGTCACCTTTAAGGATAACGGATGGATATTTCCAGGTGATAGCAGATCCTGTTTCAACCTGAGTCCAGGAAATTTTAGAGTTGTTTCCTAAACAGATGCCTCGTTTAGTAACGAAGTTATAAATTCCTCCAACTCCCTCCTTATTTCCAGGATACCAGTTTTGTACAGTCGAGTATTTTACTTCTGCCTTTTCTAGGGCCACAATTTCAACAACAGCTGCATGTAACTGATTTTCATCACGCATAGGAGCTGTGCAACCCTCCAGATAGCTTACATAACTTCCTTCTTCTGCAACGATCAGTGTACGCTCAAACTGTCCTGTTTCTTTTGCATTGATACGGAAGTATGTTGATAATTCCATTGGGCAACGAACTCCTTTTGGAATAAAAACAAACGAGCCATCACTAAATACTGCAGAGTTTAAGGCTGAGAAATAATTATCCTGTACAGGTACTACGGAACCCAGATATTTCTTTACCAACTCAGGATGTTCCTGAATTGCTTCACTCATAGAACAGAAAATAATGCCTAGTTCGCTAAGTGTTTTCTTGTAGGTTGTTGCAATTGAAACACTATCAATAACTGCATCTACCGCTACTCCTGTAATTCTTTTTTGTTCATTCAGAGAAATACCAAGCTTTTCAAAAGTCGCTCTTAACTCAGGATCTATCTCATCCAGACTTTTGGGTTTTGCTTTTTGCTTAGGTGCAGAATAATAAATTACATCCTGATAATTAATAGGAGGAAAACTAATATTTGCCCATTCAGGGGATTTCATTTCCAACCATTGACGATATGCTTTCAGACGCCATTCCAACATCCACGCAGGTTCATTCTTCTTTTCTGAAATAAAACGGACAATATCTTCACTAAGACCTTTGGGAGCTGACTCCGTTTCAATCTGTGTCTCAAATCCGTACTTATATTCAGATTGGGTAATATCCTCTAATAATTGTGTGTCTTTGCTCATGGTTAGCTATTTAGACTGAATCTAATCCTATTACAAATATAGCTGAAAAATAGTTTCAGGAGTTCGGCTGTCTTTAATTATTTTATAAAAGTAGGCATAAATACTGTAATCTGTCTTGTAAGTGCCTGGATTTGTGCAGATATGGCAAATGAGACAAAGTATAAAGTTAAAATGTAATGGGTCTGCTAAACCGCTCTTCTAAGGATATGAAAGTTTCTGTACGTTGAATTCCAGGTACTTTTTGAATTTTGTCACTTAGTACTTCACGAAGATGCTGTGTGTCTCTGCATATAATACGTGCAAAGAGGCTATAGATTCCGGTTGTATAATGAATGCTCAATATTTCTGGTATCTTCTCTAGTTCCTGTGCTGCTGCAACATAATTAGAGCTCTTTTCAAGATAAATACCAAGAAAGGCATTTATATCCCAGCCAAGTTTGGCATAGTCAACAATAAGTTGAGAGCCTTTTACCACTCCCATTTGTTCTAGCTTACGCATTCGTACGTGAACTGTACTACCTGAAACAAATACTTTTTCGCCTATTTCCGTGTAAGGCATAGTAGCATCTTGCATGAGAAGAGATAAGATCTTTAGATCTATATTGTCAATTTCTGAATTTTGGGGCATAAAAAAGTAAGCAAATTATTATTTTGTTAATGAAGTAGTTGCTAAATTAATAAAAATAGATTTTTTAATGAAAAATGATGCTGAATTTGCAAATAATTAGAGCGAGTATTACTTTTGTATTGTCCAAAGCGAAAGAAGGCAGCGGAATTATACTGTAGGGTGACGAAATTGGCAGCCGTGCCCTCCTGTCTCGGGGGTGAGGAATCTGGGATAAACGCAGGGTAAAGCCGTCCTGATGTCAAAATTGGGATGACTGGGATTGACCACCAAACTTTGCTCTGTCGCTAACTACCTCGTGGAGGTTCGACCCCTTCTCCTACAGCTAGCTTTCTAAACATAAGCAATTGGTTTTTAGTTTGTTGATGAAGTATTAAACGCCAGTTTCAGTAGGACTGGTGTTTTTTATTGCCTCAACAAAAATCCCCCTGCTGTTTGCATCTGGGGGATTTGTTTTTTAAACAAAATTATAGTTTTGTTTGAGCCTTTCCAGATCTATCTTAACAGATTCCATAGGGGTTTTGTCTCCATACGACTCCTGCTCTATTACCCAGTACTTTACAGCTGTATTCTTTTTGGCAAAGTCTAATATCTCTTTCATTCTCAGGCGACCATCACCTAGCAGAGTACTTTCATTTTTTGTTTTATCCAGATCTTTTACATGCAATAATTCAAAATGTTTCGGAAACATCTTTAACCAACGCATAGGATCTACATTTGCTTCGGCCATATTACAGATATCAAGTTGCTGACATACATATTTTAGATTTAGTTCTTTCAGCATGATATCATATAAATATTCATTATTGAATTTTTGCTCAAATTCATCATGATGGTTATGAAACCCGAATCGTAATCCTGCTTTGGAACAGATTTCTCCTACTTTATTATATACATCAAATCCTTTGCGACATTCATCTAATTTTGTCTTGTCATAGGCAAACCAGGGGCTTATTAAATATTTTGTCCTAAAATATTGGCATCTTCCATTACTCCCTTCCATTCGTCTGACACATCCTTTTTATTTGCTTGCCAATCTGTTAGCCGAAATACAACATGACTGCTGGGTTGAGTTAATCCCATACCATCCAGAATCTTACGCAATTCTTTAGATGAATATCCATATATCTTTCGACTCTCATAGACAGATTGTTCCAGGTAAGCCGCTGGTTCCACTTCTTTATAACCTACAGATGCTAATTGTTTGAGAGTGCCAAGTGCATCTTTTTTCATTTCATCCCGAACTGAATACAACTGTAGAGGGATATGAAACTTCTCTTTTTGTGAAAATATATTTCCTGAAATAGCTGCTCCTGCCAAAAAAATAGAGCCTTTCTTTATAAAATTACGGCGCGAGGGATACGAATTCATAGGTATAAAGTTGGATGAATAGAATAATAGGCTTTATATAGTCAAATCTATTATTTTTATCCAACTTATCCGTATTGTAGTCTTATTTTAAAAAGTAGGTGAGGTATATGGAAACATTTATATAGTAATCACATATGAAAGTCTGTTTTGTAATCAGAACGATAGTTCTTTTTACAAAACAGGGCTAATAGATATGGATGTTCTATTTAAATAGTTTCATTGGAAGACCAGACTATTTCAATAGCCTTCCTTCTCATTAGGAAATTCGCGATTTTTAATATCTCTTACATAATGAGACACTGCATCTGTAATAGAAGTATATAGATCTGCGTAACGTCGAAGGAACTTGGGACTAAATTCTTTGTTGATACCAAGCATATCATGCAATACAAGTACCTGTCCGTCTACATGAGGACCTGCTCCAATACCTATTACAGGTATTCTGACAGATTCGGCTACTTGTTTGCCTAACGTTGCCGGAATTTTTTCCAAGACAACTCCAAAGCATCCAATATCTTCCAGTAGTTGTGCATCTGCCATTAATTTTTGTGCTTCTGCTTCTTCTCTGGCTCTGACCGCATAGGTTCCAAACTTATAAATTGATTGAGGAGTAAGCCCCAGATGTCCCATCACGGGTACGCCTGCACTTAATACACGAGTGATAGATTCCTTTATTTCACTACCACCTTCCATCTTTACTGCGTGGGCACCTGATTCTTTCATAATCCGGATCGCAGATCGGAGTGCTTCTGACGAATTACCCTGATAGGAACCAAAGGGTAAATCTACCACTACTAATGCACGTCTGACTGCACGTACTACAGACGATGCATGATAAATCATCTGATCAAGTGTGATTGGAAGGGTTGTTTCATGGCCTGCCATTACATTCGAAGCAGAATCCCCAACCAGAATGATATCCATTCCTGCGCCATCTACGAGACGTGCCATTGAAAAGTCATAGGCTGTCAGCATGGATATTTTCTCACCCCGCAGCTTCATTTCCTGCAATATATGGGTGGTAATACGTTTGATCTCACTATGTGTAGACATTGTATTCTTGTTTTACGCTTGGTTTATATTCTGTTTTGAAACAGAAATAATCTGTTTGAGGGCATAAAAATAGAATCTTTTTGAATACTCAGTCTGTAATACTTGTGATTTTAATACACAATAGTAAGTAAACAATTGTATTATAGGCGAATGTCGATGTCTTTGGCTGCTTTCACTGCGGGAAAGTATGAAGCTACAAAGGTAATAAGAGCAATTGTAATACCTGTTGCTACAAAATCCGGCAATTGCATCTTTACAGGGTATGCATCTACAATTGCACTTTCCATACCCATCTTAAAGATCCCAAACGTTTGTTGTGCAAGGCATATGAGAAAGCCTGATCCCAGTCCTGCCAGTGTACCCACTGTGGCAATAATAGCTCCCTCTGTCATAAAAACTCTTCTGATAAAATTAGGAGCAGCCCCCATGGCTGATAATACGGCTACATCCTTTCGTTTATCTATAGCCAGCATCGTGAGAGAGAAGAAGATATTAAAAGATGCTACAGCAAGAATCACAGAGAATGTGATGTAGACAAATAACTTTTCAATACGAATTGCTTGTAGTAAACTTGCATGTTGCTCATCTCTGTCTTGTACAAGATAGTTAGCTCCCAAAGCTTTTTTGAGTTGAACTTTTATCTGATCTACATCTTCTCCATCTTTAAGACTGATTTCCAGAGAACTCCGTTTGTTACCCATTTGCAGTAAGTCTGCTGCAAATGAGAGTGGAACAAATATATAATCTTTATCATACCGCTGTTCCAATGCGAAAACCCCACCTGCACGGATAGCACTCTTTCGAATAGATTCTGGCGAACTGACATTTATGGTTTTACGTGAGTTATCAGGATACCAAATCTGGATGGGATTCATTTCATCCTTAAGGGCAATGGATAAAATATATTGTACACCGCTGCCAACAATTGCATAAGATTTGTCATTATATTTTAATCGGGCATTGCCTGCAATAATAGCCTGGTCAAGCCCGTTTTGCCGGATAAACTGATCTGGTACCCCACGCATTCGTGCAGGCATATGTCCCTTTCTATAGGATAGAAACACATTGTCTTCAATAATTTCTGCAACAAAGCCTACCCCTTCTACTGCCCGAATCTTCGCTAATAGTTGTGGTGTTACAGTGAGTGATTTGCCATAGGCTGGCTTGATATTAATTTCAGAATCAAATGTGCCATGCAAGCTACGAAACAGGTCCTCTAATCCATTGAATACTGACAGAACAATTACCAGTGCCATTGTGCCAACTCCAACTCCAATCATAGAAATAATGGATATGATGTTGATGAAATTGGTTTTCTTTTTGGATAGAAAGTAACGCCGGGCAATAAAATAGGATAAGTTCATTTCAGCTATTGAGATGCATAGTGGACCTTAAACAAAAAATATTATTCTTCCTCGTCTTTATCTTTGGATGCTGCCGGAATAGTAAGACCAGAAATCAACGCATCCATTTTGGCTGCATATTCAGCTGTGTCATCCAGATAAAAAATCAATTCAGGAATAATACGAACCTGATGTCGTATCTTGGCTGCTAAAGTTTGGCGAATTGCTTTGTTTTTCTCATTTACATCTGCCAGACTTTGCTCTTTGTTATCAGTCATCAAAAAGCTAAGGTACACTTTTGCTACACTTAAGTCAGGACTTACACGTACCTGAGTAACGGTAATCCATACATTTCCAAACAGACTTTTACTGTCTCGTTGAAAAATTTCTCCCAATTCCTTTTGGATTAAACGGGAAAATTTCTGTTGTCTTTTACTATCCATAGTCGCAAAGATAATGAATCTGGTAAGGAATGACGGTTTTGGTTGCCATATTTATTGAATAGTTGCAATAAATATGGATTTTGCCGTTAAATAGCGATCGGAGAACTATCTTATTATAATTCTCTTCTTAATTTTGCAATAATCTTTTACTAAAGAATTTATCCTGTATTCATTTATACCTATAGATAAGGATAAGTCGTGAATATATTATATTTTAGATATGCTTCGTTTTTTACTTACAGGAGGGTTTAGTTCTGTTTTTGTTGCCTGGTTTTTTCTGGTAGTGATACGATTGCCCTTGCTTATACATGGGTTGCCAATGATACAGCCTGAATTAAACTGGCTGCTGATAGGAGAAAGGTTGCATCGGGGGTTTATGATCTATACAGAAACATGGGATAGTCTAAGTCCTTTATCTGCTGGTGTATATGCATTAATTGATATACTATTTGGGCGATCCCAAACGGCTTATCATATCATTGCCATGTTATTAGTGATGCTTCAATCAGCCTATTTCAGCATGTTTTTACAAAGACATGAATTATATACTGAACGGACTCATTTGCCTGCATTATTGTATTGTTTGTGTGCTACTCTATTCTATGACTTTTATACTTTATCACCTGTCTTACTGGGGCTTACATTTCTGTTGATAGGCCTTAATGCATTATTTACCCAACTTGACAGAGATGATGTTGATGATGAGGCATTTGGGATTGGATTTTATCTGAGTATGGCAACACTCTTTTATATTCCTTTTGGTTGGTTTATCGGATTTGCTTTTGTCGCATTGGTTTTATTATCTGCAGTTCGGCTTCGTAAGTTTTTGTTGTTATTATTCGGTTTTACATTACCACTTGCTATTCTTTTATTATCTTTTTATCTGGTAAATGAATACGATGCTATTTATTTTAACTGGATTGCTGTGTTTTGGGAGCGATATAGTGTGATTTACGCAGACTTTAAAACTTTTATTATTATTCTGCAACCATTGGGATTATTACTGGTATTAGCTGCTAGTCAACTGATTGGAGGAAATACCCGTTTTATTAACTATCAGATACGTTGTCAGCAGGCTATGTTTATGTGGTTATTGGCTGCGGGTGTATCTCTTTTCTTTGCTGATGATTTTGCTCCTTATGTTTTCCTGGTATTTGTACCCCCTGTTGCTTTTTTTGGAACTTACTATTTTGCATTAGTCAGAAAGGCATGGTTGGGAGAACTGGTATTCTGGTTGCTGCTCGTATACATAGGATTCAATAATTTAGGGAAATTCTACCTTCCTGCATCTGCTACACTTTGGAATGATACTGCTCTGATTGTTAAGAAGAATCCGGAACACTATAATTTTCGTCAAAAACGCTTACTGGTGATAGGGCAGGGTTTAGATGAATATAAAGATAACATCCCTGCAACTCCCTATCTCACCTGGCGTTTATCTCGCAGGCATTTTGAAAATCTAGACAGTTATACAACGGTTATAGATCTTTATAATAACTTTCTGCAAGACCCACCAGAAGTTATCGTTGATAAACACAATATAGTACCTACATTATTTAAGAGGTTACCAGCTTTGGGACAAGAATATTCCAAAGGGACAGATCCGAATGTCTATTTCCGAAAGAGCCCTATTAAAACCGCAAAACACTAATTCCCTAAATGTAAATAGCTATCACTGGCAGGTATCTCTGCTAGTGATAGGTGTATATATGGTATAACTTATCTGGCTGTAACAGTTTAACAAGCTGCACCTCTTGACTTTAACAGGAAAATAACCTGTTTATCCTTCTCTATTCTTCTTTATTTTTAAGTGTCTTTTTCACATTTTAGTTAAAAAATAGGTTATTATTATTCAATAACTAGTAGAAATACTAAGAAATATTTGTATTAAATAAATATTAAATATAATTTATGTCAAAAAAAGGTTTTGTGTAATGGATTGGTTATTTTTGTACTTAATATGTTCGAAAATGGATGAAATTAAGATTTTTCACTATCTGAAATGACCTTCTTATTTTTCATATTTGACTCTACTACAACCACAATTTCAGCATACTTTCATTCGCGATGGATAGCAAGAATACAGAATTATCTGAACAGGAGTTATTGGAAGCATTCTTGAGTGGAGATAGAAAAGCCTTTACAGCTATTTATCAACTCTATTGGCAAAAAATGTATCTGGTGGCTTATCGGAAACTGAAAGATAAACAAGCCGCAGAAGAGATTATTCAGGATATATTCGTGAAGTTATGGAAGAATAGAGCAACTGTACACATTACCAGACTGGATTACTATCTGTTTACTGCTGTCAGATATTCAATTATAGATCATATTCGTTCTGAAATAGTTCATGGAGAATATGAACAGTACTATAAAGCATTTTTATCAATAGAAGATTCAAATACAGAAAACACAATAGCTTTTAATGAATTAATATCTACTATTACAAATGGGTTGGATATACTCCCAGAAAAATCAAGGGAAGTTTTCAGACTGAACCGGTTGGAACATTGGCCTGTTGCTCAAATTGCCGAACATCTGGAACTTTCTGAGAAAGCGGTTCAGTATCATTTGACTAAATCGCTGAAATCTATGAGAGTATATTTGAAAGACCATTTACTCTTGATCCTTGTTGTACTTTCAGCTTTGTTCTAAAAAATACGTTGTTTTTGGTTCTTCCTGTTAATGCTCTCAGTATAAGCAATATTTGTTTGTACTGAGAGCATTATTTGTTAAATAATAAACTGGCTACCATACTTTTATCCGATTACTTAGCTATTCCTTCCTGTTTTTAATTAACAGGTAAAATTATTCTGATTTATATCGACCCTCCTTCTTTATATCGGCAAGAATAAGTTATATATTTTGAAGAATATTACATATTTATATTCAATAATATATAAATTTTTCAAGAAAATATAAAAACATTTAGGATAAGTGTCTAGTTGTACGACTTCTATATATGAAAGGGTAATCTGCTTTGTTCATCTCTGAAGTTATGACTAAAATAGAATTTCATCAATTACTGCAACGATATCTTCAAGGTAACTGTACCAAAGAAGAAATGCTGAAGATACATCGATGGTATTCTCTTCTGGAAAATCAATCACAGTTGGATTTAACACATGAAGAGAAAGACCAGTTAGAACACAGATTATGGGCGAATATCAATGATGAAATAGATGAGTCAGAGAAAGTCATTCCGTTAACATCTGGCAGAAGGAAAAATAAGGTTTTTGTTTATGCAGGAGTCGCAGCAGCTTGTGTTATAATAACCGTTGCTTCTTTTCTTTTTTTTACAAGAAGGATCTTTCCTGAAAAAGAGATTAGTGTATTTGAAACAAATATCGAATTAGTCTCTGAGCAAAATCAAAGTACTATAATAAAAAAAATAGTTCTACAGGATAAGAGTATCATACATCTTTCACCCAATAGTAGTATTTCATATCCCAAAATCTTTGATTCTCATAAAAGAGAAATACAATTAGTTGGAGATGCATTCTTTGAGATTACTAAAGATCCTGAAAAACCATTCTTAGTATACACAGGCCGACTTGTTACAAAGGTATTAGGGACTAGCTTCTGGATCAAAACAAAAGATCAATCAAACTCTATAGAAGTAGATGTAGCAACGGGTAAAGTCTCTGTATATGAAAATTCAGCCGAGTCAGATCAAAATATTACAGCTAGTGAGAAGCCTACTAATAATGGTGTAATTCTTACTCCAAATCAACGAGTTGAGTTTTTCGAAAAAGGTGGGCATTGGGTGACAGGGCTGGTCGAAAAGCCTATTGAAATCAAAGAGATTAAGAATACACCTTTACCAGAGAAGTTAGTTTACAATGATAAGCCAATTCTGGAAATATTGAGTGGTCTGGAACAACGCTATGGGATAGAGATTGTTCCTGCAAGTGAAAAACTAAACGCCTGCACCTTTACGGGTGACATTACCGAGATGCCATTATACGAGAAGCTAGATTTGTTGTGCCAGTCAATTGGAGCAACGTATGAAATCAAAGGAACTCGGATATTGATCTCAGGTAATGGATGTGACTAAGTATTGAATTGCCTCATATTTTTTCAATCAATGTTTATTAATCCATCACCTTGTTCAAATGATATAACAATCCACCATTTACTAAATCAGAGAAGCTAAAAAAGCCAATAGTGCGCTACCACCATTGGCTTTTATGAGCCTTGTCTCAAAAAGACACATTTATCCTGCTAAGATAAATGAACGGCTCCCCTTTGTCCTATTTTTTCCACAAAACAGAAACAGTTAAAAGTATGAAAAGAATCCGACAATTGCAACCGTATGCATTATTCTGCATGCTTATGAAGATCTCTTTAACTCAATTATGTATAGCTTTTGTTTTTGCATCGTTCTCGTATGCACATGAAATAAAGGCTCAGGATGTACTCGATCGAAGTATATCATTGAAAATGGAGAATACCGATCTACGAAAGGTATTAAGTTCAATTGAAAATCAGATAGGAGTAAAGTTTGTGTACAGTAGAAAAACTATCAAAGCAGATCGTCCGGTTTCTATTCACACAGTGGATCAGAAGCTTTCCACTGTATTAACAACTATCTTAAGTCCTCTGGATATTTCCTATCAGGTTGTCTCAGGACGCATATTATTAACTGCCGACCAGATGTCTGCTATTGATGCGGGCATTTTTGAGGCAAGTGCTAATGTGGCTCCTGCACTTACGGTAACAGGTAAAGTTACAGATGATAAAGGGGAAGGAGTACCAGGGGTGAGTGTTGTTCTCAAAGGTACAACAACTGGTACAGTCACTAACACAGAGGGAGTTTATTCTTTAACAGTACCTGATGGGTCAGGAACATTGGTGTTTTCGTTTATTGGATATACAACGCAGGAAGTTGCTATTGGCAACCGAACCACTGTCGATGTTACATTAGGTGCTGATATTACAGCTTTAAATGAAGTTGTAGTTGTTGGTTACGGAACTCAGCAGAAAAAAGATCTGACAGGCGCTGTGGCAGTTGTAAATGTAGATCAGATGACCAAACAACCCACTGCACAGGTAGAAAACATGTTGCAAGGTCAAGCTGCTGGGGTAACGGTATTAGGATCTGGTCAGCCTGGTCAGTCTCCAAGAGTGCAAATTCGCGGATTTAACACATTTGGTAATAACCAGCCTTTATATGTAATCGATGGTGTACCTACTCAGAATATCAATGATATCAACCCAAATGATATTCAAACCATGCAGGTATTAAAAGATGCAGGCTCTGCTTCTATCTATGGTTCACGTGCTGCTAATGGAGTTGTGATTATTACAACAAAGAAAGGTGCAAGTAAGGTTAAAGTTACGTATGATGCTTACTATGGTGTACAGGTACCTAAAGGTGGAAATGTATGGAATACTCTTTCCCCTCAAGGAATGGCAGATCTGCGACGCGTAGCCAAAATTAACTCAGGTGCTGCCACAAATAATGATGAGCAATACAGAGAAGTGAATAATGCTTTTGTTCTTCCTGATTATCTGGTGGCTGGTACTACATACGGAGCACAACTACAGGAAGGAAATCCTGCCTTAAATGAAAGTCTGTATAATGTTAATCCAAATTATACAAGTAAAGGTGAATATGATAAATTTTATCGTATAGTACGTGCTAATAAATCTGGAACTGATTGGTTTCATGAAATCTTTAAAAATGCACCCATTACAAGCCATAACTTATCATTAAGTGGTGGTGGAGATCAAGGAAGCTACTTCTTCTCTGTAAATTACTTTAATCAGCAGGGAACCTTGATCAATACTTATAACAAGCGTTATACTATCCGCTCAAACAGCCTGTATAACGTTTCCAAGCATATTCGAATAGGGGAAAATCTTGCATTCTCTGTTACAGATAATCCACGTGTTGCTACTTTGGATGAAGGAAGTGCAATAGGTCATGCTTTTCGGGAACAACCTATTATTCCAGTCTATGATATTGCAGGAAACTTTGCAGGGTCTTTTGCCAAAGATATGGGAAATGCTCGCAATCCGGTTGCTATTCAAAAACGTACAGCTAATAACAGAGGGCTTTCTAACAGATTGATTGGTAATGTTTTTGGGGAGGTCGATTTTCTGAATCACTTTACTGCCCGGACTAGTTTTGGTGGAGAAGTCTATAACTGGAATAGCCGCTCATTCTCATTCCCTGAGTACGAAAATGCAGAAAATAATCCTGCAAACTCATATACTGAACAAAATGGTAATGGATTTAACTGGACATGGACAAATACTGTGAGTTATCATCAGAATTTTAATCAGATTCATGATATAAAGGTAGTAGTAGGTACTGAAGCATACAATGCCGTAGACAAAACATTGGGTGGAACTACACAAGATTATTTCTCATTTGATCCAAATTATACTAACCTGACTACAGGTGCTACCTCTCCTACAAATTATAGTTCCTATTTATCTAATTCCTTATTTGCACTGATTGGCCGGGTTGACTATAATCTGAAAGATAAATATTTATTAGGATTTGTCGTACGTCGTGATGGCTCTTCTAAGTTCTTGAAAACCCAATATGGTTGGTTTCCTGCCGTAAGTGCTGCATGGAGATTATCACAGGAAGAATTTCTGAAGGGTATTAGTTGGTTAACAGATTTAAAACTTCGTGTTGGATATGGTTCACTAGGAAATCAGTTGAATGTAACTCCAGGAAATGCTTTTACTGCTTATGGTCCCAATCGTTCCAGTACCTATTATGATCTTGGCGGTACTAATTCAACAACTGTTTTTGGTGTAAATAGAACCCGGATTGGTAATCCAGATGCGAAGTGGGAGTCAGTAATTAATAGCAATGTAGGGCTGGATGCAACCTTATTCAGTGGTGCATTAGATGTTACAGTTGATTACTATAATAAGGAAATCAAAGATCTTTTGTATAATCCTGAATTACCAGGTACGGCTGGATCTGCAACAGTTCCTTTTGTAAATGTTGCTCAAATGCGTAATCAGGGGCTGGATGCTTCTGTGACTGGGCATATTAATGTAACCAATGATTTGAAACTGAATATTACAGGAACAATCACTACTTATAACAACAAAATCCTTAAAGTTTCAAATGGTGCAGGATATTTTGATGAAGAAGGTCGTCGCTTTAATGGTAGCTTTATTGTAAGAAATCAAGTAGGAAGTCCATTAGGTTCATTCTTTGGATATAAATTGAATGGTTTCTGGGATGATCAGGCTGAAATTGATGCTGCCAATGAGGAGGCTCGTTCTGCTACTGGTAATGCAACTGCGGTATATCAGTCAGATATAAAAGTGGGTCGTTTCCGGTATGCAGACATTAATGGTGATGGTCGTATTACAGATGCTGATCGGACTGTATTAGGCAATCCTAATCCTAAGTTTACATATGGTCTGAATATTTCAGCAACTTATAAAAACTTTGATTTCTTTATATTCCTGTATGGTTCTCAAGGAAATGATATATGGAATAATGTGAAATGGTGGACAGACTTCTATCCTAATTTCCTGGGTGCAAAAAGCAAGACTGCTCTATATGATTCATGGACTCCAGAACACCGAAATGCAAAAGCACCTATTCAGGAAACAGGTGGATCTTTCAGCACGACTAGTGTACCAAACTCTTACTATGTAGAAAAAGGATCTTATCTAAGAGCTAAAAACGTACAATTAGGTTATTCACTACCTACGAGTTTGCTGCAAAAAGTTCGTGTAGAAAGACTACGTGTTTATGTACAGGCAGCAAATCTATTTACGATCACGAAGTATTCTGGTGTAGATCCTGAAGTAGGATTTACAAATGCTGACAGAAATACAACATTTAATATTGATGAAGGAGCTTATCCAAATCAACGTCAGTTTATCATGGGTCTTAATCTTACATTTTAATTACTGAAAACCGAATTGAAATGAGAAAGTCTAAATTTATATTGTTTCTTGCAATTTCCTTGCCTCTGTTTTATTCCTGTGGAGATAGTTTCCTGGATAAACCAGCTCAGGGTGCATTGAGTGATGCTCAGTTGGCAAATAGAGCAGGACTAGATGCTGTATTGACAGGTGCTTATGCCGCACTGGATGGGGCTCGTCAGGATAACCAAAACTTTAGCGGAAGTAATGCATGGGAAGCTGCCCCCGATAATTGGGTTTATGGTAGTGTAGCTGGTGGTGATGCTCATAAAGGAAGTGATGGCTCTGACCAACCTGCCATTGATGCCATCGCCAGATATCTTGTTGATCCAAGCAACGGTTATCTGAATAGCAAATGGAGAACTTTGTATGAAGGAATTACCAGAGCTAATTCTGTACTTGTCCTTGTAAAACTAGCTAAGGATATTACAGAGGATGAGGCTAAAAGCTTTGAAGGACAAGCGCGCTTTCTGAGAGGACATTATTATTTTGAACTTCGCAAGATGTTTAAACATGTACCTTGGATCGATGAAACCACCACTGACTTTAACCAGCCCAATACAGAAGAGATCTGGCCAAAAATAGAAGCTGACTTTTTATTTGCCTACCAGAATCTTCCTGCTACACATTCACAGGTTGGACGTGTGAACAAATGGGCTGCAGGGTCTTATTTAGCTAAAACATATCTATATGAGAAAAAATATAATGAGGCAAAACCTGTCTTTGATGATGTAATTGCGAATGGAGTTACTTCCAATGGTTTAAAATATGGATTAACAGATAATTATGAAGATAACTTTAATCCAGCAGTAGAGAACAATAAGGAGTCCATATTTGCCATTCAACAGGTTGCTAATGATGGAACAAATATGATCGGAAATGCCAATAATGGTGGTATGCTGAATTTTCCATACAACAGTCCTTTCCGTTGTTGTGGTTTTTATCAACCATCACAAGACTTGGTTAACTCATTTCGTACCAGTGCTACAGGTTTACCTTTCCTAGATACTTATAATACCAATGCTGTAAAAAGTGATATGGGAATTAAATCAGACCAAGCCTATACTCCAGATGCCGGTTCTCTCGATCCACGATTAGACTGGACTGTTGGGCGTAGAGGTATTCCTTACCTGGATTGGGGACTTCATCCGGGAGCTAGCTGGGTTCGTGACCAAAGTTATTCAGGACCCTATGCTCCTAAGAAAAATGTATATTGGCAGGTTACCCAAGATAAATATGCAGACCAACATACATGGGCTCCTGGTACTGCAATTAATATTTTAGTAATTCGCTATGCTGATGTACTCCTGATGGCGGCAGAAGTTGAAGCTCAATTAGGCAATCTGGATCAAGCACAAGCGTATGTAAACCAAGTGCGTGCAAGAGCTGCAAATCCTGCGAGTTATGTATATCAGTATAAGGATAATTCTGCTCCTTTGACTGGGTTTTCAACTACTCCCGCTGCTGATTATAATGTATCACAATATCCTGCAGGTAATTTTGCTGCAAATGGACAAGCATATGCGTTAAAAGCAATTTACTTTGAACGTAAACTTGAATTGGCAATGGAAGGTCATCGTTTCTTTGATCTGGTACGTTGGGGAATTGCAGAAGCAACATTGGATGCTTATTTAGCTTACGAATCCAAGATTACGGGTGATCTTAAAGGAGGAGATTTTACAGCTCCTCAGGATGAGTATTATCCAATACCTCAACGGCAAATCGATTTGCAAATGGTGAACGGCAAGTCGACTTTGACACAGAATGATGGATATAAATAAAAAATAAAACTTTAGTGAAAAGGTAGCTTTTAAAGCTACCTTTTTTTATAACCTGTAAGTAAATGCGGATACATAATAGCAGTCATTCATTTCTTATAAACAAAAGTCTGTTAACCCATTTTGTAGGGTTAAGTATTGTTATCTTATCTAGTATTGGATGTCAATCCAGAAAAGATTCGTTACCAGAATTGCAAAGTGAGTTAACAGGTGAACAGATGGTTCAAAAATATTGCTCGGGTTGCCATCTCCCTGTCTCACCTAAGTTAGCAGATAAAGATTCCTGGGACAATCATATTTTACCAGCCATGGCTCCCAAACTAGGAATTCCTGTACTAAGAGGAAATCAGTATTACCAGGTGGCTAAACCACAAAACCAATCTGCTATATCTTTTGAAGATTGGTTAAAGCTGGTTGCTTATTTCAAATCCATGGCTCCTGAAAAGCTGGATTCTGCTAAATCTCCTGTTGTACTTGAGAAAGCATGGTCACTATTTTCCCTACGAAAACCTGATTCTCTGAAAAATGCTTCTTTAACCACTTTTGTAAGTATCAACCCTTATACTCACCATATATACACGAGTAATGAGGAGGATAATAACCTATCGGTTTGGGATACCCAACTAAAGAAGAATTATTCTGTACTTCTTTCCTCTCCTGTTACACAATCCATACATTTCAATAAAGACCAATCAGCTTTTGTCTGTATTGGCTCTATGCTGGCTGTTGATGTACCTAATGGCAGTATGGTGCATACACATTTTGATCAACAAAAAAACCTTATTCCTGAGACATTATTCTCAGGTTTACTACGACCAGTGCAAGCTGACTCTGGCGATTTCAATAAAGATGGACGTCTCGACTGGGTAGTATGTAGCTTTGGACATAATACAGGTAGCTTAGATCTGTTTACACACAATGTCGATCATACGTTTACAAAAACTGTTGTTCGGGAAATAGCTGGTGCTACACAAACAGTAACTGGGGACTTTAATCAAGATGGCTGGCTGGATATAATGGCTCTTTTTGCCAGTGGTGATGAAGGAGTCTGGTTATTTTCTAATAATCAGAAGGGGGGATTTACCTCAAAAAATCTTCTTAGGTTTCCTCCTATTTATGGTTCAACCAGTTTTCAATTAGTGGATTTTAACAAAGATGGGAAACTGGATATATTGTATACCTGTGGAGACAATAGTGACTATTCCAGAATACTAAAGCCTTATCATGGAGTGTACATTTATCTGAATCAGGGGAACTTTCAATACAAGCAAACCTATTTTTATCCAGTTAATGGATGTACGAAGGCAATAGCAACAGACTTTGATCAGGATGGAGATCTGGATATTGCCAGCATTGCCTTCTTTGGTGACCTTGTGAATAAACCGGAAGAAACATTTATCTATTTTGAACAGACTCAGAGATTACAATTTAGTCCTTACGCAATCCCTGTACACCAATATGGTCGCTGGATATGTATGGATGTGGGAGATGTGGATGCTGACGGAGATTCTGATATTGTATTAGGAAATTATTCCAGAGGTTTTATTAACCAGAAAGAAACGAAACAATACTGGAGTAAAAATCTTCCTTTTATTGTACTGGAGAATACAAAACAAAAACGGAAAGACTGATAACACTTTCCGTTTTGTTTAAAAAAGAAGTATTAACAAAATGCGATTTTATCTACTCTGTTCTGGTGGCGTCCACCTTCAAATGCTGCTGTAAGAAATATGTTGACACAGGCTTTGGCCTCGTCCACGCTGATGAAACGTTCCGGTAGGCATAATATATTGGCGTTATTATGCTGACGGGCCAAGCCTGCTAGTTCTGTGTTCCAGCATAAAGCTGCTCTGATGCCCTGATGTTTATTGGCTGTGATAGCTACTCCATTGCCACTGCCACATACCAGAATGCCAAAATCAAATTCTTTGTTTTCTACTGCTGTAGCCAGTGGGTGAACAAAGTCAGGATAGTCCACCGAAGAAGTACTATAGGGACCAAAATCTTTTACTTCAATACCTTGTGTTGCCAGCATTTCTTTAATGGCTTCTTTGTAGGTAAAACCAGCGTGATCACCACCAATTGCTATTTTCATAAAAATGGAATCTGATAAGTACGAAAATTATATTTTGACTGAACAAATATATAGTTTTTCCAGTAATGGAAATAGGTCTTTGTGGGTTGATAACTATATACAGGGTATGAAAGCACAAAAGCCAGCAGTACTGCTGGCTTTGTATTTTTCGTTTATAAAAGGGTATTAGTTACCTCCTAATGGGATAGCCCAAAACAGACTAAACTGAATAACACTGTTTTTAAAGTCAGGGTCAATAGTTTGACCTGAGAAATTACCGACTTTTGATAAACCCGCAATGTAACGACCTTCAACACCTAAACCGATGTTAGATTGATAACCTATACCCACTCCGGCAGACAGGTCAAGATTTTTAGCAAAGTTACGAATGGTTTGATCAGGTACATCTTGCGAAGTAAGAAATCCAACCTGTGGACCTGCTGTAATAATGAATCCACCATTGGTTCTGAATTTCAACATTACCGGAACAGTAACGTAGTTGATTTTGAAATCAGTTTTTTGTCCATCATTGTCAATTTGGGCACCTTGTGTGGAAAATAATACTTCTGGTTGAAGAGCGAAGTTCTTGCCAAAGCCAAAGCTAAGAATACCACCCAGATGGTAGCCAACAAGAGCCTGTGATTTGATATTACCTCCTGTATAGTTGCTTATATTCAAACCGGCTTTGGGTCCAAAGCTAAATGTCTGAGCAAATGAGACTACACCTACTAAAAGGAGTATGGCGGTAAGGGCTGTTTTTTTCATTTTTTAAAAGAATATAGGTGATTGAATGTGTCAGGATAATACCTGTAAAAAACTTAGGTTTGTTTTATGTAACTAAAATAGTATGCCAGATCTATCTGACATTTGATGCATACAGTTACAAATTCTTTGCCAGAGTTTAGGTAGCTAAAATATTCCTGACTACTATTCACCTATACCTGGTCTGTCTTATAGTATCTGCTTTGTTGTTTTCTGTCTTGGTGTATTAATCTGAGTCCATATAAAATAGCCCATAAGCCACAAGGAAATTACCGAAGGGCCTAGCTGACTATAAGGATGCCAGTCGGGTAAGATGGTTCCCATGAATGCACTCAAAAGTGCACTGAATGCTGAAAACATTTTGTATATGTGTTCATAAATCCACCAGTTTTTGAGTTGGTTGTATAGCCAGAAATATTTGATTAGATCATATACTGTTACAATAACAATGGCTGCCAGGGTAGAATAAATAATAGAAGAAGGCCATTTGGTTTCGAACTGCTTCAGCCAGATTACATAGCCTATGCCTACTAACAATACTATCAGTGCAATCATAACATCCGAAAGTGTACTCCGTTGCTGACGTAAATGCACAGTACGATACCCTGCATAGCCTACATACCCTGACAGAAGAGTAAGCATAACCAGAAATGCATTGATACGAAAGAAAAATAAACCTACAATAGCTGATCCGACCACAATAGATAATAACCAGAGGAAATATCGTCCGTATCGTTTGTGTGTCAAAGCTTTTTTATAATTGACAATAGCAATAATTCCTATTCCCAGGCTCAGAGTACCTGCTATAACATGGAGTATAATAAGAGTAGAATGAATGGGTGACATATGTTTTCAGATAAAAGTTGAGAAAAGAGACTGAATGAAAATTATGTACTCTTTTCTGTGTTGCCAATGACTTTGTGACCAGATATCCTGGTCAGTGACAAACATCTTTTGTCACCGGGATTCCTATTCAATAAGTTTTTCTAAATTGCTGTATGCTTATTTCTTCGTTTCTGAATCGTACTATTGTTCGAAATATTCTAGGGCTTACAGCTTTGCTTACTGTACATTTTATAGCGGATCAGGAAAATCTTTTTCGGAGGGAGGGGTTCAATCAATGGATGCCTTATTTGTTTTTGGTGATGTTATACGGAGGGATGGTGTTACATCATCGCATCTTGTTTGATCGGTTTTATCTCAAACAACGAAGAAAGTTATACTGGATAGGGTTGCTTTTAGCATTGGCAGTTAGCTCTGTTAATATGCACTATATCCTGCGAAAAGGATTTAGTGTTGAGAATACTTTACCAAAACTGATAAGCTTTTGGGTATATGTGCTGACCGGACTGGGTGTATATGTTCTTTTTCGCTATGTAAGATTGGATCAGCAACCGTCAGTATTTATACAAACTTCGGATTCTACCTCTAAAAACGCTGATTCATTTACTTGTACAGTAGATAGTGAGACGATAACTATTTCGCATGCCAGTATTATATACATGGAAAGCATGGAGAATTATGTGAAAATTTATACCCCTTCAAAAACCTATATTACACGCCTAACACTGAAACAGGCAGAAGAGCGGTTGCCTAAGCCCTACTTCATTCGTATTAGCCGATCACATATTATACACAGAGCTTATCTTAAGGACTATACTCCTGATACTATAAAGATAGGTAGTGAGAATTTCTCAATTGGGAAAGTATATAAGCGTCATGTTGCAGAATTACTAAGCAGTAAGCTATAACTGATTGCTGGATAAACATACTCTCTGGTTATGTTCATCACAGGAAAATATTTCTTCCTGCAAATGATTAAAAGCTAAGGGGTTCAGTTACATAAACCTACTTGTACTGTATAGTAGGTATGATTTTTTGCACAATTCGTACAATGTTAATTTAAAACAAGACATTCTATGAATTATATAAAAGCCTTAGGAAGCGGATTAGCAGGTGCTCTTTCCGTAACCCTGATTAATGAAAGTGTACGACGTTTTGTTCCCAATGCTCCTCGTTTGGATTTACTTGGCTCACGTGCTGTTGAGAAGTCTGCCTCTGCCATGGGGTATTCTCTACCATCTTCTGCCAGATATCCTGTTGCCATAGCGGGTGATTTGCTTTCCAACAGTTTGTATTATAGCATGAGTGGTGTTGGAAAAGAGAAAAATACTTTATTAAAAGGAGCACTATTGGGATTGGCTGCCGGTGTAGGAGCTGTTGCCTTGCCTGACAAAATGGGATTAGGTGAGCAACCCACTAATAAAACAGGACAAACGCAATTGTTAACCGTTGCTTATTATTTGGTAGGTGGCTTGGTTACAGCTGCAACAGCCCGTTTTCTGACAGACAGGTTTTTCAAATAAGCATTTTTCTGAATATGTACCATCTATTAGCTTAGATAGTAGACGGTAGATGGTACATACTCATGCTGAACAATCTTATACCATTCTACTTTTTTATCTGGCTATGAGTGAAATAAAAAACGATTACCTCTGGTGGCAAACAGGTGTAGTGTATCAGATTTATCCAAGATCTTTTCAGGATAGCAATGGCGATGGAATTGGAGATTTGCAGGGAATACTAAAGCGTCTGGATTATTTGCAGTGGATGGGAGTGGATGCAGTCTGGATTTCCCCAATCTACCCTTCTCCGATGGCCGATTTTGGCTATGACATCTCAGACTACACAGGTATCCATCCATTATTTGGTTCGCTGGATGATTTTGATAGGCTTATTCAGGAAGTTCATGCACGGAAGATGAAGCTGATTCTGGATCTTGTACCCAATCATACGTCAGATCAGCATCCCTGGTTTCTGGAATCCCGTTCATCGCGGGATAATCCTAAGAGAGACTGGTATATCTGGAAAAATCCCCGGCCAGATGGAGGGCTACCTAATAACTGGTTGAGTGTATTTGGAGGTAGTGGTTGGGAATGGGACGAAAAAACAGAGCAATATTATTATCATGCGTTCTTAAAAGAGCAGCCTGATCTGAACTGGAGACATCCGGAAGTGCAACAGGCTATGCTGAATGTGATGCGTTTCTGGCTTGACAGAGGGGTAGACGGATTTCGAATTGATGTGATGTGGCATATGATCAAAGATCTCCAACTACGGGATAATCCTGTTAATCCGGATTATCAGAATCATATGGCAACTTATGAGCAGTTATTACCTGTTTATTCAACAGATCAGCCAGAAGTGCATGAGATTGTTCAGAAGATGAGGAAGCTTCTTGACTCCTATACAGATCGTATGATGATAGGAGAGATTTATCTTCCTATTCATAAGTTGGTTACGTATTACGGAATTGATGGCAAAGGAGCACACCTCCCTTTTAATTTTCAGCTAATTTCTTTACCCTGGGAAGCAAAAGTGATTGCTGCTGCTATAGATCAGTATGAAGGTGCTCTTCCAGCTAATGGCTGGCCTAATTGGGTATTAGGTAATCATGATCAGCCCCGTATTACTAGTAGGGTTGGCATCCAACAGGCACGAGTAGCAGCTATGTTACTGCTGACTTTGCGGGGAACACCTACTATTTACTATGGGGACGAAATAGGTATGCGTGATGTACCCATTCCGTTTCAGGAAGTGCAGGACCCGCAAGGATTAAATATGCCAGATAAAAATCTCAGTAGAGACCCGGCACGTACACCAATGCAGTGGGATGCCAGTTTACAAGCTGGATTTACAGAAGGTAAACCCTGGCTGCGTTTAGATAGAGCATTTCAACGAACCAATGTACAGCTTCAGAAAGAAGATCCGTATTCTATGTTATTGCTCTACAAACGGTTAATTGACCTGCGACACAATGAGCCATCACTGACTGTAGGAGACTATACCCCTGTTTGTTCTGACAATCAGATGTTGGCCTTTACCCGGCAGGCGGAAGGGCATCCAAAATTTCTGATCATTCTGAATCTTAGTCATCGGCCATGTTATTTTAAGCCATCTACCTTAACCTTTACGGGGACAGTTGTATTGGCCACTTCTCCAGAGTTGGAAGGCTCTGTTGTGGATGAAAGCATTAGCTTAAGTGGAGACGAAGGTGTTATTATTCGTATAACTGATACTAGATTGTAGTAGCGATTGCTGAAATAAAAAATAACTAAACGAATTGAAAAGATAAGCGATCGCTTATACGATCTGTTTTATTTTAATTTTTTGAACTATAAATTCCCTTTGGAAAATTTTTAGAGATGAAATTCGTAGGTGCGGAGTACTTAGGTAACAATCGCTGTGCATTTACTGTATGGGCTCCACAGAAAAAAAGTATGACCCTGCATTTTGTGTATCCCAAGGAACGCAAGATTGAGATGCAAAAAGATGAGCAGGGCTATTTCAACATATTGCTCGATGAGGTGTCTCCTGACGATCGTTATTTTTTTGTTCCGGATGGAGACAAAATAGAACGCTATCCAGATCCCGGCTCCTATTACCAGCCTGAAGGAGTAACGGGACCCTCTCAGATAATTGATCACACAGCTTATCACTGGCAAGATCAGCAGTGGAGGGGTATTCCTTTTAATGAGTTGATATTTTATGAACTACACGTAGGTCTATTTACTTCTGAAGGTACATTCGAAGCTATTGTTCCTCATCTGGATGAGTTGGCAGCTATTGGTATCAATGCTTTACAGCTAATGCCAGTTAATCAGTTTCCTGGTAGCCGTAACTGGGGCTATGATGGTGTGTACCCATATGCTGTGCAACATTCGTATGGTGGACCAGATGGATTAAAGAGATTAGTAGATGCTTGTCATCAAAAAGGAATAGCTGTTTTTCTGGATGTAGTCTATAACCATCTGGGACCTGAAGGCAATTATTTTGACAAGTTTGGACCCTATACTACTAATGCGTACTGCACGCCTTGGGGAGATGCTATTAATTTTGATAAAGAGTATTCTGATGGAGTACGCGATTTCTTCTCAAACAATCCCGTATTCTGGTTTGAATTGTATCACATTGATGGACTTCGCTTTGACGCCATCCATCTGATGTATGATCATAATGCAGTTACTATCTGGGATGAAATACATGCAAAAGTGCACATGTGTGAACAGAAGCTGGGAAGACCTTTGTATCTGGTAGCAGAAAGTGATTTTAATAGTCCCAAAGTGATGCAGGTTCCAGAAATAGGAGGGTTGGGTTTCCATGCTCAATGGCTGGATGACTTTCATCACGCTATGTATGTGCTATTGGATAAGAAGGGACTACAACGGTATGAAGATTTTGGACGGATGGAACAACTTGTCAAGGCATTTAAGGAAGGATTTGTACATACAGGAGAATATGTAAAAGCACGTAAACGTAAGTACGGTGCTTCTTCTGCCGGATTATCCGGTGATAAGTTTATTGTATTTACAATGAACCATGATCAGGCTGGAAACCGGGTAAAAGGAGAGCGATTGAGTAAACTGGTTGACTTTGAGCGACTAAAAGTAGCCGCAGCAGGAATGTTATTATCACCGTATCTGCCTATGTTGTTTATGGGAGAGGAGTATGCTGAAGATGTCCCGTTCTTTTATTTTATCGATTATTCTGAGAGAGACCTGATCAAAATGGTACAAAAAAGTCGCAAAGAGCAACTAGCTGGTTATGGTGATGTCGGTAACCCTCCTGATCCGCAGGCAGAAGCTACTTTCAAGGCTTGTATATTACAATGGGACAAACGAAGAAAAGGTAAGCATGCCAGTATGCTCGAATGGTACAAAACGTTGATCGCTGTACGAAAACAATATGAAGTATTGCAGAACTATGCAAAAAATGATCTGACAGTTACTGTACTGGGCCAGTCAGGTATCGCTTTACTCAGACAAAGTAAGGATGGACAACAGAAATTACTGTGTTTACTCAATCTGAAAGATGTGACTATAAAATATACATTTCCCAGTCTATCTGGATCATGGGAAAAGTTGCTGGATTCTAAAGATACTCAGTGGCTTGAAAAAAAGCAAAAAGTAAAGCAGGCTCCCACAAGAGTCAAGGCTGAAGAAACTATTCAGATACCATCTCTTGGTGTATTACTATATGAACAAAAAATGGATGAGTAGTCATAGATAGAATCAGAAGGAGTTTTAGATTTATGCTGCAATGATGTAAACGCTAGTTTCTTTCCATTGCCTACATGCAAATAATAAAACAGACTGTCCTGTAGTAATAGAAAAATACCCTGCATACAAACAGCTATCCCAAAGCCTTCCCATAAGTTCTGGTAAAGTTCTATGGCTGACTGTTGTTTATATAACAAAATACCAATAAGCATGTACATCACATCAAGGAGACTATTTAGTAACAACATTTTCTTTACATGTTGTTGTAGCTGCATTCTTTTGACAATGGTTTTTTGTTTAGCTGCACTTTTCCGGGTGTGCCAGTAAACAAAAGCTGCTACCCCCGAATTAATTACTCCCCATACCAGGTTCATAAGTGAGAAAAAGTACATTTCCTCCTGGGCAAAAACACTACATAAAATTCCTGAGGTGATATTCAAAAAGGCCCAGGTTAAGAGAACTCCTGCATGTATTTTATTTAGCTTGTTCATTTGTTTGTCAAATGGTATCAGACTAGCAGTAGGAGTCGCAATAGATATATGTATTGTCCAGAAGAGCGTAAAAGGCAGATGAAATATGGTGAGAATCTTTAGAAAATAAAATTAGTTCTCTACCTGATGAATCTATATGATAACAATCATGATTTACACTAGTATTAAGCAACGTGGGTACAGAAAGTAATAATGGTTAGATAAAGAATATTTCATCCAGTAGTTCGAGAAAGAAATGTAAACTTGGATTAGGGTTGTGCCTATCCCAAAGAGCTGTGATTTCTGCCCGTTGAGGTATATTGGGTAGCTCAATAAACTTAACGGATGCGTTGGTAATATCTTTAAAGGATGTAGGAAGTAATGAAATTCCTAAGTGATGGTCAATTAGTTTCAGTACTGTATGACCATGCACAGTTTCATGGGCTATTTGAGGTAAAAATCCTGCATCTTCGCAGATACTCCACTGTAACTGATAGTATTGTTCACCATCTGCACGGGTTGGTAAAATAAACTTCTCATGAGCCACCTGGTGCATTCCTTCGAAGTTATGTTGATTTAAGTGATGTTCCTCCGGTAAGACCAGCGCAAAGGTTTCCTGAAAAATTAACTTTTCACCAAATCGTTTGTTGGCTGGCGGATTTCTTAGAAAAGCTACATCCAGTTCACCCTTTTGTATTGCCTGCAACTGAGAAGCAGAAGTCATCTCAGAAAGATATGTCTGGATTTCCGGATGCCTTTCATTGAGTACAGTTAACAGATCTGGTAAAAATGTGTGAATACATGATCCTACATAGCCGATGCGTATTTCTCCTTTCTGACCTTCTTCAACAAGGCGCACCTTGTTTTTGGCTTCTTCGAGTTTCTCCAATACCTGAATTATCTCATTTCGGAAGAATTCACCTGCTATCGTCAGCTTTACTTTACGCTTATTTCGCTCAAACAACTGTACACCTAGTTCTTTCTCCAGATCCTGAATCTGTTTGGTAAGAGCTGGCTGTACAATGAATAATTTCTCTGATGCCTTTTTGAAGTGTAATTCTTCAGCAAGAGTAAGGAAATATTTTAGCTGACGTATCTCCATTTGATCAATAAAAGTGATTACTAATGCAAGAAAATACTATTTTTTATTATTACTCAAAAAAGCGTATTTTGTTTTAGCTCACCACTGAGGCCTACAAACAATTGATATCCACCAGTAAATACATATAAGAATCATTTTAAAGTTGTTTACAATGGCTTTATTATCTGTTCAAGATAAATTACATTATATCAATCCTGAGTTACTGACCAGAGACTTGATAGAAAAGATGATAAATCAGCAAGCTAAGCTGATTCTTTCAGATGACTCTATTGAAAAAATAACCCATTGCAGAGCATATCTGGATGACAAATTGTCCCATTCGGATGCCCTTTTTTATGGTATCAATACTGGTTTCGGTTATCTCCAGAATGTACAGATTGACAAAGAACAAATAGCCCATCTGCAATACAATCTGCTCCAGTCACATGCCTGTGGACTAGGTGAAGAAGTACCTGCTTCCATTGTAAAGCTGATGCTCTTTCTGAAGATACAGTCTTTGGCCTATGGGCATTCAGGAGTACAGTTGCAGACAGTACAACGCCTAATAGACTTTTACAATTATGACATTCTGCCTGTAGTATATACTCAGGGATCATTGGGAGCCTCAGGTGATTTGTCTCCCTTGTCACATATGAGTTTATCCCTGATTGGACTAGGTGAAGTCTATTTTCAGGGAAAGAAATATCACTCACAGGATTTGTTGACTAAATTTGGCTGGACTCCGATAGAGTTATCTTCTAAGGAAGGAATTGCTCTGATCAATGGGACTCAGTTTATGTCAGCTTATGGGTTACATTGTCTGATGCAGGCTGCCCGACTGATCAAATGGGCTGATGTGATTTCGGCTATTTCCGTGGATGCTTTTGATGGCTCTGCTGAACCATTTCATGAAAGAATCCATGCCGTCAGACCGCACAAAGGCCAGATACAGACTGCTACCCGCTTACGTAATCTGTTAAAGCATAGCCCTATTTGTAACCTTCCCAAGAAACAGGTTCAGGACCCTTATTCCTTCCGCTGTATCCCACAGGTGCATGGTGCTTCCAAAGATGCTTTTGCTCATGTAAATGATATTATTTTACAGGAAATAAACTCTGTTACCGACAATCCCAATATCTTTCCGGATGATGATCTGATTCTTTCCGGAGGAAACTTTCATGGTCAGCCACTGGCATTAGGGTTTGATTATCTCTGTATGGCTATGGCTGAACTGGGAAATATCTCCGAACGGCGTACCTATCAGCTACTATCTGGTCAGCGAGGTTTGCCCTTGTTTCTGGTGAAAAATCCCGGCCTGCATTCCGGATTGATGATTCCTCAATATACAGCAGCAGGCATTGTCAGTGAGAATAAACAGTTATGCACGCCTTCTTCTGTAGATTCTATCACCTCATCCAATGGGCAGGAAGATCATGTGAGTATGGGAGCTAATGGAGCCACAAAATGTCTACGCGTTATCAATAATCTTGAAAAAGTGCTGGCTATCGAACTTTTGACTGCTTCTCAGGCACTGGAATTCCGAAGACCCTTGCAAACATCCGTAGTACTGGAAGATATCGTTGCAAAGTTTAGACAACTGGTGCCTTTTAATGAGACAGATCGTGTATTATCAACAGATATGCATCGGGCCATTGAGTTTTTAAGAGCTTATCCTTTATCTGCTATAGACTAATATTCTCCACTTTTTTCAGAATACCTATATGGCTACAATGGTTAAAAATTATGACCCTGTACGTTATAAGACACCAACAGGATCTCAATTGCACTGTAAAGGCTGGATACAGGAAGCCGCTTTACGCATGTTGCTGAACAATATCAATCCGGAAGTAGCAGAAAGGCCTGAAGACCTGATTGTATACGGAGGAAGAGGGAAGGCCGCCCGAAATTTTGAAGCACTGGATCTGATTATTAAGGCATTGAAAGATCTAAGTGAGGACGAAACCTTGCTGATCCAGTCTGGAAAGCCTGTTGGAATTCTGCCAACACACAAAGATGCGCCTCGCGTAGTAATTTCTAATTCGCAATTGGTACCCAATTGGGCTAACTGGCAGCATTTTAATGAACTGGAGCAAAAAGGGCTGATGATGTATGGACAAATGACAGCTGGTTCCTGGATATATATAGGCTCACAGGGAATCGTACAGGGAACCTATGAAACGTTTGCTGCTATTGCGAGAAAACATTTTAATGGCACGTTAAAAAATACGTTATCTGTGACTGCTGGCCTCGGAGGAATGGGGGGAGCACAACCATTAGCTGTTACCATGAATGAAGGAGTGTGTCTGGTAGCAGAAGTGGAGGAATGGCGTATTCTGAAACGACTAGAGACAAAATACCTCGATGTATTCTATACGAATATAGATGAAGCCATTGACAAGGCATTGCTGGCAAAAAAACAAGGAGAGACTTTGTCTATCGGGGTTCACTGCAATATTGTAGACTTACTTCAACGGCTTATAGACCGGAATATTACACCAGATATACTTACCGACCAAACTTCTGCACATGATCCATTGATTGGGTACTTCCCACAACATCTTTCTGTTGAGCAAGCGAATATAATACGTCAGGATAACCCGGAGAAGTACCTTGTACTCGCATATGAGTCTATCGTAAAACATGTGCGTATGATGCTGGAGTTACAACAACGTGGAAGCATAACCTTTGACTATGGAAATAATATCAGAGGAAGAGCATTTGAAAAGGGATTGACCAATGCATTTAATTTTCCAGGATTTGTGCCTGCCTATATTCGTCCATTGTTTTGTGAAGGGAAAGGACCATTCCGATGGGCTGCATTATCCGGTGATCCGGACGATATTCGGGTAACAGATGAATTGATACTGTCGTTGTTTCCTGAAAATGAATCTCTTCGAAGATGGATTACTCTGGCTCAGAAAAAAATTGCCTTTCAGGGATTACCTGCCCGCATTTGCTGGTTAGGACAAGGAGAGCGGGAAAAGGCAGGACTTGCCTTTAACGAACTGGTACGAACCGGTAAAGTAAAAGCACCACTAGTGATTGGCCGGGATCATCTGGATACAGGTTCTGTTGCATCTCCTAACAGGGAAACAGAAGCTATGCTGGATGGTTCGGATGCAGTGGCAGATTGGCCGGTACTGAATGCATTAATTAATACTGCTGGTGGGGCAAGCTGGGTATCACTGCATCATGGAGGTGGAGTAGGAGTCGGGTATTCTATCCATGCTGGAATGGTAATTGTGGCAGACGGTACAGAGGATGCTGCCATTCGTTTAAAAAGGGTACTACATAATGATCCGGGTTTGGGTGTGATTCGTCATGCTGATGCTGGCTATGATATTGCAAAAGATACCGCCAGAACGCATCGGCTAGACCTGAAAGAAAGGTTGAAATAACGTATTATATCCTCACCCCTGTTATTTACGTTTTCATGCTTATTGTTAATATCAAACAACTCGTTGGAATAAGAGAAGAAACTACCCTGCTGAAAGGTAAGGCAATGGCCGAATTACCTTATCTTGACGATGCATTTTTGCGAATTATTGATGACAAGATTGTTGAGTATGGAGAGATGAAAGATCTGTCAGAGAAAGGGTGGGATAATGAAGAGCAGATAGATGTTGCCGGACAGTATGTATTACCTGCCTGGTGTGATTCACATTCTCATCTGGTGTATGCCGGAAGCAGAGAAACCGAGTTTGTTGATAAGATCAAAGGAATGAGTTATGAGACCATTGCTAAAAATGGGGGAGGGATTTTAAACTCAGCCCGATTGCTGAATAACACATCTGAAGAAGAGCTCTTTCAACTTGCCTGGCAACGGCTGGAAGAAGTGAAAAAGCTAGGGACTGGTGCTATTGAGATCAAAAGTGGTTACGGGCTTACAGTAGAAGGTGAACTGAAAATGCTACGTGTAATCCGAAAGTTGCAGAAAGAGTCAGATGTATTAATCAAATCAACATTTCTTGGAGCACATACCTATCCATCTGTATTTAAAGACAATCATCAGGCATATATCCAGCAGATTATAGAAAACATGTTGCCTGTTATTGCAGAGGAGCAACTGGCTGATTATATAGACGTTTTTTGCGAACAGGGATTTTTTAGCGTTCAGGAGACAGAACAGATACTGGAGGCGGGAATACGTTTTGGACTGAAACCTAAGTTACATGCAAATCAGTTACATGTATCAGGTGGAGTACAGATAGGGGTAAAATACAAGGCTATTTCGGTAGACCATCTGGAAAGTATAGGGGAAGCAGAAATTGATTGTTTAAAAGAGAGTAATACCATTGCGACACTATTGCCTTCAGCTGCTTTCTTTTTGAGGATGAACTACCCACCTGCCCGTCAGATGCTGGATGCGAATTTGCCATTGGCAATTGCTACAGATTATAATCCTGGATCATCTCCCAGTGGAAATATGCCTTTGCTGGTAGCACTAAGTTGTATACAACTTAAAATGACGCCCGAAGAAGCTATCAACGCTTCAACTATCAATGGAGCTTTTGCTATGGAATTGCAGGACATTATAGGAAGTATTAGCCGAGGCAAAAAAGCCAATCTGATTCTGACAAAGCCTATGCCTTCTCTTGCTTATCTGCCCTATTCGTTTGGTTCTACTCTGATTGACAAAGTAATGATACAAGGCCAATGGGTATGAAACATTTTTATGCTTATGAGGCTGTCGATAGCAAACCCTATATCAGATATCGGGAAGGGGAAACCAAATTGGGTGAACAAATCGTAATTTCAAAAGCTGGCATTGCCAACAATTGCCAGTTTGTGCTACTAGGTATCAAAGAGGACATTGGTGTGAAAGCGAATCTGGGAGTTGGAGGAGCCAATACTGTATGGGACAGTTTCCTGTCTGCCTTTCTGAATATTCAAAGTACAGATTTATTTACCGGAAAAGAAGTGCAATTGCTTGGATATTTTGATTTCACAGAGCCCGTACATTCCTCAGATCCATATATATATCGTAAGCAAGTAGAAGACATCGATAGTGAGGTTGAGGCTCTGGTTATGGATATTGTGAAGCAGAACAAGATCCCAATTGTTATAGGAGGAAGCCATGCCAATGCCTATCCTATTATAAAAGGTGTTTATATGGGACTTCAGCACCTACATCCACTCTCTCATCCTTCTATAAATTGTATCAATCTGGATGCTCATGCTGATTTTCGGCGAAAAGAAGGCCGTCATAGTGGCAACGGTTTCCGATATGCTTATGAAGAGAAGTTCTTAAAGAAATATGCTATTGTAAGCTTGCATGAAAATTACAATCCCCAAACTATTATCACAGAAATAAAGCAAAATGCAGATATATGGTTTTGCTTCTGGGAAGATATATTTCTGCGGGAAAAGTTATCTTTCAAGGATGCCGTATACTCGGCTATAGAATTTACCAATGATACTCTGACAGGGATAGAATTGGATCTGGATTGTATGGAAGATGTATTGTCAAGTGCCATGACTCCTTCTGGTATTTCGGCTACACTCGCCCGGTGGTATCTATATACAACAGCCTTACAGTGTACGGTGGCTTATCTGCATATTTGCGAAGGAGCTACCCAGTTGACAGATGGCCGGAAAGATCCCACCACCGGAAAATTAATTAGTTATCTGGTTTCGGATTTTGTGAAAGGGTTTCTGGAAAAATAGTCCACAATCACAGATACTACAGGTGAAAGGATTTTAATGGATTTAATGTGTGAATGATGGATACCATAACCTTAACTCTGTGTCATCTGTGATTCAGACGGATTATTTACTGAGATTGAGTCGTAAATTTTCGACAAACTCTTCCGTAACATCAAAATAAGATGCCAGTTGTTGGGTGGTTAATACATTATCTTTGAGGAACTTACGGATTGTTTCTGTTTTTTCTTCGATTCGCCCTTTTTGCTCGCCCTCGATTTTGCCTTCTTGTATTCCTTCGATCTTTCCTTTCTTAAACAGGAAATCATCTTCTTCTCTGATATATTGGGAAATGGATTCTATCATGATTTCTACAAAGGGTGTTAGTTTACGCAAATTAGCTAATATACGCAATTGTTGCAAGTGTCTGTCTCGTTCGACTTTATTAGTTGAAATCTGATTTAACCGTTGATAGATACGTTCAGCAGCTTGTTTGGGTTGTGTATTCCCAAAGCTACCCAACACCGCAAACACGACTTCATCACCTTTCTCTGAAGAGAGAAATAACTCATAGTCAATAGTGGAGAATTGTACCAGATAGAATGAAAATCTCAGATTTTCTTCTTCAATCTGAGTAGGCATGGTTGGTTCCTGATCAGAAAGAAATAAGACATACTGTTTTACTGGCAGATCATACTTCCGTCTGAGCAGACCTCTGTATTCCAGCATCCGCTTTACCATATCATGTTCATCTGCAAGCTGAAATTCAAGTTGCAACAAGAATGTATCACCACTCTTGTCGGTGATTTTCAGAAGCTGGTCGGGCTTGCGTTCCACAGTGCGCTGTAGTTCCTGTGGATACTTTTCGTAGGAAGCCACCTGAATATGAAGTATTTTCTCAATAAGGGCCAGCGTAACAGATTCTAGATTTTCTTTGAATATCTTATCATATTGATTGCCTTCTTTTTTGTTGCTCATAGAACTATATAAAAATGAAACAGAAGGCAAAAGTAACAATTCAAGTCAATGAAATATATGTTTAGCAAAAAAGTCCTGGATCACCAGTTAGAAGAAATAGAAGCTGTTTAAACAAATTTTAAAGAAGCTCAACGAGCAGGTTTTAGGGCGAGACGAGAGATTTACTTATAGGCCAATCGCAACATAGCCAGCGGCGTCCCTCAACATGGATGAAATCGCGGCCTAAAATCGGCCTTTGCAGCTTTCAATCCCCAAGTTGGTGTTATCACCAACTTGCATGAGGGGAAAGTGGTCGTTGGTGATAACACCAACGACGGGAAAAGGGCTTAGCCTAAAAGATGCCTTTGTAGCCTTTATAAATTTGTTTAAACAGCTTCTTATACAAAGAATGGCTTTTGTATTGTATAGCTAAAAGTTTTTTCTGCTGGGTTCTCTGTGGTTGTGACCATCTTAACACCTATTTCACGGCAACAAAACTTTGCTGTGAAATAGGCGTAGGAAGCACTTTTGTTGTGAATTAAGCTCAATGGTTCTATTTATCATGCATCCAGTAAACATTGCTGGGAGGTAAGCCTTACAAGACAACTCAAGTCATAGGGTATGAGTCAGGATTGATTATTGAATCTTTACAGGAAATATCACTTCTACATCTGTTTCTCCTTTCGTAATAGCATCCCCTGCTGCTTTTTCGTCAGGTTTATGTTTTAAGGTGATTTTTAATGTCCCTTTTGATGCAGTACTGGTTGCAATAGTAGATTTTAGACCCAAAGGTAGATTCTTACTGTCTACATCTGTGGTTGTTACTGTTAACTGTGCGCCTGTTGTCTGATAATAGAATTGGTGTGCGTTGCTTTCTTCTTCGATCTCAGCTGTTACATTGTATCCTTCTGCTGTAGAAGAAAGCGTTTCATTTAGGATAGTTAAAGCGCCTGTGTAGCTTGCGTTGGCTTCAAGTACCAGGGTATCCGGTGTGATAGTACCACTTCCATCACCTTCAGGGTCTTTAAATGAAATACTTACAGGAGTCGAACTGCCTGATTTAGTTAGTGACAACGTAACTGTCGTAATCAACTCTTGTTCTAAAGGTTCCGGATCATCTTCTTTGGAACAACTGCTGAACACAGCCAATGAAGCGATACCCGTCCATAGTAGCATGGTTTTGAATGTGTGGTTTGTCATAGCAATCTGGATTAAGGTGAAACTATTGCAATTGTGTTGCAAATCTAAGGAAAGTTTTTGTTTGTGCTACATTGTTGCAAGGAATTTCTAAAGAATAATTGTCTCGCTATTCCAAATTTATCTGAGCAAAGAATATGATTAGAAACTGAATTTTAACCGTATAATTATATTTCGGCCGATTTCATCTGAGAAGTAGCGAAAGCGGTTCAAATAGTCCCTATACCGGACGTTGGTCAAATTCTGACCTGATACCCCAATATCTGCTACATACTTCCCAATAGGCCATGCAAAGCCCATATCTGCACTCAGTAGCATATATCCTACCGGAGGAGGTGCAAAGTCGCCCACATAAATAGTCCGGGTAGCCCCGCCTTCAGTAGTGGTTGTTGTGTAAGTAGGAGGGACGCGTCTTTGTTTAGACACATTCAACATACTAACAGCCACATATATATTGGTAAGCTTCTTCCACTTTGTTTTCTCATAGCGGAGAGTGTTTTCAATACGGTCTGTGGGTATCCAGGGCAAATACTCATCGGTAGTTCTGTTCAGTGCCCGTACCATAGCGAGTTTGCCCTGCCAGGACAGGTAAGACAGAAACTGATATTTCAGAGTAGCATCCAGGCCTTTAAAGAGTGCATTGGTTTGGGTATAGGTATACGCTGGAAATGCGCCACGGATGGTTACAATCGGTACAGAATCGGGTTTGAGATAAATATAGCCTGGCATATAGTTAGCATACACACCAATATCTGCACTGAGTTTATCAGTAGGCTTCCAGTTGAGGCTAATGGTTGTATGATACGACTGTTCGATAGAAAGTGCTGAATCACCTTTTTCATAGGCTGCCGCTCCATGATGCACACCTGCACTATATAGTTCTGCTGCAGTTGGTGGACGCCATGCCGAAGAGAAGTTTAGATTAAGACTAAGGTTCTGGTGAGGCTGATAGGTGGCACCTAATGTACCTGAAAAACTTGTATACGTATAACCAGGAGATATTACACTTTGACTCCCTTGCTTTCTTCGATACACATCAAGATGCCGGTAATCGTAACGAATACCTGCTTCTGCCTGCCACTGATTTTTAGCCCATTTTTCAATTATAAACCCGCCTACACCCTGATTATTGAAGTTAGGGATCAGGTATACGTTTCCACCTACATTGTTACCCTGATAGACAGTAGATACGCCTATTGTTCCAGTTGTATTGGGTAGTAAAGGTTTGTGTTCCCACAACAACTCATAGGTATATGTATACAAACGGAATCTGATATTGGTACTGCGTATAGAAGGGGCATCGTATTCCTGGCGGAAGTTGTACTGATACCCAAATAGTAAACTGAATTTACCCAATGCCGGACTGATGTAAAATGCATTGACTTTAGCCAGATTGTGAGATATATCCTGATAAGGCCTGCCTATGTTATAGGAAAACTTGGATGATACCAGTGGACGATCTGCATTGATGGCATTTTCCAGATCCGTTTGGTTGCCGATATGTGATCCAGTGAATATGCCTATCTTGGTTGAGAAGTGGCTGAAAAATACATCGAAGCCATACTTAGCGGTTTTATACCCTGTTGCTGTAGAAACGTTTGCTTCCTCAAATTGGGAATTGGTAAGATAATAGTCTGGAGTACGTGAAGTACCTGCTTTCTTATAAGTACCTTGTACACGCCATCCTAAGCCATTTATTTTCTTTAATCCCCCTTCCACCAAACCTGATACTGTACCTTGTCGGTTATTACTAAATGCATGAAGATTTAATTCACCTGCAATCTTATTGGTTTGTGGTAACGGATCTGGCTCTACCAGAATCACACCACCTATAGCATCTGCCCCATATCTGACACTGGAGGCTCCTTTGATAATTGTGATTCGTTTGGCTACAAATGGATCTATCTCAGGTGCATGTTCACTACCCCATTGTTGCCCTTCCTGCCGGATACCATTATTGAGGATCAGTACCCGGTTGCTATGAAGGCCATGAATGACAGGTTTGGAAATGCTGGGACCTGTTTGAATAGAATTCAGACCTGGCAGTGTCTTGACCATTTCACCCAGTGCTATGCCTTGTATGCGTTCCAGATCCTTGCCTTGTAACGATTGTTGTGGCAGTAAAGTCGAATTTTCCTGATGAGTGCCTTGTACCACAACAGTTTCCAGCGTTTCTTCCATCTCGTCCAGATGAAAGTTAAGATTGCCTTGCGACTTCGTTAGTTGAATATGAGTAGAGTCTGTATGGTGACCTACATATTGGCAAATAACGGTATAGGTACCTGGACAAACATGATCAATATGATAACGCCCTTTCGCATCTGTAGTAGTCCCCTGTTTTAGCTCAACAATGAATACAACCGCCCCTGGAAAAGGCTGCTGCTGGGAATGTACTACTGTGCCACTAACCGATAACTGACAGTTCTCCTGAGCTTGCAGGTTGTTACCGAATATGCCTCCAATGAATAGTAGTAAGCTGTAGAGTGCTATTCTTGGGAGTGTCTCTTGCGTATTCATTACCTATTGAAAATGCTATGCTTGATGGTCTGCTTCTGAATAATATACAAATATACTAGTTTTTGCAACATGATTGCAATTTTACTTTTGAATGAAAAGAAATTATCTGAATGCTTAGTTGAAACCAATAGATGAGTTTGCAGCTATCGCAACCAGATAAGACGTATACCTAGGACAATTTCCCAAATTTTAGTTATTAAATGAACTCTTTAATATTGCTATAGGGGTAGCCGTGGAGGGATTGGGGAGGGATTGGGGGAAGGTGTAACTGTCTGTATATCAGACGGGGTGAGATGGGTGAGATTTTTGGCCTGAAAAACTCCTAGAATATACAGAAGAAGAGGAAAAATATACAGCTATATATACTATTAATAGAATAATATATCTATATATAATATAGAGCGAATCTTACCCCTCTTACCCCGCCTCTGTATGAGGCAGTTACTCTTACCCCAGATCTTTCCCCAACTCTACCCCATCTTACCCCAAACGCAAGAAAGTACAATTTGAATAACTAAAAACACAAGTATTGTCTGAATCACGGATTAGCACAGATTAGGAGGATTTCACGGATTAAAAAGATTGGCCGACTAATCATCCGCTAATCCACCATCAGCAGAGTTTGACCACTGTATCCAAGACGCGAATGACACAGATTGAGTGCATAAAAATCCGTGAAAATCTGAGCCATCCGTGTCATCTGTGATTCAAGACACTATCTGTGAAATCTGTCCCATCCGTGACAATCCGTGATTCGGACAAACAGGCTTATTACATATGAACAACAAGACCTCTCAAAACGCTATTAAAGGCGCTTTAAATCGATCTATGGAAGTTGCCAAGGGAGTTGGGCTCTGGAATATTTCTATGCGACTACAGGCCATTTTAAACACAATCAAACACACCCAATGGTGTCGTCAGAACCGTGTAGGGGCTCGCCCCTGTCCAGATTCCCCACCGAACGATTGGGGTCAATCCGAACCGATGTAGGGGCGCACCCACGTGTGCGCCCAGGTTCCGTTCGCGAATGATTGTGATTATCCGACCATCATTTCGGATTAATCCAATCATGGTCTGTGGGAAACCAGGCGCACACGTGGGTGCGCCCCTACACGGTTCGGAATACCATAAACACGGTCTGTGGGAACGTGGGCGATCTGCCAATCGCCCCTACAAATACAATCACACACAACACCATTATTCAAATACCAATAACACAACACATTATTCACCCTAAAACCCAACAGCCATATGTATTTCAACACAAACGCATTTGATCAATACGAAGAAAGTCACAAAGAGTCTACCTCCTTCTGGCGCAAGGTGACTCACAGTTACAACGTGTCTTGCCTGCATTTTCTGGGTTGGAGTATACAACATCCTGACCCTAATAAATCATCTATCAAGCTGGCACTTTCCGGAAGAAACAAACGCTACTCAAACATGCTTTACGACTTCTTCCAGTCCAAAGGCTTAGTGATCAATGTAGCAGGTACTCTTAAAGACAAACAGGCTGTGTACACCTTCCAAATCCTGCAAGATGCCAATATCAACTATCAACTCACAGATCCGGAAGAACTCATTGGGAACCATGACTACTCTACCCGATACGATGCAGAAACCGCCGCCTTCAGACTGGCATTTACCATACTCGACAAATGGATAATAGACCAGCATAAGTTTGGCCTCCGACTCTGGTAATCTGCTTGCATGCGGTAAACAAACCGCAGTCGTAGTCTTGCGGTAAACAAACCGCAGCCGTAGTCTTGCGGTAAACTCAGCGCAAGGAAAATTTTGCGGTTAATTCCGCTCAAAATTATTTCTGCGGTTTATTCACCGCAAAACGTTTCGTGATCGGAATTAAACGCAAACTCTTTTCTACATGGACAATGAGTGAAAGTAATCGCAAAACTTCCCATGCGCTGAGTTTACCGCAAAACAGATCCTGCGGTAAATAAAACGCAACCCGACTCATATAGTTTTTTCAATGCATACGTTAAGTTGAATTGAATAAAGGTCGGACTTGTCTGTGAGTGCTTCATCCATTAAATTCAAGAATATAAAATGATGTATACGCATGCCTTGGTTTATCCATTCTTATTTTCCATGAAATAATGATTTGCACTATAACCAAAAGGCCTTCGCTATAAATCAGCGAAGGCCTTTTGGTTATATAAATGAGCTATGATTATTTGCTGCTTGCCAGTTTTCCTTGTTCCAGTGCCGCTGCTTTAGGGAAAGACTGTAGAGCTTTCTGGAATACAGGATCTTGTTCCAGAGTAATCTGATAATATTCATTATTTAAACCATCTTTCTCTGAACGTCTCCATACTGTACGTGCTATCAGTGCTTTTAACTGATTGGATAAGAATGCTTTGGAGCGCTGAAAGTCTTTATCGTTATACGTAATGTTGGCTTGGTTGGCCATCTTGATTACATCCTGTAACATGGCATCTGTGATGGTAACTTTTTTGCGAAAATCAGCAAAACTCATTTTGTCCAGTTCCTTGCGATGATCTGTTGCATAGTTAAGTGCATATTCCCGAACAATATTGCTGTTGTAGAGTTCCGCAAGGTATTTGGTATTATAGTTGGTGTCCAGACTTACAAATACATCAGGCATGATTCCACCTCCACCATATACTGTACGACCTTTAGCTGTTTTGTACGTTTTAGATGTATTAAATTTAATACTATCTGCATTAAAGAACTCTCCATGTTCATAGCGTTTTTCTATATCACGATCATAGTCATCTGTACCATCATGCGTATATTCTTTTTGAATGCTACGGCCACTAGGAGTATAGTATCTGGAGATCGTAAGGCGTAGTTCAGAACCATCTTCAAGAGGGATTGGAGCCTGTACGAGTCCCTTTCCAAACGAACGACGTCCTACTACCAATGCTCTGTCATTATCCTGCAAGGCACCTGCTACAATTTCAGAGGCAGAAGCACTTCCTTCGTCCAGTAACACAATGATAGGACCTTTTTCGAAGATACCTGGCTGAGAGGCATTTACTTTCTGATCATAGCGTGATTCTTTGCCATCTGTATAGACGATTAACTTGTTTCCTGCCAGTAGTTCATCAACCATATTGGTAGCTCTATCCATATAGCCACCAGGATTGCCACGCAGATCTAGTACGAGTTGCTGCATTCCCTGCTTTTTCAGATTCCCAAGAGCTTTCTTGAATTCATCATAGGTATTGGCTGCAAAGCGGCTAACTTTGATATAACCCGTAGCATTGTCAACCATATGTGATGACTCAATAGAGAATTGAGGTATTTTATCTCTGGTAATATTGAAATAGACTACCTCTTTTACACCTTTTCTGACAATGCCGATTTTAACTTTTGAGCCTCTGGGACCTCTCAAAGAGGTAAACACAAGATTGTTATCCAGACTCTTACCTGTAAGCTTTACACCATTGGCTTCAACAATTTTATCACCAGCCCGAATGCCCGCTGATTCTGACGGACCACCCGCAAGAGGGGCAATCACAGAGACAGTGTCCCGAAATATATTAAATTCAACTCCGATTCCATCAAAATCACTTTCCAGTTGTGCACGAGCCATCTGAATGTCACTGGCGGGTATATAGGCTGTGTGAGGATCTAGTTTTTCCAGCATCTTCTCAATGGAGTAATCTACCAGCTTTTCAATGTTGACAGTATCCACATAATCCCGGTCAATTAGCGAAAGTATCTCCCGATATTTCTGATAACTTTTGGCCACATTACCATTGTTACTGTTTCCTCCGACTTTTGCTCCCAGAAAAATCCCTCCAGCCAGAGTTACGGCCAGCAAAATAGGTAAACGCACATAAAAGCTGGAATTTCGTATTGTACTCATGTGTTTAAATAATTAAAATTAATACTTACTATCTCTACCATCTGTTAGGTAAGCAGTTTATATACAGAGTATAGTTTATGCTATTTCCATTTTGCCCCTTCATTGTAAGTGAGGCTTTTTCATTTAATACATTCTCCAAAGAAGAATGATTCAGACTGTAATGGCAAACTTAAGGTTAAATTTTTTAAGCTAGAATGTATCTATAAAAATAAAGAAAAAAGTGCAATGATAGTGGAGAAATTTGATAGACGGGATTCGCACGTTTTTTGCTGGCAATAAAAACACATAAGCTGCGTTTTTTCTCAATTAAACAATAAAGATATACATACAATGATTTTTATCATTGGTAGTCTTTTCTGTATATTGTTTTTTTGCAGGCTAAACCACTTCATTAAAAGATTTTTCTACCTTTGTAAGAAAGACAAGTACTTATGGAACATACCATTCTTCGCCGTAAAATTACTGAACTTGTAGATGATAACTATGTGTATGCACATGTATTGTATTATTTTGGTATTCGGTTTTATGAATATGCAGATGATACACTGGAACAAGTTTGTCGGCGTCGGGGATTGAATGTGTCTCAGGTAGTGCATAGTTTGGAATATGCTTTACAGCAGAAGAATACCAAATCTCTTACCCTGGAAAATCTTCCGGTTGATTTGATTATAGAGTTTCTGCGTCATACCCATGCTGTTTTTGTAAAGCAGACATTGCCTTATATGGCTCATCTTGTAGAGACGCTCCGATACGAATCAGATCCATGTATAAAAGACCTTCAGCTTTTGTTCCCTCTTTTTGTTGAAGACTTTATTCTACATATTCACGAAGAAGAAGATACCCTCTTTAACTATGTTGCGTTACTTCAAAAGGCTCAACAACGTAAAGTATCTCTGGGAAAAGTGTTCTTTGAACTGGGAAGCAAGTCTGTTCAGCATTTTGCGGATGATCATGAAACACATGACGATGAAATGGTTGGTATACGTGAGATCACTAATAACTATACTTTACGTCCGGGAAGCAGTCAGCATCTGAAGGTTGTTTTTGCAGAGTTGAAATCCTTTGAGACAGAACTGCACACACATGCCCGTATAGAAAACGAAATTCTGTTTCCAAAGGTGCTTGAACTGGAAAAAGAGGTACGAGAGGTGGTAAAGCAGATTGCGATTTTAAATTAAAAAAGACATACATAAGATTCCAGTATATAGTTGGAATCTTATTGACATACTATGCCACGCATTTTAGCAATTGATTATGGGTTGAAGCGAACAGGACTAGCTGTAACAGATCCTTTACAGATTATAGCTTCCCCTTTGGATACAGTTGCTACACACCAATTGATGGAATTCCTCAAATCCTATATGGTACAGGAAGAAGTAGAGGGCTTTGTGGTTGGGCAGCCAAAACAGACAGATAATACACCATCCGAAATCGCCCCCCATGTAGAAGGATTTGTTAAGCGGTTAAAGGCACAATTTCCTGATACCCCTGTTCATCGTGTGGATGAACGCTTCACTTCCATCATGGCTCAACAGACTCTGATAGCTGGTGGAATGAAAAAGAAAGATCGTCAGGATAAATCAAACATAGACAAAGTCAGTGCTGCTATTATTCTACAATCTTTTATGGAATCAAGAAAATAACAGACCTGTCTACTGGTTTTCTTCAATAGTACTATCCTAAAACTGTTGAAAGGAGGCAATGCTTATGAAAGATAGGTTATTGAATCTTAATACATACCCAGGTTGCTTCTGCGACAGGAACTTCATCCACATAGGCTATACCTGATTGTTTTACGATCTTGGTGCTTATTTTAAGATTTTTAATAATCATTTTGACTGTCTTACCAAATTCTACACCTGCGTGAAAACACGCCATTTCGATACCTGCCAGGCCAAAAAGCCCTTCGGTTGCGTTTATTTTTCGGGCCCCGGCTCCACCACATTGTGCCATTGACTCAATTAAAATCATTCCAGGCACATAAGATGTTTCCGGAAAGCTGCTATTCAGAAATGAATCAGAACTATCAAATTGCTTTATTCCGATTACTTCTTCCAGTGTGGCCGAAATAATAGAATCTACATAGAGAAAAGGGTCTCTATGAGGTAATAAACTTTCAATTTCCTTCATATCGATGTTTGGTATTTATTTGTTCATAAAAACAGAATAAATGCTGTAATCTATCTAGCTATACCAAATATATTAAAAACATGCTGACTTTCAAATTCTCCTTTTTTTTCCTGCCCGCCTTTTTTTGCCTATCTTTGTAAAAACGTTTTCACTGATTTAGTTTATGATTTATCCTATTACAGCGTATGGCGACCCTGTTCTGAAAAAAGTCGCACAGCCAATTGAGAAAGGAACTGATATTAAAAAGCTGGTAGATGATATGTATGAGACCATGTACAATGCCAGTGGAGTAGGCTTGGCTGCCCCTCAGATAGGAATGAGCGTCCGGATATTTGTAACAGATGGTAGCCCTATGGATGAGGAAGATGAGGTATTGCAGAAGTTTAAAAAGGTATTTGTGAATCCAACAATCCTGGAAGAAACTGGTGACGAATGGGCATTTGAAGAAGGATGTTTGAGTATTCCCGGTATTCGTGCCGACGTAAATCGTCCTCCAAAAGTAAAGATTCACTATTTTGATGAGAACTGGAACGAATATACTGAAGAATATGAAGGTATTCCTGCCAGGATCATTCAGCATGAATATGACCACTTGCAGGGAGTATTGTTTGTAGATAAGGTGTCTGCTATGAAGAAGCGCCTGATTCAATCAAAGCTAACTGACATTAGCAAAGGGAAGGCTCGGGCTGATTATCGCTTACGTTTTGCCAAATAATAATTCAGTATCTACCTTTATCTGTTGGTTGACGCCAGGATAAAGGTAGATTTTTACTGTATGAGTATCATATGTATCGGTATGTATATAAGACCCAAGAGCTATCAGAACATCCATACTGTTTCAGGAGTGACACAATAGTCCAAAGGAATATCGTATTGATCTATATCCTCTATTTTTTCTACGGGAACATTGTAAGATAATCCTATCTTTATTACATCCGGACGGCATTGTGCCAGAAACCGATCATAGAATCCTTTTCCATATCCTACACGATATCCTTTTCGATCGTAAGCTAAAAGTGGGACCAATACATAATCTATTTGTGTAGGTTCTATTCTCTCAATAACTTCCGGCTCCTGAATACCCCAGTCTGATACTGTAAGAACTGTATCCTGTGCCAGCAAACAGCTAATCATTGAAAGGGATGCTGCATCTGTTTTAGGTATTACAATCTGAGTATTCGGGAAGTCTTGCTGGAGCCTTTGTATTATCAGCCATGTATTGATTTCATTGTTCTTTACAATGGGTAAAAAGCAATGTATTGTCTGGAAAGTCTGAAAGTTGAAAGTCAGAAATAACTGATCAGAAATTTGTTGACTTAAGCTCTGGACCTCTTGCTGTGACAACTTTTTCTGATTGGTAAGGTATGTACGACGTAAACTGGCTTTTGTTTCGATGGTTGTATCAGGTATCTTTTCTGACATAGCGCAAATTTAATCTTTACTCTCCTCAATGGATAATTTAACAACATCAATATGCGAATCCTTCATTGACAGGATTGTAAATGTAAAAGGAGATAGCTGAATTTGTTTATTTACAGAAGGGAGATCTTCATAGATTGAAATAATCAGCCCTCCCAATGTACCGTATTCGCCTGTTGGAAGGTTTAAATTGTATTTATCATTCAGATAATCAATCTCATGACGTGCACTCAGTAAGTAGGTCGACTCATTTAGCTTTTCTTCTACCCAGTCTTCACTTATATCATATTCGTCCTGAATCTCACCCAACAATTGCTCAATAATATCTTCAATACTAACCAAACCAGAAGTGCCCCCATATTCATCCACAACCACTGCCAGACTCTTTTGTGACTGTGTCAATTCTATTAATACATCTGTAACAGGAGTAGTTTCGGCTACGATTTTTACAGGGGTCAAAAGTTGTTGAATCTCCTTTGGCTTTTTAAATAACTCTATCGCATGACAATACCCAATGATATTATCAATAGAGTCTTTGTATACCAACACCTTAGAATGCCCACTCTCTACAAATTCTCTTTTTAACTCACTCATACCCTCTTCAATATCTATTGCAGAAATTTCTGTTCGGGGAATCATGCAATCTCGCACCTTGATTCGTTTGAATGAAAGTGCATTGTTAAAGATCTGAGTATCTACCTCATCTTCTTCTTTAGCTGTTTCTGTATAGTCCAGCTGTTCCAGATATACAGTTAATTCTGTCTGGCTAAACAAGGGTTGTATGTCTTTTTCCGGAATACGTAGTACATGCTTGATTACCCATCGGGAAATAGTAGCCATACCAGTCATAAAGGGATACAGAAGAATATAGGCAACCCGAAAGGGAATGATGGCAATTTGTAACCAGCGATGAGGATTCACCAGAAACAAGAATTTTGTGAGACATTCTACAACCAGATAATACCCTGTAAATGTCAGAAGTAAGGATAGTGGCAATAGAATGTAACTATGATTGTACAGAGTAGTCTGGAGAAGATCTTTTAACCAGGGATATAATTGGCTGAATGCCAATATCGCATAAGCCACGGTTGAAAGGATCTTTCCGATCAACGTTGTACCAATTAATCCGGAAGTGTTTTTAACAAACCGAGATAATACCTTGCCTGAGTATAAGCCTTGCTCTTCCTGTAACTCTATGTGAAGTTTGCTGGCAGAAACAAAAGCAATTTCAATACTGGTAAAAAAAACAGCAGATAGCAATGCCAGAAATATACCCAGTACAGAATTCATGAAGTGTCAGATAAGATATTTTAAATAGACTAATGCTTCATCTCTTTTCTTCTAAAGACAGCATATTAATTATTATTTTTTCTTTCTGGTGGCTTTTGATGTTGACTGTGGTGGTTTTTTACTTGTCTGCTGAGTTGCCTGCTTTGTTCTACGCCATTGGTATCCAAACAATAAAATCAGAGCAAACATCAAAATCCAATAACTCTGGGCAAAACCTCTTAACAAGATTTGATGCAGTCCAATAAGCAGAAGTGCAAATGCCGGATATAATAAAAGTACGTCAATAAGTTTCACTGTCGGAATTGATGTATAATGAATCCGGAAATAGATAGTTGCATAATTACAGTTTACACAAATATCTATTTCTTCGTTAAAATAAAGCGTATACTTAAAATAAAATATTATTGGTCTACAGAAAATACTCCTGAAATTTTGCGCATTGTATAAGAGCTAAAATCCTGCTTGGCTTCCAGACCTGTCCCCTCTATCCGTTCTTCTGGAGTAAGAATTGTAACAAATTTATCTGTATACAATTTTTTAGTATCCGGATTCCAGTTAAGGCGCTCTGTTTTCAATGTCTGATTCTTTTCCAGGTTGGTAACTATTACATTTCCAAGCGCAATGTGTATGTTAGTAGCCCGATATTGAACACCTTTATCAGCTCGTAGTGTAGTAGTTTTAACGCCGTTTTTATTGTAAAACTCAATAAAGATCCCTTTCGTAAAATGTTGATCTTCATTTTGCATCACCAATAGCTTAGGTGCCTGCAGCCGAACACTTAATCGGGCTGAATCCGTCATAATCAACTCCATGTTATCCTCTTCCCGTTTTGGGCCTTTGTACTTTCCTGTTTGCTGGGCAGGTGTATCCTCTTCACAGGAAGTCATTAAAACACAAAATACCAACCCCAGGGTCAGTATTTTGCTTTTTGTTTGTATATTTTTCATAGCGATATATAGATGGAAGAAAATACAGCACCAAATACCATGCCTTAATCAATCTTATACCTGCGGAACCAGTCAAATGCACTAATACTAAAGTCAAATACAATTTTGAAGTAATTCTCCTTAACCATCGCTTTGTCACCACGCTGACCCAGAACAAATGTTGCATTCAGATAGGAAAGTGCACTTCGATCCTGAGTAGTAACTGGGAACGATGCCCCAAAACTTATGCTTCGGTCAGATAATTGTTTATCATTATACTTGATTGGCATCTGACTGTAGTTAAAACCTGCTCTGAGTGTTACACGTTTCAGATAACTGTTGACAGAGTTAATGTCGGGAGTATATTCGGCTCCTACACCAAATCCATAGGCTGATGATAGTGAATCTGTATTATAGGAGATATCGTAACCTGACCAGTTTTTGTAATAGAAGTCTCCGGATACAGCCCATTTGAATGGTTTCTCTATATTAAAGCCTGCTCTGAATCCACCTGGCATCAATACCCTTCCTGATTCATTTTTTACCAGACTATCTTGTCCGAAGGGGCCCGATTCTCCATTATCTGAACGATTTTCCAGTACCCGATCTCTTTGAAGATTAATTCTTCCTGGTATATCATAAGTACCTGCAAAACTCACATATACAATTTTTAAACTATCTTTTTTGTCATAGTTAACTCGTTTCCGATAGGCAAATCCCGGTTTGAAGGTAAATCCGGATGCTGTGATATTCTGAGTATACGCAGAGGTAAAAGGAAGTCCATGAACTTGACTGATATTCTCCTTAGTTGTAGCCCCAAAAATATAAGAGGTTTGCAATCCAAGGTATAACCGGTTCTTTAATAAGCTAAATCCATTGTTCCAGTTTAAACTGGTAAATCCGCCTTTACCTAGGTAACGTGTGGTTGCAGTATAAGCTGTACCTGTTAATATTCTTGTATCACTAATATCATAGTTTACAGAACTAAGAGGAGACAAAACCAATCCAGTTGTCCAGTAACGCGCTACAGGAAGTGCCAGTGCCAGGTTATTTAGCGTACCGCCCGTTACTGTCTTGGATGCATCACTTGTACTCATTTTTTTATACTGACCTATCACGCCAACTTCCAGTGTAACACTTCTGTTTCTGGCCCATAAAGCAGGGTTCATATTATTAATAAAGAAACCATTGGAATAAGCAACACCTGCACTTCCCATCGCTTGTTGAGGTCCAAAGGCAGGATTTACGATATCTCCGATCCCTAATTGAGAGTAAGGAGAGCTCCCCATATTCTGGGCCTGTAAAACAGTATTACAAAGAATAAAAGCAAAGACAAAAGATAATCTGAGAAAAAAACGCATGTGAAATAGGTTCAGAGTTCAGGATTTTAGAATAAAAGTATACGAATCAATGCTCTACTAAGAAAATGAATCACTATACTTCTATATTACTATCTCTTTAAAGTGTCAATAGTATAATTTAGAATATGATTTAAACCAATCAGAACTAATTCCGAAACAACAAATATCGGAGTTTTAAGCTGCCTTTCAAAAAAATGTGCATCTCCCCCACAAATAATTACATTACTAACAGAGTATTGTTGTTTGTATTGCTCAATAATCCCTTCAATTTCTGCTGTCATACCTTTGATAACTCCACTTTGTATTGCTTCCTGTGTCGTAGTGCCTGTAAGAAATACTTCTTGTTCCGGTTCCAACAAAGGTAATTTACGGGTAAACGTATGCATAGCCTGAAAGCGCATATGCAATCCGGGTGATATACTTCCTCCCCTGTAGTCTATGCCATTTTCCAGCCATTCATATTTAATACAGGTTCCCGCATCAATAATCAGACAGGATTGCTGTGGGTATAATGCCTGCGCGCCAGCTACTGCTGCAATACGATCAGTTCCAAGGGTATGAGGAGTTTTATAATAATTGTTAAATGGTAATGGTAACTGACTGTTTAGAATCCAGATATCAGACGTTATATCTGAAAGAGCCTCTTTCCACGTTTCAGCATCTCCTGTAACGGATGAGATTAATATAAAGTCGGGCTTTATCTCCGTTGCTATAGCTGGTAATTCACTGGAATCGACTCTCTTATAAACAGTGTGAGAAGAGTCTGCTCCGAAATAACCTATTTTTGCAGAAGAATTGCCAATATCAATAACCAGATTCATATATAATTTCAGGAACACATTTCATTAGCAGATGACACATGTTGTATGCTGAATGAGATCTTTCAATGAGAATAAAACAATCAATCAGACAGAAGTTACTAGTGCTTTACCAGCTTTTAGAAAAAAAAACGGATTAAATGGCTGAGTTACCTTTGGCTTATCTGTTGATAATCTTTTGTTTTATGTATTTTGCGCCTGCTTCGACTGACAAAGCTACTACCTTTGTTCCGGATTTATATAATTTTAACAACTTTTAACCTTGCACCTTATTTACATGAAAGTTCAGGTATACTGTTCTTATTTTTTACTATTGTGTTGTATTGGATTTTTTGCCTGTGGTACTGATACCCAAAACGAACAAAAAGAGAATGTTGCCACAGTTGACTCTGTTTCTCACAAAGATTCTGTAAAGTCAGAACCTACAGCAGATCCCATATCCTTTGATCGTACGGATGATTATACATCACGAATTATTGCAGGAATGCAGGATGGAGATACCAATCCTTATAAAGCTGTAAGTGAGTATACTTCCTGGAGGAAATTTGCCGCAACAATGGATAGCAGCTGGGCTCGTGTCAACAGACAACGCCTGGATAAGATGCGCAACTGGTCAGAGACTGAACTAGAAAATTTATCTGCTACAACTGTCTTCTATCCGTTTTCCGGGCCTGATTTTATTCACGCTACTACTTTCTTTCCTAAGGCAGATACGTACTATTTATTTGGTCTGGAACCGATAGGTGATCTACCTGATTTAAGTGACAAATCAGAAAAAGAAGTTGCAAGCTATTGTGAAGCCATGCAAGGTGCATTGAGAGATATTTTTCAGCGTAGTTATTTTCTGACAAAAAAAATGTCGGCAGATATGCCAAAGATAAATGGAGTTGTACCCATGATCTGTACTTTTCTTGTACGTACTAATCATATAGTTACAAAAATACAACCCTTATTATTGATGGAGAATGGACAGACAATGAACTGGGTTGGTACAGCAAGCGATTCTCCTAAAAAATTGCCTCGTTTGGTTCGGATTGATTTCCTGGATACAGATATGCGAAAGCCTAAATCAGTATTTTACTACTCTGGAGATCTTTCCGATAATGGAGTTAAGGTGAAACCTGCTATAAAAGCTTTTCTGGATGCTTTGCCTGAAGGATGTGTTGGGTATTTGAAGTCTGCCAGCTATCTGATGCATTATGAGTCATTTTCAATAATCAGGAATGCAATGCTTGGAAAATGTAAGGCCATTTTACAGGATGATACAGGAATTGCCTATAAATATTACGACTCTGCTCAATGGAATGTACAACTATACGGAGTGTATACACCTCCTATTGAAGAGTTTAAAGGGCGTTTCCAGAAAGAACTTGACCATGATTACAAAGACAGTAGTCGGGTTAAACCCTTACCGTTTGAAATAGGGTATCATTGGGGTACCCATAAGGATAATTTACAATTGGTAACAAAGAAATAAGTATACTAAACTGCTTCTGAAAATCCATTGCATACCAGCAATGGATTTTTTTATGTGTCGTGATCTTTATAAAAAATATTTTGTTTTTTACTTTATAAGTAAACGAACATTCATTTATATTTGTATTCAATGAGAACAAGAGATGAAAATAAAGAAAGTATAGTAAAGGTAAAAGCATTGGAAATGCTTGTGAATGAAGGGTTTGATGGTTTTAGTATGCAAAAGTTGGCAAAGGCAGCAGGCGTATCTCCTGCTACTCTTTACATCTATTATAAAGATAAAGATGATTTGATTGTAAAGTTGGGGATAGAAGAAGGAAAGAAGATGATTGCCGCCACATTTGAGAGTTTTTCTCCTGAAATGCCATTTGCAGAAGGATTACGTGTTCAGTGGTATAACCGGGTTCGGTATTGTATGGAGCAGGGTATCTCAACCTGTTTCTTTGAACAAGCTAAACATTCTCCTTATAGAGATAAAATAACTGCGTCTATTGTCGAAGACTTTAAAGAGGTTATGGGGAAGTTTATACAGAACGCTATACAAAATAGAGAGTTAGTTAGTGTACCTGTTGAAGTATTCTGGTCAATAGCCTTTGCCCCACTTTATAACTTGATTCGATTTCACCAAACCGGCAAGAATATGGGGAACCGGGATTTTAGCTTAACAGATGATTACATTGAACAGACACTTACCCTAGTCATAAAGGCATTAAAACCATAAGTGTAGTCAATATAAGAATTTAACTATTCTGGATACCACTCATGCAAATTTTTTTCAGATGAATATATAGTCACAGTAAATTGAGCCTTAGTAGATACGTGTAGTCTATTTACTATATAGTTCAGAAATAAGCCGCCTCAGTAAAATAACTCAGTAGTTTATAAAGTAAAGCATCTGTCTGATACGTCTTCCCAACAGACAAGTATTACCTGTTGCCTATCAGTATGGACTGATTGATGATCAGATGTGATTTACATTTTTTATGTACACCAATGCCTCATTGCAAATTTTACAGTTATGACTATCACTACAACGCAAAATGACATTTTAATTTTTCGGACCAATATTCGAAACAAAAAAGATCTGCTGACAATAACGCCTGTCCTGAATGCTGATACCCGAATCCTTCATTGGAATATAGCTCAGGATGATACAGACAGGGTATTACGTGTGAAATCCAATTCGTCTGTGTTGTACCCGCAGGACATTATCTTTTTACTAAGAGAGGCTGGCTTCTTCTGTGAAGAGTTGCCAGACTAACAACTTAACTACACCTGTTCATGAAAAATAAAGCTACATCTAAGGAAAAAAAATTTACCAGCTATCAGATATTTATTATCGCCATACTAGCTATTCTTCAGTTTTCAATCATTTTGGATTTTATGGTACTGTCACCTTTGGGTGCACAGTTAATGAAAGAGCTTACTATTTCAACCAAACAATTCGGATGGGTTGTTTCTGCCTATGCATTTAGTGCAGGTGCATCCGGATTACTGGCTGCAGGATTTGCAGATAAGTTTGATCGTAAAAAATTACTCTTGTTCTTTTACGCCGGTTTTATTATCGGAACGCTATTTTGTGGGATGGCGCCTGATTATCAATCTCTGTTGGCTGCTAGGGTAGTTACAGGTATATTTGGTGGTGTAATAGGATCTATCGGGTTTGCTATTATTACAGACCTTTTTCCAATGGAAGTAAGAGGGCAGGTCATGGGATTTGTACAAATGGCATTTGCGTCCAGTCAGATTCTTGGTATTCCAGTAGGTCTATATCTGGCCAATCATCTTGGGTGGCATTCTCCATTTCTGATGATTGTAGGAATAAGTATATTGATATGGATTGCTGTATTTATATATATGCAACCTATAGATGCTCATTTAAGAATTCGGTCAGACAAGAATCCATTTCTGCATCTGGTCCATACAGTCTCACAACCTGAATATCTGAAAGCATTTGCTGCTACAGCCCTTCTGGCAACAGGCGGATTTATGCTTATGCCATTTGGAAGCGCATTTAGTGTGCATAACCTTGGGTTGTCGCTGGATGACCTGCCTATGATTTATATGGTTACAGGTGTCTGTGCCATGATAGCTGGGCCTGTTGTTGGAAAAATCAGTGATAAAATTGGTAAATATAAAATGTTTTGTATTGGTTCTGCCATAAGTAGCGTGATGATATTTATTTATTGTCATTTGGGAATTACTCCTTTGTGGACAGTTATTCCGATCAATGTTATTCTCTTTGTTGGAATCTCTTCCCGTATGATTTCTTCCTCTGCTTTAGTGAGTGCCGTACCCTTACCTCAGGACAGAGGTGCTTTTATGGGAATAAACTCATCTATACAGCAGATCTCAGGAGGAATAGCCTCTGCTGTGGCAGGTTTAATTGTTTTTCAACCATCAGAGAATGCTCCTCTGGAACATTATGATCTTTTAAGTTATGTAGTGATTGGTTCTATTCTGGTTACAGTAGCAATGATGTATATGATTCACCTGTATGTTACCCAAAAAGTAGTAACTACTCAGGTGCCAAAACCTGCTCTGTAGTATATTTCTGGATTCTTTCAACCTCTCTGTCTTTGCTGCTAATACTTAGTAGCAAGGACAGAGAGGCTTTTTTATTAGAAAGTCCTTTGGTGGGAAAGTAACTACCTTTAAAAAAGGTTATACCTACTATATGTGAATTTATGCATGTCGTATTGTATCTTTGAGGCCTTGAAGTTGTCTAAAATATTTTAAATTATTTAATTCTATATTCTAACCCGGAATATGCTTAGCAAAAACATTTTTTCCAAAATTACCTTATTACTACTCTTAAATGTAGTCTTATTAAATTGTTCGAAAGATGAAGAGCCTTGTGTGACTTCACCTCCAGCATTGGTATTTGCGTTGTTGGATAGTACTAATCAATCTATTATTACGGCAGATAATCGTGGCTCTCTTAAGATCTCATATACAAATAAGGGTGGCTCCAAGGCCTATATTTCTGATGTAACTACTGGGAAGCCTACTAATTCGCAACTATTTTATGGCAGTAGTTATTTGGTTATAGCAACTGCCAGAGGAGAAAGTATTTCCTCATTCGATCTGGAAATTTCCGGAAAAGTAATAGGCACTCTTTCGGTTGATACTTATCAGAGTAGCAATAATTGCGGGAGCTGGGTATATGCTTCTGCTTTACGGTTTAATAATACGCCTGTTACTCTCACAGATGGTGTCTATATGATCAAAGTTAACTGATTGATCAGTAACTTATTTTACTATTAATTAAAGTGTTGTTTTATACATAGGGAACAAATAACATAATTGGAGCAGTTACACTAATAATTCTTTGATTACAAATTTGTTCTCTATGAGTAATTACCCTACAGGCTTTCAGAAAATAGCAGCTATTCTGCAAAAAGCTGGATTAGATGGTTTTCTGCTTGCACTTCTGTCAATGATTGGCTTGGCTTATCTATTTCCTTATCCAGGCACAAAAAATAGTCCATTTCATCTGGATGAAATAGCCAATTATGGTGTGTCATTGATTTTTTTCTTTTATGGATTACGCCTAAGCCCGGAGAAGTTAAAAGCGGGATTGAGCAACTGGCGATTACATACACTGATACACTTTACTACATTTATACTTTTCCCTTGCCTGATTCTGTGTCTGCAAGGCTTGTTTAAAGCCCAACATGGAGAAGTATTATGGTTGGCTGTATTCTATCTGGCTACTCTTCCTTCTACAGTTTCTTCTTCTGTAGTTATGGTGTCGATCGCTGGAGGTAATATGCCGGCAGCAATTTTCAATGCCAGCATTTCAAGCTTACTGGGTGTTTTTATTACTCCTTTGTGGATGAGTTCCTTTCTGAACGCTAATTCTGGAGATTATCACTTGGGTGATGTGATTGCCAAGCTGGCCTTGCAGGTATTGCTGCCTGTTGTATTAGGTGTATTGTTACATTCCCGATGGGGAGAGTTTGCTGAGAAGAATAAACAAAAGCTTCGGATGATGGATCAGACCATTATTCTAATGATTGTCTATACTTCGTTTTGCGAATCTTTTTCTGAAGGTATCTTCCATAGTTATACATTGATAGATATTTTTCTGTTGGGAGTAGGTATGCTGGCTTTATTTTTCCTGGTATTTTCTGTGGTACATCTGATTAGTAAGTTATTGAAATTTTCACAAGAAGATCGTATCACTGCTTTATTTTGTGGCTCGAAGAAATCACTGGTACATGGTACCGTTATGTCTAAAGTATTATTTCCAGATGTAGCAATGGCTGGAATTATGCTGTTGCCATTGATGCTTTACCATGCCTTACAATTGTTGGTAGCAAGTATTATGGCACAGTCAATTGCCAGAAGTGAGCAGGAAAAAAAGAAGAATACTGTTTGAGTTATCACCTGCCAATATCTTATGGCAGATTTACCAATTTTACTCTGCGAGAAGATTTGATCAGAATTTTGATGAATCCTCAAAACAATCGGAATTCCGAATCTCTTTTGAGTGACTATGATTCCAGTTAAATCAGCAAATACTGGCTTCATGTATTTTGCTTCTCTCTTGTGGGAGAGTAAACGTGAAGATACTACCTTCTCCGGGTATACTTTCAATATGTAGATGCCCATTATTTAATGCCAGGAATTCCAGACAAAGATGTATTCCAAGTCCTGTACCTTTCTCACCTGATGTGCCCACTGTAGAGTAAAAGCTTGTGGGAGTTAATATCTTTTTTCTGACCTCTTCATCTATGCCCTGCCCTGTATCGTGAACAGATACAGAAATATGACTTCCCTTCAAGATTGCACGAATACAGATTGTATCATTTTCTTTACAGAACTTGATTGCATTACTAACCAGATTACGTACAATAGTTTCAATCATATCAGGGTCTGCATACCCTTTCAAGGAAGATTCTATTTCTGTCGTAATGCTGATTTTTTTCTGGTTAGCCTGGATTTCTAGTATTTCGGTGCTTCTGAAAATTACTTCCGCTAAATCAAATGTTTTAGGATTTACCTGAAAGCCTTCAAGCTGGCTTTTAGACCACAGCAACAATTTATCCAATAACTCGGAAGACTTATGTACCTGAGTTCCCAGCTTCTGAACAACAATCTGCATCTCCTGAGGATCAAGTAATTCCTCTTCGAATAGAGTAATTGTACCTTCAATAGACCGGAATGGAGCCCGTAAATCATGCGCAATAATACTAAATAGTTTATTGAGGGCTGCATTTGCTTTGGTAAGGTCCTCTCTCTGAATAGAAATCTGATCATTTTGGGACCTGATTTCTTCATTTTGCGCTTCTATCTCCTGTTGTTGTAGAGCCATCGTCTGATTCATTCTTTTCTGGCGCTTGTATGTAATCCGATAGAAAACCGTAGTCGCAATAAAAATTAGTAGTAGCCCAAGAATAAACCTACGCCTTGTCTTATTACGATCAAATTCTTCTTCCTTGAGTTTTTTATCTTTTAGTAGAGATTGATTAATAAGGTCTTTCTTTTCCAGTTGATAGTTGTATTGTAATTTTTCAATCTGAAGTGCTTGCTGAACATTATTCAAACTGTCATTCAAGGAGATATATAAATCCTGGAAGTGTACTCCTTGTTTATAGTTTTCCTGTAATGTAAATATGTGAGCTAATTGTTTGTAACATTTTACCTGCCATCGGCTGGATTTTGTTTTTTTTGTAAATGCCAATGCCTTAAAAGCTTGATCTAAAGCATTTTGAAGCTGATTACTGGCAAGAGAAATTTCGCTTCGATAATAGTATATCTGAGTAAGTATGGAATTACTATGATTTTGCTCTGCTATTACCAATGCTTTAGTAAGGTAGTTAGTTGCCTTTGTATATTCTTGTTGACGGATATATACGTTGCCAATACTTGTTTGCGTCCCTGCTATCAGCCAGGTGAGTTTCAGTTGTTGAGCTATTTTCAGCGACTGTTCATACATTTGCAAAGCTTGCTTGTACTGTTTCTGCTCAAGGTAGATATCTCCAAGATTGGATAAGGCTATACATGTTCCTTCAGGACCATCAGATAAAGGTTTCCATATATTAATAGCTTTGAAGAGGTTATTTTGAGCCTTATCCCATTCTTTCAGATCCATATATACACTACCGATGTTATTAAAACAAGCACCTACAAAGAATGACTCATGTATTTTTTCATACAATGGAATGGCTTTTAGATAATATTCAATTGCTTGCACACTTTTACCCTTATGTGCATGGGAAATTCCGAGATGTCTGTAGGCAGAGGCTTCTCCTAAAGTATATTTTAGTTTTAATGATAAGCTTAATTCTTTCTGAGCAATTATTCTAGCTTGTTCATGGTCAGAATAACGATATTCATTAAATAATAGCCGAAGTACCTCTACTTTATTGGTATCTTCTGGCATAGTTTTCAACAAGGCCTGCAAGCTATCTGTGAGATGCTTGTTTTGTGCATGACCAGATAGGCTAAATAATAAGATATGGAGAAGACTCAGGCTGAGTACTCTCATAAGAGAAGCAACAAATCCTGATTCTATCTCATCTTGTGAGAGGTAAGTTTTATATAAAGTATATCCTTTATAAATCATTTCATTTTTTAACAATACCTGATTTCTGCTCTGTACTATTATTTGGCTTATTGCCTGGATGTTTATCTGGTTTAGAATGTATTAGTGGTATGGCAAAAATGGAATGTATGTAATGGTGCTATTTTGAAAAACTTTCTATAATTAATTATTCTTTTGTATCCTATCTTCTCCACATCCCCTTGAACAGTTGCCAGGTTTGTCAATGAGTATGATCTACTGTCTTACCAAAGAAAAACAACATAAGATTTGTTTTGTCGACTAAGATAGCATTCAATTCATTTACTATTACAAAAGGAAGCGTGTGGTTGGATTTTATAAGAATTGAACGAGTAGAATACCTATTATGCAGGTACATTTATGTGTGTGTTTACGTATGTTTACATAACAAATAAAATCTATCTTTTTATTTTATGCTAGTATAACTCAATGATTTACTGTCATAAGTAAGATTAGTGAAGATTCTGATAAATTAGTATGCATGCAGAGAGGCCCACTTTACAAAACATTTTTAACTTTATCTTCTCTTCTGTAGATATTGTAGGTGGTTAGTGAGAGGATTCCCGCGGACAGGTTTTAGCGGAAGTGAATAGGGTATCATCCTGAGTAAGAAAATTTGGTTTGCACATCGTATTTTTCCATGCCCTATGAAAGACTTCGGTTGCTGAGCCAGAGATCGGAGGAACAATCCAAGCCCAATCTGCAACTACTTCACGCTGATTTTTGGTTTCCAGACTTGTATGGGTAATAAACTGATCAGATGCTGTATGGTGATCGACTATTTTAACTCCAGCCTGCTGATATGAGTATAAGACTGCGATGTTGAGTTCCACAAGCGCACGATCTTTCCATAATGTATGATTGGCAGATGTGCTCAGTCCCATTTTGTGTGCTATCATAGGGAGAAGATTGTATCGTTGAGTATCTCCCAGATTACGGGCACCTATTTCTGTTCCCATATACCAGCCATTAAAGGGGGCTGCTGTATATTCGATTCCACCAATTTCCAGCTTCATATTGGATATGACAGGAACGGCATACCAGCGAAGTTGTAAGTCTGTGAACCATTCATAATCTGGATGAGATAGTGTAACCTCTTTTATTTTTTCTGATGGAATTGTAAACATACGAGCCTCCCCATGAGGTAATTGTATAAGTAGAGGCAAAATATCGAAATGTGTATGGGAGCTTTGCCAACCTAATTGCTGACACTTCTTTGTAAATTCATATTGAGCTGGATCTCCAATATATGTATGTGTATCCGTTGAATAGTAGCCCGCATACCTGACTAACTGATGGTTGAGGATACGAATACCTGTAGTTTGTGAAGGATGTTTAGGTGAGAAGATACTGATTACAGAACGAATATTTCCATCATTGGTTGCATAATCAAGATGCTCAAGTAATGCAGTAAATATATCTTTTTCTGTTTGGATATGTCTCATATCACGCACTTTAAGGGATTTCCAGTAAAGTCTGCCAATACACCTGTTGCTATTCCTCCAGGCTAATTTGGCTCCATAATCAAGTTCTTCAAAGGTATGGATATAGGTTCCAGAGATGTTTATTTCATCAATCACCTGATTGATTCGTGTGGGAAGATCTGCTTCTAAGGCGAGTTCTGTATAGGTCTGAGTTAGAAATTCTATCGCTTCTTGCTTCAAGTAATCGGGATTCATACTTCATCAATGGTATTCTGAGTGAAAACCAGAATACCATTGATATGGTTTCGATTCTGGATATTGTTGAATGCTGTTTTGGCTAACTATTTGAGAATGAGTTTTGAATAGAGAAAATAAATTGGGGTGTGAAAGATATTGGCCGTGTAAATGGATCTATAGCTTATTCAAATAAGACATAATTGCCAAACTGGTCAGTAGGTTGCGATGGAAGTGTAACTTCAGGTATATTCATATCCAATTGATTAATCTGACCAGACACTGGAAATAAACGGAGTTGATCACTGGAATAGGGTTTAATAAGAGATAGAATCTCAGGTAGTGCAGTGTTTGTTTGTAACCAGATTTTTTCCTGTTCAAGAGGAAGCATCAGTGGCATTTTAGTAGTAATAGGTGCAATCAGTTCATTAGCATCTGTAGTTATCATTGCACATGAGATCTGGTTGTTGTTTTGTGATTCATATTGCCATACACCAGCAAATGCAAACGGAATATTCCACTTAAGTGTAATCCGGTAAGGAATACGACTTTTGTAGGAGACCTTCTTCCATAAATAGAAACCATCGGCAAGGATAATACAACGTTGGGTGAGAAATTGGGTTGTTTGGGGTGTTGTCTTTTGAGTATCCTGCTTGATAAATACCTTGTTGATTGGTATTTTTCTATTCTCTGAAATACCCCATATAGCCTTTGTTAACTGTCTAGGTTGTAAGTCCGTAATAATAGCTACACTATTTCCCGGAGAAATATTGTATTGAGGTTCTATGGTTCCTGGGACCTTTATCTCAAAACGACGTATAATTTTTTCTTTTGGAAGACTAAAGGAATAACGATCGTACATACACTCACAAGATATTCAATAAAACACGACTCAACAAAGCCATAAAAATACAGAAAATATAAATACCTCGTTGAACAAACAACTTCACTCATGGTAATAACTTTATTAACAAAATAGTTTGTTTTTGGTTGCCATAAAAAATGATTTACTCAAATTGCCTGGTATAAGGGGAGAAGTATAAGTACTTATACGTGTTTTTTATATATGTAAGTTTTTCTAAAACTCAGTGGATGGCAGGATCATTTGATTCATAGAAAAGAAGAGATTTTTACTAATGCGAATTTGTTCTTTTTTCGGATAGATAAAGTGTGTCACTCTTTAATTAATTGATATACAGATTGTTGTCTCTGTATATTTAGAGGATGATATGATAAAAGTTATCTTGTAGAAAATAGGTTCCCTATTGAAAAGGAAGGGCTTCATCGGAAATTCTACTGCATGGATCAATAATAAATAGAGCGAAAATAGGGTTTTTGTGTTGATTATTAGGTGTTTAGATGGTTATAATGCGCCTTCGTCAATAGCACACTTACGAGCTAAACTACAACTTCTTACAATTTGTGACATATTTGTAAACAGTAATAGACAAGAGTGAATCATATTATATTTTAGCTATGAAAAAACTGATACTGACTATTGGCGTTGTTTTGATTGCATGTTTAATGAGTAATGCTCAACATGCTGAGTTAATGATGTTTTCTGGAGAGATAAAAGTAGATAAACTGGAAAAAGATGAAGTTTACAAGCACTTATCTGCCTGGCAGCAAGAATATATGCCTAAAGAAACCATACGCGAATCGGATAGAGGAGCAGGAGAAATAAAAGGAACATCCTATCTGGTCTATAATAGTAATGTACACGCAGCAAGTGAAGTTACAAAAGGTTTTATTCTATTTGATTTTAAGTTTGTGGCTATAGAAGATGGATTTCGTTATCAGATAACAAATTTTAGACATGAAGGAAAGATTCGATTCCATACCATTCTAATGACGCCTAGCTTTCCCTACAAGATCAATGCAGTAGAAAAGCCTTGGTATGACCTAGTTTGGAAAGATATAAGAACACAAATAACTCAACAGACACCTAAAATGGTAGCTTCAGTAAAAGAGACTATAGAAAAAGCTGCTTTACTAGCTAGAAACGAAAATGAAGCGAAAGATAGCCTACTAACTCAAATAGGCAACGAATGAACATTTACTATGTGATTCTTCTTGTATCAAACACAAAAAAAGCTTTATAATTGCAACTATAAAGCTTTCTTTGTGTTTGATAATGAGCATTTTATAGGTAAGGCTAACAATGGGGTAAAATAATTCTACAATCTCTATAAAAAAAGTAGACAATTTGTTTGTTATATTATAAACTGACTTTATATTTGTGACATAATCCTGCTAATTAATACCACCATTAATTAGTTAATTTATACAGAGGAAGGGAGAGAACAGGCTCGCAGAACTTCCAGCAACCTTCCGACCACCCGGAAACAGTGCTACATCCTGACCGAATAGGTAAATATAAATTAACAATCATATGCTAAAAAAGACTTATCACCCTACCTGCGAACGAATGTGTTGTTGTTAAGATAGATACATTTTTTCTGTATCGGATCACGCAATACATAAGAGGTTAACCTCTATCCAGACAGTATATTTCCACTCAAATTATGAGTAATCTGACTCTTTTGAGGGAATTTATGATATGTCTGTTCTCAATCTGTTCTGTTATTTATTTATACAACTCTATGGAAATATATTTCGATAATGCAGCTACAACACCTCTCGACTCGCAGGTATTAGAGGCTATGTTACTTTATTTAGGCCGGCATCATGGTAACCCTTCATCAACACACCAATATGGAAGGATAGCTAAAGAAGCTGTGGAATCTGCCCGAAACAAGATCGCAAACCTGTTACAGGCTTCACCTGAAGAAATTTTTTTTACCTCTGGAGCCACAGAGGCAAATAATCTGGCATTAGCAGGAAGTATACACACATTGCGTTTTCGCCATTTTATAACAAGTCCTTTAGAACATGATTCAGTGTTAAAGAGCCTGGATTTTTATCGGAAGAGTTACCAGATACGTGTTAGTCTGGTGGAAACAGATGCATGGGGTAGAGTTAATCTTGGTCACCTTCAATACTTATTACAAAAGAATCCTGCATCCTTTGTAAGTCTGATGCATGGAAATAATGAAATTGGGAATCTGAATGACATAGAAGAAATTGGAAATATATGCCGCACTTATAAAGCTGTATTTCATTCTGATACGGTTCAGACGTTAGGGAAACGGCGGTTAAATCTGTCAAAGATTCCTGTTCATTTTTTGGTTGGCTCTGCTCATAAGTTTCACGGCCCTAAAGGAATAGGCTTTTTGTATGTTAATAAACAAATTCATTTACAACCATTAATACATGGTGGCTCCCAGGAAAAAAGTTTGAGAGCAGGAACTGAGAATGTAGCAGGTATCGTAGGACTGGCAACAGCTTTGGCTCTAGCTTATGAAAACCTGGATGACACACAACATTATCTGCAAAAATTAAAAGGGTATCTGATTCGTAGATTGAAAGAAGTATTTCCTCAACTGGTTTTTAATGGTGATAGCGATCAATTAGATAAGAGTCTTCCCTCTATAGTGAATATTGGATTTCCTGCCTTGGGTGATAGAGCATTGGTGGATATATTAAATGAAAAAGGTATCTATGTATCAGGAGGTAGCGCTTGCTCAAACTTGGTTGAGCATGGCTCACATGTACTCCGGCAGCTGGGCCGTAATCTGGATCTGGAAAATATTCGTTTTTCGTTTAGTAAGTATAATACACTTGCAGAAGTAGAGTATCTAGTTAAAACTTTGTCTACTATTTATAAAAACCAAAATGTATTGCAATATGCTGTTGTGTCTAAGTAATTGTTTTTTAGGTTGTTAGAATAGTTTGAAAATTTTTTATCTTAATCTCTATAAATTCTATAGGAATTATGTATTTTTGTGAGGCAGAATCAAAAGATCTGTTTTGAATGCCCTGAGCAATGGCTAAATGGAATAAAAAATATATGGTGGTAAATGTATTCTTCTTATTCACGGGCTGTTGCCAGGGTATTAAAAACCGTCAAGAAGAGTATCTGCATGTATTACTAAGGCCTTGTTTACTATGAAATTAAATTATCTGGCATTTGCAATTCCTCTTTTTTTGTTGTTCACAGCATTGGAGTATTGGGTCGCAAGAAGACAGCAGAAAGAAGACTATTTCCATTTTGATCGGTCTATTGTCAATATAAGTATTGGTATTGCAGAAAGACTTGCGGATTTATTTACAGTTGGCATTTTCTACTATTTCTACACATACATTCATACTCACTTTGCTGTATTCACTATTAAGCCAAGTGTTTTATTGTGGCTGGCATTGTTCTTATGTACAGATTTTGTGTGGTACTGGTATCATCGCTTAGCTCATGAAATCAGCTTGTTATGGAGTGTGCATGTAGTACATCATCAGAGTGAAGATTTTAACTATACTGTTTCGGCCCGTATTACTGTTTTTCAGGCATTGGTTCGAGTTGTTTTTTGGTCTGTACTTCCCTGGATCGGATTTCCACCAGAGATGATTACAAGTATTTTATTAATTCATGGTGCATATCCTTTCTTCATTCATACACGCACTATTGGCAAACTGGGAATACTGGAATATATATTGGTTACTCCATCACATCATCGGGTACATCATGCTTCAGATGAACATTACCTGGACAAGAACTATGGAGATGTTCTTATTATCTGGGATAAGATTTTCGGGACTTTTGTTGAAGAAAAGGAAGAACCTCATTATGGTTTAACGAAGCCATTGAACAGTCATAGCTTTTTATGGCAGCACTTCCATTTTATACTGGAACTATTGTATACAGTCAAACATACCCAAGGGTGGGGCAATAAAATAAAAATCATTTTTGGTGGTCCTGATCTGGTTCCTGAATATGTAAGAGAGAAATTGGAACAAAGATTCCTTTTTAATAAGTCAGTAAATGCTAGTGGTATACGATTTAAAAATTATGTCATATGGCAGATTGGATCTGTACTACTTAGCTTATTTCTGGTGACTTTATTTGAACATCAGATCTCGCTTAGTATACAAATTGGAATAGCATTTCTAATCCTGCTGACACTTATTAACTGTGGAGCAATTCTGGAACAACGGAAGTGGGTTTTTTATCTGGAATACACAAGGTTAATCACTGCTATATTGTTTGCCTATATTTATTTTGGATCAACAACTATTGTAGTGTTCGGTTGGGTGTTTGTAGTGGCTCTGATTTGTTTCTTTACATGGTTTGAAAAACAGTATCTGCGTTTAATTTATGGTTCTGCTGTTGCAGCTTAATTCTTGTCTGAGGTTTATGTTACATTATTTTGCCTCTTATGCTTGTTATTGTTGTTGGTGATTACCAACGGACTTTAACATTAATTTAAACAGTTTATCTGAGGGAGTTTGGGAAGAACTGTTTTTCAGTCCTATATCTGAGGACATTATTTATAAACTTATCTGTAGACTTTAAAAAACGACATATATGCAATCTTATATAAATGCCCGCTCTCTTCCTTTTATTCCTGATTTTCAACCTGAATTTGCATTTGAAAATTCAATAGCAGATTATTCCACACGTTTTTTTGCTGAAAAGACTTTTATTCCTCAGCCATTAACAGTTGGAGAAAAGGCTCCGTCAGCTGAATTATCGCGTCAGCAAGGTGTATGGCAACAGCTACCTGGACACTTATTCTCGCATTCAACAGTATCTATTGCTGATTTGGTTGAGTACAAACCACTGGTGATTAGCTTTTATACTCCGGCTTGGGGAGAATATAGCAAGTTACATCTAGATTTATTAGATAGATCACATCAGAAAATTTCAGGGCTTGGAGGACAATTGCTTGTATTAACTCCTTTGGAGACAGATGAAATATCAAAGCTTATAAAGGAGACCGGATTACAGTTTAACTTCATTCATGATCAGAACAATCAGGTAGCAGAGCGATTTGGGGTATACTCCTCTACTTATCCTTTCTGGCAACGTATTTCTGGTATTAATGGAGAAGTACCATTTCCGGCTACATTTGTAATTGCACCAAACGGAGCTATTGTACATAGTTTCTATACAGAAGATCTTAGTAATCTATATGATATTCGAGAGGTCCTTACTGCTATCTATACAGTGAGAGATATTCGACAAAGTGCCTGATAAAAAGGGAATTAGGCCTTTTTATTTTTAGGGATGTTTTGCGCTTAGTAAAACCACAGATGCCTCATCTGTGGTTTTATTTATTTAGAAGCATAAAATGCTGTAAAATAGTTAATTGTGATTTTTTCATGATCTATAGGAATGTGAATTTCTGTGCTTTATATTGTGGATTTGAACAATTGCACGTTTCTTTGAAAGCTGAAAGTCTTACAAATTCTTTGTCTATACGTAATGACATAAAGTCGTTGAGAAAATATCAAACTAAAAACCACTATCAATTTTATTTCTGAGTCTTATTCTATGAATGCAGAATCGTACTTAAACTATCATCTGACGCAGCTTCCTGAAAGATCTGTAAAGCCTCGTGAGGCAGGTTTGACAATGGTTATGGATAAGGGATTGAGTTTGCGGGAAGCAGGTGACTTTATAGAAAAAGGATCTGAATTGACAGATCTTGTAAAATTAGGTTGGGCTACTTCTTATCTGACACCTAATTTGAGGAAGAAACTGGCTTTATACAGAGATGCAGGATTGCCTGTCTATTTTGGGGGAACTTTATTCGAAGCATTTGTAATCCGTAATCAGTTTGATGATTATCGACGATTACTGGATGAGTTTGGAATGACACACGCTGAAGTATCGGATGGTTCTATTGACATGCCACATCAGGAAAAATGTTATTATATTGAAGCCCTGTCTCAACAGGTAACAGTCATCTCTGAAGTAGGATCAAAGGATGGCGAAAAGATAATTCCACCTTATAAGTGGATTTCGATGATGAATGCCGAAAAGCAGGCAGGAGCATGGAAAGTGATTGCAGAGGCCCGAGAATCTGGAACTGCAGGTATTTTCAGAAGTAATGGTGAGGTTCGTCCTGGTCTGGTAGATGAAATTTTATCTCAAATTCCACCAGAATATATCATCTGGGAGACACCACAAAAAGCACAACAGGTATGGTTTGTCAAGTTGTTGGGTGCAAATGTAAATCTGGGAAATATTGAACCCAATGAAGTTATCTCTCTAGAAACAATCCGATTAGGGCTACGAGGTGACACTTTTCTTACGTTCATTAATTAATATGAAATAATTACACTAAATGCAAAAGGTTAAGTAGGATCCTACTTAACCTTTTGCATTTAGTGTAATTGATCAATCCATTTGGTGACAAAGAAAAAGAGTGTACATATAACCAGAGATATTGTCAGATTTACAACAGCCATAATAATTGTGTACTGTATTATATTGGACAGTATATAGCCTTCAGATATATCCAGTGTAATTACCAGATTATAGATCTGGAAGAACAATAGAGGTAATATTGAAAGATGAATAGTGAACAATACTACTACCTCGTAGGTAAGAGCAATTCTTTCCTGTTTTTTTAGATAATATAATCCTATTAACAGAATTAGAGAGAATGAAGCCAGCATAATAATTAACCTGCTAGCACCTTCCATTTGAGCTAAAAATCCAGTTCTCAGATAATTGAATATAATAAGTATCAAAGTATCTGCAAGAACAAATCCCCATCCTTGATTCAATACTTTTGCGGCAAGCAATTTGCGCTCAGCTAAGAATTTCAAAACCAATCTGCGTTAAATAGTAGAGTAGAGCCATAAGGCCTTCTTTTCCTGAAACTTACGTATGAAACTTTGGGCTGGTTTTGTATGGGAAATATGTCTTTACAGACTAAAAGAATATTTCTTTGTGAAAAGTGTTTGTATAGGACTACAGACAGCAATTTCTATATATATGGATGGATTTGCAACGTTATGTAAGATATTATTTCTTTTTTATGATTTTTTTGGAAAAAATAAGGACAGATGCTTGCTAACTGATATTGGTGACAGTACTAGCAATAGAGGAGATGTAAGATGAGTCCCTACTAATAAGCTAAAGAATAGTATATTGTTACTGATGATGCTAATGTTGGTACACTATCTGCATCATCAGTAACAAGACTCTTATCTATCTTTTATGTTAGCTATGTCTGTTTGAAGTTGATAGTCCATTCTTTGATGTGAAATAGATCGTATCGAAAGTTCGTACACAATGCTTTTTTGTTTTGTGTGAATCAAAAGTGAGTATTCTCCTGCTGGTAAGGCGCTTATATCCAGTTTCTGATTAAAGGTGGTATCAAATAAAGACTTCTCAAAAAAATATTCCTCTTTATCATTCATTAACCTCATATAGATGCGTTTACTGGCAGGATTTCTGATTTGAATATATAACTTTTTGTTTGAGGCTAGAAGGCAGTCAATTTGTTGAAATCCTTTAGATGTATTGGTATTTTGTTGATTCACAGCTTTGGTCCGTTCATTTGATTTGTGTCGCGCAGATATCAACTGATCAGATAATAAATGACTATGCAGTTGTTCGCCTAGTAACTTATTTCTTACCAACTTATGGAGTGTGCTATCCAATAAACGAGTGTTGTGCGTGTTAAGTTTGATATACTGACCCTTCAAAATCTCTCTGTAAATCAGATTATCATCTTCATCAAAAAACTTAATTGTTGTAGTAAGAGTTTGGGCGTCCGTCTTTACTTCCCAATGTGCTCCTGTTGAATCTATGCGTGCCCAGTCAAGATCTTTTTCTTGTGCATAGGAAGTTATAGAGTAGATAAATAGAAATGCCAGCATAAGCCAGCCAGAAAGGAGTGTTTGTTCTATAGTTTTCATAGTGTAAAATGATGGGAAAGTTGTAGGTATTTACTATTCAAGATGGCAAAGGATTTGCCAAATGCTTGGAAAAAAGAAAAAATGAGGTGAAAAGTTGTTTTTAGCGAGTAGTATAGAAGACTTTTCGCTAAAAAGTGAATTCGACAAATGTTTTTCTTGTAAACTGTCTCTATTTTGATAGATATAAATGGAAGCCTTTTTTGTCTGATTTGAAAGCTCCGTTGGTAGTTGTCCGCTAGTGAACGGTTTGTTGTTCATTAGCGGACAACATTCTTTATATAATTTGCTGTATATGCGTGTTTTAGCCTTAATAGAAGGCTGTTCTCATTTTGGCAAGGCATTTGTTTAGCAAATATGAAGATAATAAATCTGGAGCCATGAATAGAGACTATCTGGGTGAATTTGAAGAACTGATATTATTGACTGTTGCTTTTATGGATGGGGCAGCTTATGGAGCCGCAATCCACCAGGATATCCGGCAACGAACAGGGCGATCCGTTCAGTTAAGTGCAGTGCATATTGCCTTGTATCGGTTGGAAGAAAAAAAACTGGTTACATCTGAGATTGGTGGAGCTACTGCTCAGCGAGGTGGCAGAAGGAAACGGTTCTTTACAATTACGCACGAGGGGAGGCATATTCTGAGTGAAATCCGTCAGGTGCGTGAACAACTCTGGCAACTGATTCCCAAGATGATCTGATCCGTTACTATTTATGGAAAACATACCACAGCCACCTAAATGGGTTGATCGCATTGTCAAATGGCGTTTATCTGACTCTGACTATGAAGATATGCTGGGCGATTTGCATGAGCTATATGAGATATGGGTTGCTGAAATGGGTGTAAGGAATGCACGCTTTCAGTATCTACGTCAGGCAATGGGATTCATACGACCATTACCAGTCAGAACACAAAAGCAATTACCAGAACTTCCGCCTTCTCCGATACACACATCATTTAACCCAAATCCAATGAATATGCTTCGTAACTATTTTAAAGTCACATTTCGGAATCTGACCCGAAACAAGGGATATTCCTTTATCAACATTGGTGGACTTGCTATAGGAATGGCTGTAGCTATGCTTATTGGACTATGGGTCTATGATGAAATATCATTTAATTCATATCATAAAAATCATCATTCTATTGCTCGGGTACTTCGAAACGGTACTGCCAATGGAGAAACATTTACAGTATCGTACTTGCCCTATGCACTAGGAGAAGAACTCAAAACCAAGTATGGTGCTAATTTTAAACAGGTTCTTATGGCCTGGGCTGTGCAGGATCATATTCTTTCTCTTGGAGATAAGGTGCTTTCACAAAAAGGCGAATTTATTGATGCTAGTGCACCGGAAGTATTTTCCCTGAAAATGTTAAAAGGAAACTACAATGGATTAAAAGACCCCCATTCGATTTTTCTCTCTGAGTCGTTTGCCAAGGCCTTATTTGGAGGACAAGATCCTATGGGAAAGGTATTGCAGATCAAGAATTATAGTCTAATGGATGTAAAGGTAACGGGTGTATACAAAGATCTGCCTCACAATTCTCATTTTGCCGGAGTTCAGTTTTTTGCACCCTGGGATTTGTTTGTCTCCGCTAATTCCTGGATGACCACACAAGGGTTTAAAAATAACTTTCTGGATATTTATGTACAGCTTGCTCCTCACACTACATTCGAAAAAGCTTCTCTTTCCATCAAAGATGCTATTCTAAATAATATCAGAGATGATAAAGAACATGTAAGCTTTAATCCGCAGATCTTTCTTCATCCAATGGACAAATGGCATCTGTATTCGGAATGGAAAAATGGAGCAAACATAGGAGGTATGATACAATATGTGTGGTTGTTTGGTATCATTGGTGTATTTGTATTGGTATTGGCCTGTATCAATTTCATGAACCTGTCAACTGCCAGAAGTGAGAAACGCGCTAAGGAAGTAGGAATCCGTAAAGCAATTGGTTCTGAGAGAACACAGCTAATCTGGCAGTTTTTTAGCGAGTCGTTTCTGGTTGTAGTATTGGCCTTTGTGATTTGTCTAGGTCTGGCAAGCATCGCTATTGGTTTCTTTAATGATTTGGCTGACAAGCAGATTGTCATGCCTTGGAGAAATACATGGTTTTGGCTGATCTCACTGATATTTATTCTGTTTACAGGCCTGATTGCAGGTAGTTATCCTGCTCTGTATTTATCTTCCTTCCATCCGGTTAAGGTATTAAAAGGAACATTTCGGGTAGGAAGATTTGCCTCTATTCCACGTAAAGTCTTGGTTGTTGCACAGTTTACAGTTTCCATCACTCTTGTTATAGGAACCTTGATTGTGTATCAGCAAATCCAGTATGCTAAGAACAGACCGGTTGGGTATAAGCGGGATGGTCTCCTGATGGTTCAAATGAAGACAGCTGAATTCTATACTAAGTATGATGCAATTAAAGATGAATTAAAGAGGACAGGGGTTGTTGCTGAAATGGCTCAATCTTCCAGCCCTGTTACAAATATCTGGTCAAGTAACGGCGGATTCTCCTGGCAAGGTAAAGATCCTTTTTTACAAACGGATTTTGCAACGTTGACAGTTGCTCCTGCCTATGGAAAAACAGTAGGCTGGCAATTTGTAGCTGGCCGGGATTTTTCTCAGGAACTTGCTAGCGATTCTACCGGATTTGTGATCAATGAAGCTGCATTGAAGTTTATGGGACTGAAACAACCCATTGGAGAAGTTGTTACCTGGGCACCTTCTAGTAGTGAAGCAAAGAACTATCGCATTATTGGTGTTATAAAAGATATGGTGATGGTTTCCCCTTTTGACCAAGCGGTCCCTACTGTTTTTTATCTGGATGGAAATCTGAATTGGATCAATATCAGATTTACCCCTCATGCAAATACAAGTGAAGCATTGAGTAAGATAGAAGCTGTTTTTAAGAAACTCATTCCTTCCGCTCCATTCAACTATACATTCGCTGATCAGGAATATGCATTGAAGTTTGCAGTAGAAGAACAAATAGGAACATTAGCCTCTGTATTTGCGAGTCTAGCCATTTTTATCTCCTGTTTAGGTCTATTCGGCCTGGCTTCTTTTGTAGCCGAACAACGCACTAAAGAGATTGGTATTCGTAAGGTATTAGGAGCCACTATTGTCAGCCTATGGCAATTACTTTCCAGAGAATTTGTATGGTTGGTGTTGATTGCCTTTGCAATTGCTACGCCTTTAGCCTGGTATTTTCTGAATGATTGGCTGGCAAAGTATCAGTATCATACTCGGATATCCTGGTGGATTTTTGCAGTGACAGGTATGGGGGCTTTGCTGATTACCTTGCTGACCGTGAGTTTCCAGGCTATCAAAGCAGCACTTATTAATCCAGTGAAGAGTTTGAGAAACGAGTAAAAGAGAAATAGAATTTCTTTAGCAAACTAACTTACCTATACCCATGAGTTCTGAACAAAAACCACAGCCTCCCCGATGGGTACAAAGGTTGCTTCAATATCGCTTACCTACAGGATTGTCCGAAGAGGTTCAGGGCGATCTGGATGAACTCTTTGACTTGTGGGTAGATGAAATGGGTATTCAAAAAGCTCGCTGGAAATACATTGGGCAGGTTCTCGGATTTCTCAGACCCTTGCCAGAAAGAAAACAATCCTATATACCAAGAGATGTTTTGCCACCATCTCTTTTAACCACACCCTCACCTATAACTCAGATAAGTATGTTCCGTAACTACTTCAAAATCGCATTTCGGAATTTGACCCGCAACAAAGGATATTCTTTTATCAACATTGGTGGACTCGCTATAGGGATGGCTGTGGCTATGCTTATTGGGTTATGGATTTATGACGAAGTTTCGTTTGATAGATATCATAAAAACTATGATCGCATTGCACAAGTAGTACAAAATCAGACTATTGATGGACGAGTGCAAACCTGGTTGGGACAGGCAATGCAATTAGGACCTGCCATTGAAAGTTCTTATGGAAATTACTTCAAACATATAGTCCGAACTTCATGGCCTGGCGATCATATCCTTAAGGCTGGAGATAAGACACTGGTGAAGAGTGGTATGTATATGGAACCAGGTGGTCCGGAAATGCTTAGTCTGGTTAAGATAAGAGGATCGATGGATGGTTTAAAAGATCCTTATTCTATCTTATTATCTGAGACTGTTGCTCAAGCTATTTTTGGAGATTCAGATCCTATAGGTAGGTTAATAAAGATTGACAATAAGATGGATGTAAAGGTAACAGGAGTATATAAAGACCTTCCTGTCAATTCTACATTTGCTAACATAACTTTCATTGCTCCCTGGGATCTGCTTATTAGTAGTGAGAACCTGAAAGACAAGGTAGGTTGGGGGAATAGCTGGTTCCAGACATTTGTACAAGTTTCTGATAAAGTGGACATGAATCAGGCTTCTGAAAAGATTAAGTACGTGAAGCGGGATAATATAAAAGTGGATAGAGACGATCTTCGGTTTAAACCAGAGATGTTTCTGCATCCTATGAGCCAGTGGCATTTGTATTCAGAATTCGAAAATGGTGTTAGTGTAGGAGGAAAGATTCGGTTTGTATGGTTATTTGGCATTATCGGAGCATTTGTATTGATACTGGCCTGTATCAATTTCATGAACCTGTCCACTGCCCGTTCTGAAAAACGTGCCAAAGAAGTGGGTGTTCGTAAAGTTGTAGGTTCTGAGCGAATACAGTTAATCTGGCAGTTTTTAGGTGAATCGCTACTGGTGGCATTTTTTTCTTTGGTTATTGCAATACTTTTGGTAGTCCTTACTTTGCCTTTGTTTAATGAGATAGCAGATAAAAAGATATCCATTTTATGGGTAAGTCCCTGGTTCTGGCTGTCGTGTATAATTTTTTGTTTGTTTACAGGTCTGATTGCAGGTAGTTATCCTGCTCTGTATTTATCTTCCTTCCATCCGGTTAAGGTATTAAAAGGAACATTTCGGGTGGGAAGATTTGCTGCTGCTCCACGTAAAGTGCTGGTCGTGTTGCAGTTTACTGTCTCAGTATTTTTGATTGTAGGCACCTTGGTTGTATTTCGGCAAATTCAGTTTGTGAAAGATAGACCACTAGGTTATGACCGAAACGGGCTGTTGACTATTCCTATGAAAACTCAGGAGAGCCATGATCATTATAACGCTTTCCAAAATGACTTAATGAACACCAGAATGGTGAGCTCAATGGCACAATCCGAAAGTGCTATTACAAACGCATGGGTTACCAACGGAGGATTTCAATGGAAAGGAAAAGATCCAGGTTTACAGGATGAGATTGTCACCGTAGGAGTTACCCATCATTTTGGAAAGACAGTAGACTGGAAGATAAAGTCAGGAAGAGATTTCTCAGAGGCATTCTCTACAGATTCTTCCGGATTTATCCTCAATGAAGCGGCTGTAAAATACATGGGATTTAAACAACCTCTTGGAGAAGTAGTCAAGGCGTTTGGAGGAAAGTATACTGTCATAGGAGTTGTAAAAGATATGGTTACCCAATCTATCTATGATCCCGTTCGGCCAACTATTTTCTATATTGATACCTTCAAACGACTAAGCTTGATTGATATTAAAATCAGCCCGCAAGCCAATACGTCTCAAGCTATTGATAAAATTAAAACGTTGTTTCTGAAACACAATCCAGCTACTCCTTTTGACTATCGATTTGCAGATGAAGAGTTTGCTGCTAAATACAAGGAAGAAGAACGTATAGGTAAACTAGCCTCTATATTTGCTACGTTAGCCATTTTCATCTCCTGTTTAGGTTTATTCGGATTAGCTTCATTTGTGGCTGAGCAGCGCACAAAAGAAATAGGCATTCGTAAGGTATTAGGAGCTACAGTGATCAGCCTATGGCAATTACTTTCCAGAGAATTTGTATGGCTAGTGTTGATCGCCTTTATAATTGCTACACCTCTAGCCTGGTATTTCCTCAATAGTTGGTTACAGGATTATCAATATCGTACCAACATTCCCGGATGGATCTTTGCCGCCACTGGGTTGGGTCTTCTCTTGATTACCTTATTGACAGTAAGTTTCCAGGCTGTTAAGGCGGCTTTAATCAATCCAGTGAAGAGTCTGAGAAATGAGTAATTACAGACACTGCTTCTAAGCAATTGTATTATGGCGCATGAACACAAACCACAGCCACCTCTTTGGGCGCAAAGATTACTTCATTTCCGTTTGTCTGAGGGCTTATCCGAAGAGATACAAGGTGATCTGGATGAACTTTTTGACCTATGGGTAGAGGAAATGGGTATTCAAAAAGCTCGCTGGAAATACATTGGGCAGGTTCTCGGATTTCTCAGACCCTTACCGGAAAGAAAAGAGCAGTATGTACAAACCAGGAATGGAAAATTGCCACCTGCACAAATAGACGTATCATCCAACTCACTCCAAACTTTTCAGGTTATGCTACAAAACTATATCAAAATTGCCTGGCGTAATTTGCTTCGCAATCGAACTTCATCGGCTGTTAATATCATCGGGTTAGCTGTTGGGATGGCTACTTGTTTATTACTTGTGTTGTTTGTTTTGAACGAATTAAGTTATGATCGCTATCATACAAATTCAAGGCAGATGTATCGGATGACCATGCATGGACAAATGGGTGGAAAAGAAATCAATACAGCCTTTGTTAGTGCTCTTGCTGGTATTGTACTGGCAAAAGAATATTCTGGGGTTGAGGCGGCGACTCGTTTACGAACAGAGGGTTCTGTTATTATTAAGTCAGGCAATGAAAGCTTTAAGGAAGAACATGTAGCCTTTGTGGATTCCAACTTCTTTCAGTTTTTTACCATTCCGTTAGTGAAGGGAAACATAAGAACAGCTCTGACAGAACCTAATGCTTTGGTTATATCAGAGACAATAGCATATAAATATTTTGGCAACGAAGATCCTATTGGAAAAAGCCTGACTTTAGGAAGGATGGGATTATTTAAGATAAGTGGTGTGTGTAAAGATGTGCCAACTAACACCCACTTTCATTATGATTTTTTTGGCTCTTTTCTTTCTATCAATCCTGGCAATAAATGGTTAAACAGTGGTGCCTACACCTATTTAAAGATAGAAAAAGGATATCCGATTGATAAACTACGTGCTCAGAGTGCAAAAATGGTCGAAAAATACATCGGTCCGGAAATCAAAGAGTTTGTAGGTATTGATCTGAAAGAATTTATAAAGACTGGTAATCGGATCGGATTTAACTTTCAGCCTGTTACAGACATTCATTTGCATTCAGATCTGGAGGGAGAACTGGAATCCAATGGGAATATTAATTATGTGTATATCTTTTCTGTAATAGCAGGTTTTATTCTGTTGCTTGCCTCTATCAATTTTATGAATCTTTCTACGGCGGGTTCTTCTGCCAGAGCCAGAGAAGTTGGGGTGCGAAAAGTGCTTGGTTCAGTACAAAGACAACTCATTGGTCAATTTCTGACAGAGTCTGTCCTACTGGTATTTCTGTCATTGGGTGTTGCCTTGGGGCTAGTGCTTCTGTTGTTACCAGGGTTTAATCAGTTATCCGGAAAACAATTTGGTATACTAACATTGGTAAGTGGCTGGATGCTACCTGGTATCATACTGTCTGCATTATGTCTGGGATTGATTGCGGGTAGTTATCCTGCTTTATTCCTATCTTCTTTTGCACCCATACAAGTACTGAAAGGGAAGTTGCAAACAGGATTAAAGACAGGAGGGTTACGAAATGTTTTGGTTACCATTCAGTTTGTGGTTTCAGTCTGTATGATTATCGGAACCATTGTTGTATATCAGCAATTGTATTTTATACAAAGTAAAAAAATAGGCTTTGACAAAGAGCAAGTTCTGGTCATAAACGATACCTATGTATTGAAGTCCGGGATCAATTCATTTAAGAATGAAATCGAAAAGCTGGCTTCTGTAGAACGAGTAAGTCTGGCTGGTTATTTACCTGCAGGAAGTTCCAGTTGGGGTGTTGAAGGGATAAAAATAGAAAACCATGCTTCGCAGTCAGAAGTTTTTAGGTCAAAAGCATATTGGATTGATGAAGACTATTTGCCTACGCTAGGTATCCAATTGGCTCAGGGACGCAATTTCTCGAAGGATTTTCCTTCTGATAGTGTTGGTGCACTCATTAATGAAACTGCTGCTCGTATCTATGGACTTAAGAATCCAATTGGTACAAGAATTTCAACTGTAGGAGACAGAAGTAATACTTATACCATCGTTGGCGTAGTAAAAGATTTTCACTTTGAATCAATGCACCAGCAGATTGCTCCAATGGTGATATTTTATGGCGGGGACAACGGGCAGATTGCCATTCGACTGAAAACAGCTAATATCCCTGATCTTTTGTCTCAGATTGAAGAAAGATGGAAAAAGTATTCTGATAATCCATTTTCATATTCTTTCCTGGATGATAGATTCAATGCTATTTATAGTTCGGAGCAACGCATAGGTAAGTTGTTTGGTGTATTTGCCGGACTAGCTATTTTCATTGCCTGTCTGGGATTGTATGGTTTGGCTTGGTTTGTCGCTGAGCAACGTACCAAAGAAATTGGCATTCGCAAGGTGCTGGGAGCTACAGTATCCAGTATCGTAGTTTTACTCTCCAGGGATTTTATAAAGCTGGTAATCATTGCTATGCTTATAGCTACTCCAATTGCCTGGTATGGTATGCATCAGTGGTTGCAGGATTTTGCCTATCATATTGATATCCAATGGTGGATCTTTGTAGTAGCAGGATTGCTGGCTATAAGTATTGCATTGTTCACAGTGAGTTTTCAATCCATTAAAGCTGCTTTAACCAATCCTGTAAAGAGTTTGCGATCAGAATAATAAAAAACTGATAGGGTGTAACAATGAAAGAACTCTAGTGTCTTATCAAAAAACGCTGGTTATTTTACTGTTATACCCAATCAGATAAGTATGCTCCATAACTACTTTAAGATCACATTTCGGAATCTGATCCGAAATAAAGGATATACCTTCATTAATATTGGAGGTTTGGCCATCGGGATGGCAGTTGCTATACTTATTGGACTATGGGTATACGATGAATTGACTTTTAATACCTGTCACAAAAATTACAATCGCATTGTTCAGGTAATGCGATTGCAAACCAGAAATGGCGAAAAAGAGACGAGTACATCAAATCCAGTCCCTATAGGAGATATACTCAGTACCTATAAAGCAGATTTTGATTATGTAGTTAAGGCTAGAAAGCCCGAAGAACATGCCATTTCATATTCTGATAAATATTTCACCCGAACAGGTATTTATATTGAGCCGGAAGGCGCAGAGATGTTATCCTTAGAAATGACCTATGGAAGTTGGAATGGGCTAAAAGAACTGCATTCCATTTTGATCTCGGAGTCTCTGGCAAGAACTATCTTTGGGAATATAGAACCTATTGGTAAACAAATACGAATTGACAATAAAGTAGATGTAACTGTATCTGGTATTTATAGAGACCTACCTGCTAATTCCGACTTTAATGAGGTGATGTTTATTGCCCCCTTTGATCTATATATTTTTTCTACTAACACGGATCCTATCAACTGGACAAATTACAATACCAGAATATATGCAAAACTTGCAGATCCGAAGGATCTGGACAACGTCTCAGCCAAAATAAGAAATAAACTTTTACAGTATGTAACCCCAGAAATAGCTGCTCGTAAGCCAGAAATATTTCTTCATCCTATGTCGGATTGGCATTTGTATTCCACTTTTGAGAATGGGGTACAAGTGACTAGCGTGCAACTAAAATTTATCTGGTTTTATACTTCTATTGGTCTTTTTGTCTTAATTCTGGCCTGTATCAATTTCATGAATCTGTTCACTGCTCGTTCTGAACAACGTGCCAAAGAAGTTGGTATCCGTAAAACAATGGGATCTGTACGAAGTCAACTGGTAAAGCAGTTTTACATAGAATCATTATGTGTGACAGGTATTGCTTTTCTTCTTTCTATCCTGATTGTTCAACTACTCTTACCATGGGCAAATCAAGTCTCTGGTAAGAGCATGGTTATTTTATGGATAAACCCGTTTTTCTGGCTTGTCGCTGTTGGATTTATACTCATTACAGGATTATTAGCAGGAAGCTATCCGGCTTTATATCTATCCTCTTTCAGGCCTGTAGCAGTTCTAAAAGGAACTTTTCATACAGGACGGTTTACCAGTCTTCCTCGCAAAATTCTGGTGGTAGTCCAGTTTACAATTTCTGTTACATTGATTATTGGGACATTAATTGTATATCAGCAGATTCAATTTGTTAAGAATCGGTCTGTAGGGTATAATCAAAACGGATTACTCATGTTTCGGATTCCATCTGTCAGTGTTAAAGAAAAGTATGAGGTTCTAAGACGTGAATTGAAAAACACAGGAGTAATAACAGAAGTAGCCAGATCAGGAAATTCTCTTACCGGGCAATCTGATCAGAATAATGGATTTGAGTGGGAAGGTAAAGATCCAACCCTGGAAGATCCACTTTTTAACTTGCTGCCTATTACCTACGAATATGGAAAAACAATAGGCTGGCATGTTCTGGAAGGGCGAAATTTCTCGATTGACTATTCTACAGATTCTTCTGGGATTATCATCAATGAAGCTGCTGCAAAACGGATAGGTTTGATTAATCCTGTTGGTAGGGTAGTAACAGGAGAATTGGACTTTCGGGGCAGGAAGGATTTTAGAATCCTTGGAGTTGTACAAGATATTGTAATGCAATCTCCTTTTGAACATGTACCACCTGCAATCTTTTTTTTGGGAGGAGGTAATTATATATTGGTTAGAATTAATTCTACTACTAGTGTCCATAATGCTTTGTCAGAAATAGAAGCTATATTTAACAAGGTTATACCTGGCAGTCCCTTTGATTATCATTTTGTTAATGAAGATTATGCCCACAAGTTTGTTGCTGAAGAGCAAATTGGAACTTTGGTGGGTTTCTTTGCAGGTCTGGCGATCTTTATTTCGTGTCTGGGGTTATTTGGGTTAGCCTCGTTTATTACAAAACAACGTACCAAAGAAATTGGCATTCGAAAAATACTAGGTGCTACAGTAATACAGCTTTGCCAGTTGTTAGTAAAAGAGTCTATCAGTCTGGTTATTGTTGCTAGCTTTATTGCTGTTCCCATTACCTACTACTGCATGAGCAACTGGCTTCAGAATTATACTTTTCGTACAGAATTATCCTGGTGGATTTTTGGTATTGTAAGTACAGGAGCCTTGCTGATAGCAGTATTAACTGTAGGCTTTCAATCCATTAAGGCTGCCATGACTGATCCAGTAAAGAGTTTAAGAAATGAATGAATGTAGATGAAGTCACTATCAACTTCATCTACTTATAGATACTGATCAACTCGTTATCCATTTATTTAACCTTAAATCTTCTTTTAATGCTACGCAATTATATCCGCTTTGCCTGGAGAAATCTTGCAGGCAATAAAGCATTTTCTGCTATCAACATTCTGGGACTAGCTTTGGGCATCGCTACCTGTCTGACGGTTGCTTTACTGGTGATTCATGAGGAGAGTTATGATAGTTATCATTCCAAAAGAGAGAGAATCTTTCGGGTTGAGGGCCGAAATGTTAGAGAAGGACATACCTATCCGGGTAATTATACAGGATTAGTGCATGCCTTGCGTAATGATATACCAGAAATCGAGGTTGTAGTACCTATGTACAAAAGGGGTGGTGTAACTATTCAGGAACCCATATCTGGAAAATTGTTTAAGGAACCAGTTGTATTTGCTGGAAATGAGTTATTTCGAACCTTTGACTATACATGGATTGCTGGTAATCCTAAAACTGGCTTATTTCAGCCCAATACTATCATCATAACCCGTTCACAGGCCGAAAAAATATTTGGTACAACTCAGGTATTAGGTAAGATACTACAATATGATAGCAAACATAATCTGATGGTAACAGGGGTAGTGGAAGACTTTCCTATTACAACCAGTTTTCCATTTGATGTGTTAATCTCGTTTGCCTCTATTCCAGAAATAATGCCTGATTTTGACCTTAACAAATGGAATGGGTGGGGTGATGATTTTCAGATATTTGCTCTATTGAAAGAGAGTGTTGACCCACAACAGGTAAGCCGACATTTTCCTGGGATCATTACAAAATATATGGGGAAAGAAGCTGTGGCTGAAAAACAGTTTTTATTAGCTCCTCTCCATGAATTGCATTATACATCCAGTTTCAGTGGGCACACTGCAAATCCAACATTTCTTAAGACTTTATTTTGGATAGGTATTTTTGTTTTGTGTATTGCCTGCATCAATTTTATCAATCTGACTACTACACAGGCTATTAAACGGGCTAAGGAAATTGGAGTACGTAAGGCTGTAGGTAGTAATCGATTGGCTCTTATATATCAGTTTCTGATTGAAACTGCACTAATTGCCGACATTGCCATCTTGTTTGCAATTCCTATTGTATATGGGTTGTTACCTCTGATAAACTCCATTCTGGGTGTAGGGCTTTCAATTACAGATCTGTTCTCCTGGCAGACAGGAACTATTTTAAGCTGCTTGTTTGTCGCAACTGTGTTGCTGGCAGGCGCCTATCCTGCATTCTATTTGTCGGCAATGGCTCCAATATGGGCTCTAAGAAGCAATAACAAGGCGATTACAAATCGTGGATTTACTTTACGTCAGGGGTTGGTAATAGCCCAATTTACAGTATCTCTGGTTCTCATTAGTTGTACATTGTTGATCCGGCAGCAACTTTCTTTTTTCCAGAATGCAGATCTGGGATTTAATAAAAACGCCATCCTTACAGTAGGATTACCTGATAATAGCCCTGCAAAGCTTCAATTGTTACGTACACGGTTACTGCAGTCAGCGCAGATTAAAAACGTGAGTTTTTCCTTCAACAGTGCCTCTGCAGAAAGTAACTGGATGCAAATGATGGAGTATCGACTGAAAGATACTGTGGTCCGGATTAAAACCCAGATGAAAATGGTTGATGCGAATTATATTGATACGTATGGCATTCAGTTGCTGAAAGGAGAAGTTTTCCGTGAAGGAGATACATTGCCTAAAGTTATTGCTAACGAAATATTTCTTCATCGGATGGGCGTACAGCGGCCTCAGGATGCAATCGGACAGGTTGCTTTTTATGGAGATGGTCAGGAATCGGTGCCCATTGTAGGTGTAGTAAAAGACTTTCATGTCAATTCCCTGCACCAAAATATTGATCCTACCTTGATGATGGTGGTTCCCAAACATTTTTATCAGGGAAGTATCAAACTGCAAAGTGAACAACTGAGTAGCCAATCTATTAAGGAAACACTAGCATATATTGAAAATATCTGGACTGCTACTTTTCCCAATCAACTATTTGAATATAAATTTTTGGATGATACACTAAGTCAAGCCTACCAGAACGAAATCCGTACTGAACAGATGATAGAGGTGTCTACCTTTCTGGCAATAGTGATTGCATGTCTAGGTTTGTTTGGATTAACTCTTTTTACTACACAGTCCAGAATCAAGGAAATTGGAATTCGCAAGGTGTTGGGAGCTACAGTATCCAGTATTGTAGTGTTGTTATCCAGAGATTTTGTAAAATTGGTTGCTATTGCTTTATGTATTGCTACTCCGATTGCCTGGTATATGATGAGTCAATGGCTACAAAGCTTCGCTTTTAAGATTACGATTGTCTGGTGGGTATTTGTAGTAGCTGGTGGAGGTATACTGATTATCACACTTATAACCATAAGTTTTCAGGCTATCAAAGCTGCCTTAACTAATCCTGTCAAAAGTCTGAGGACAGAATAATTATTGTAGTTAAGTGGAGTTTTGCTGTAGAGCCACATGTTAAGTTGATTCTTTAATCCCTGATAGTTAAATCCACAATAAGTTCTCGTGTATATTCATCCAAATAAACTATCCTGTCATTCTTTGTCTTTAATTATACAAGAGTAAATGGCAGGATAGTTTATTTTAAAATACTCCTTCTTTCTCAGTTATGCTAAGAATCCGGGAAATGGTGAAAATAGTATTAAGACAGATTAATACTGTATCACTATTTTATTGGGTAAATAGCTTTATTTGATAAGGATAGTACCTTGTCCAACCATTACCTGGTTAGTATTTTTTAGATCTGTATCTATCAGATTAATGTATTCACTACATTATAGGTTCTGGCTTTAATCTGTTTCTTATTTTATTATATTTCATACTTCTGAAGATAGGCTTAGAGTAATAATTTCTATCTGTTACAGATGAGTATGGCTGTTTTCATTTGCTATGAGAATTTTTATTATCAGTCTTATTACTCTGTGTTTAGTTATCCAGGGGCAGGCACAACAAATCGCTAACCATCAGGCACCAGGGATAGGGAACCCTATCATTCCAGGCTACTTTGCAGATCCTACTGTCAAAAAATTTGGTGATACCTACTACATCTATGCTACTACAGATGGAAACGGGGGCGGTTTTGGCCCTTCACAGGTATGGATGTCAAAAGATTTTGTCAACTGGACTATGCAGCCTATGAACTGGCCTACTACTCCACATTTCTGGGCTCCGGATGTAACACAAGGCAATGATGGAAAATACTATATGTATTATTGCCAGCCTACAGTTGAAATCTATGGTGCATCCGGAAAAACGCCTGTAGGACCCTGGACGCCATTGTATGAAGATGAGAAGCCTATTGTCAAAAACTATGATGTTCCTGATGTAATTACACTGGATGGACAAACTTTTCGGGACGATGATGGGAAGTTTTATATGTTTTGGGGAACCTGGGGTATTTATCCTAATAGCGGTTGTGGAATAGGCTTGCTGAATGATGATATGAAAACCTTCAGTAAAATGATCAAGTTGCCTAACACTATCGCAAAAGATTTCTTTGAAGCCCCTTTTATGTTTAAACGTAATGGGATCTATTATTTACTGTATTCTTCAGGCCGTTGCGAAGATCATACCTACCGAGTACAATATGTTTTTAGCAAAACGGGACCTATGGGGCCATTTGAGTATGGCAAGACAAACCCAATTCTGGTAACTAACACTGATGGCACCGTGCATGGACCGGGACATCAGTCTGTGATTGAGCATAAAGGAATTTATTACTTAGTTTATCACCGTCATAACAATCCCCATTCCAATGGTGGATATCACCGTCAGGTATGTGCTGACAAACTGGTATTTGATGCTGAAGGAAACATTGAGAAAATAGTACCTACTCATACAGGCATTGGCCCCCTGGGGCCATTAGAAGAAACAGATCCTAATCTGGCTTTTGCAAAGTCAGTAACAGCTTCCTCTTATTATGATGCAGATTTCAAACCAGAGTTTGCGGTAGATGATAACAACGGTACTTTATGGAAACCTCGTGATAATACCAGTGATGTATGGTTACAGATTGATCTGGGAAGTATACAGCCTGTAAAGCGTATTCATATCCAGTTTGAATATGCAACTTGGTATTATCAATATCTATGGGAGTATTCAACTGATGGAAAACAATGGAGTGTGTATACCGATCAGCGGAAGAATACCAAGGTAGGTAGCCCAGTGGTAGATGTAGGAAGTGTAAAAGCTCGTTATCTAAGATTAACAATTACAGATACCCAATATCCTGGTTTAAATAAAGCTGTCTGGAATATCAGAGTATATTCTACCGATAGACAGGTACTAACGCCTAGTCAACAACCTGTTATGGATGCTCATCAACCAGTGACCCGGAAAGGGTTGTTGCTGGATTTAAGTGCAGACTCATTACCATTAGGAAAACTAGTCCATGAGTGGAGCAATACAGGAAATCTGGAAGGTACAATAAAGGTTGCCTCAACCCGTATTCCGCATGTAGACCTGATTGCAGGACGAAAGGCCCTTATATTTTCAGGGAAAGAATATTTTCAATCAAGTGTGAATGCACTGCCCTCATTAGCTGGAAATAGCCCATGGACAGTAGCGATGTGGATATATAACCCGGAAATAGGAGATGAGGAGCCTGTTGTTTGCTGGACACCACGAGGTGGACGTGATCTGAGTAATGTATCAATAGGGTATGGTCGTAACCGGAATTGGGGAGCTGTAGCACATTGGGGGTGGCCAGATCTCCCATATAAAACTTTACCAGAAGCAGCTCGCTGGCATCATATAGCCATTACGTTTGATGGTACCATGGAACGTATATATGTGGATGGTAAACTGGATCAGGAAGATCGCCGGATGTTATTTTTACAATCAGACCAACCATTGGTAATTGGTACGAATGGAGATAAAACTGCCTTCTTCTCCGGTGCACTCTCTTCGTTGAAAGTCTATGATACCCCTTTATCCAAAGATGAGTTAATTGCATTGTCACAACAGAAAAATGAATCAACTGTATTGGCAAGTTTAATGACGACCAAATTGGTTTATGGCTCTACCTCCAAGATTGTAAACGAAGGATATGGAGCAAGTGAGTTCATTGTGAATAAAGGATTTGTGGTTGTAAAAGATCTCAATGAAAAGATAACCCTTGTAATACCTCCTGGCACTTCTTTGGACTGGAAAGGACAGGCAATTTCCAGATTACAGAAGGGCTATTCAACTATAATGGTTGTTATGTCTGGTAAAGAATGGATACAGCAGATTGAAGTACAACAGAATCAGACAATAAAAACATATATCAATGGAGTTCTTACTAAAACACAGTCTATTTCTAGTAGTGAAAATTCTTTGTCGGGTATTTCGCTAAGCAATCTAATTCTCACATCTTATCAGATATATGATTACCCATTTGTTGAAGAAGAGATTAAAACATTTTTTACAGAATGGAAAAACTCTTCTGTTAAAATGGCAAAACCATTCTTCCAGTTAAAGCCAAGAGCTATCAGTCCTCAAATAGTTCAAATGTCTGCAAGTAATACAGCACCTGGACTACAATACTGGTTTGAAGAGATTGGTACTAAAAAAGCCAGTGGCTGGCTTGATGACCCTGTGTATATGGCATATGGGTTACAACCTAACCGGAAATATAACTACACAGTGAAAGTACGGGATGCGTTTGGTAATGTATCATTGGCGTCAGATCCTGTTTCTGTAAATACAATGACCAACCAATTTATCATTAAGCAGGATGTATTTGAGAAGGAGAAAGATTTTCTGAAAGAAGGAGTTAATACTACTATATGGGATGGATATATAGGAAAGAACTTGGATGAGACTGCTTTGGCTATTACTAGTAAAGCTGGTCACTTACATTTGGAATCAAGTGACTCCAGATGGGATGAAACAACTCCTAAGGGGCCATTTATGTATACGAATGTGACGGGAGACTTTGTGGTACAGGTAGAGATTGCCGATGTGAGTGGATTAAAAGAGAAAAAAGCAACTGGAGCCAATGATGTAGGACTTATGGTCCGCTTGCCTCAAGAAGACAGAAAGACTGGAGAAAGTCTGATCCAGAGCAGTATTTTTCCGGGATGGGGAGTAGGCAATATGGTCACCAACCTTTCTGTTAAGGGACGAGAACAAACCAACAATCAGTCTGCTTGGGCATTTGACCGATATTTACAGATACAACGTATAGGGGACTATTTTTACTTACGTAGTAGTAAGGACGGTATTCTATGGAAGGATTTACCTGGGAGCCCAATACAACGCCCTGACTGGACTGGCAAGTCAGTTCAGGTTGGTTTATATCAGGCTACCTATGGAAAAAGGCAGGGATATGGGGAATTTCAGAAGTTTGAGTTAACCACTCCTGGAAAAACTCCATAAAAGTAAAAGACTATAAACTGAAAACAGGGTAACATATCTAGTTACCCTGTTTTCAGTTTGTGACTCATTCATATTTTTTCAAAAATGTAAGTCGCTGGCTTACTTGTCTGATCCACTCCCGTGCCATAAGTTCATGTCCGGGAACAGTCGGATGTATACCATCCCACATCCAATAATCCATAGAGGCTCTATGAACTGCCTGATCGAAAACGGGCTGGAAGTTTACCAGAACTGCCTGATATTCATTTGCCAGTTTTTCTACTACTTTTTGCCGGGCCCGAACATCTTCATGCCATCGTGTCCATTGTTCTTTGACTTTTTTGAGCGGTAATACAAATGGAGAGCATAGTACAAAAATAACATCTGGAAATTTTTCCTTGGTTTGAGTTAGTAACATACGATAGGTACTCTCAAATTTATCTATCGTAATGCCTGGTTTCTGGCCAATTGCTGCATAGCTATCATTGATTCCTATCAGAATGCTAAGTACATCTGGCTTTAGATCCAATGTATCAGTTTGCCAGCGGAGGGCTAGATCTGCTACTGTATTGCCACTGATACCTCTATTGAAAAATAGCAGGTTTTTATCTGGAAAATCGGCCCCTACACGGCTGGCAATAGAAAAGGCATACCCATGTCCCATGATATGATTAGGATCATCATTACGGCCACGATTGCCATCTGTAATCGAGTCTCCCTGAAATAGTATAACTAATCCTTTTTTAGGAGGTATATGTCTGAATGCGTTTTCGGATGCGAGAGAAATAGGCGAAAGGCCAGAGGTTAAGCCTACTCCTGCAAAGGTTATTTTCTTAAGAAAGCTTCTTCGTGTATTGGTTGAAGTGGTACTAATTATATCCATAAAGGTAGATTTTCTATTGAGACAGAATCCTGAAATGTATTTTTATTCTTTATCTGCTTGGCAAACTTGTGTATACATATTATCAAAATCTTTGTTTTTGAGTTCTATTGCCAACTTGGAATGCTTCTCTTCTATACCTTTCAGTAAATGAATACAAAGTTGAATAGAATCCTCATCCAGATCTCCTAAAACCATCTCACTGGCTTTTGAGGCATACTCGTAGCAATCTGCCAGCGTCTTTCTTCCTTTCTCTGTTAAACTAATGAGTTTAGCTCTTCCATCTCTTTCATCTGCACGTTCCTGAATCAGGTGTTCTTTCTGTAGTCGGGTAATGGCCTCCATACCTGTTGTATACTCCATCAACAAATAATTAATCAGTTCTGTTTTACGTACTTCACCTAAAAATGCGAGCCCGTTAAGAAAATAAAACAAGTCAGGAGAGGGTAAATTTGTCTTGTTCATTGCTGCCTTGTGATAAAGGCTAAATGCACTGGTTATACGTCCTAGCGTCTTAAGCAACAGACCTCTGCTTTGAACACCTGCTGGTTGGGGTTGCTTGTTTTGAGAAAGGAAAAATCTGCAAAAGTCATCCAGATTTGAATTTGGATGCTTCTCTTCAAATGCATCCCAGGCTATTAGAAGTTGTACTGCTTTATTCATATTACTAAAGATATATCGAAAACGATGTAAATATACGAAATAAATAGTGAAAATATTGTGTTTTATATCTAAATAGATGTATATTTGTACTTTATACATCTATTTAGATATAAAAATGAGCCGTAAACTAATTTTTGGTATTTATCCGGGTGGGACTTCCGGTACAGAAGCAGGATTAACTGTAGCAAAGCCAGATAATGCTAGTCTAGTAAATGATGCTTTGGCAAAGTTGCAGGGTAGTCTTTCTCTATTTTTGGTAAGATGTTATACTAGCTTTGGCAGTACGAATAAATGGACTCCTGCAAATCCGTTACAATATCTTAATAATGGAAGGAAGATGGATTTGGTAGTAGGATACCAATCAAAGGAGGGAGATATAGAGGGATGGATAAATTTTATAAGAAATATAATTAACCAATATGGGAGACATTTAGCAAAAGTGCAGATTACAGAAGAGCCGAATCTGCACAATATCCCTGTTGTGGATGGGGACTATCCTAGAGTCAGGGAAGCGGTGGTTAAGGGGGTAATTGCAGCAAGAGAAGTAATTCGAAAAGGAGGGTTACCTATTGAGGTTGGCTTTAATGCTGTTCCAACATTTGATCCTGCAAATGATTTCTGGAGAGAGATTGGCCGATTAGCTACACCTGTATTTTATGAGTCACTGGATTATGTGGGATTGGATTTCTTTCCAGATGTATTTCGTCCTGTGGCTCTCGATGAATTGAAAGAGGCTGTTCGGTTTGTGTTAAATCATTTCAGGTACATCAGTCTGGCAGAGGCAAATATTCCATTTGTAGTACCTATACATATTACTGAGAATGGATGGGCAACTTCTCCTGAACGTTCAGCAGAGAAACAGGCAAAGGTACTTGAATGTGTAATACGGGCGATTCATGAATACCAGATAGAAATGAATGTGACGCATTATGAGTTGTTTGGCCTCCGAGATACAGATTCTCAGAACCCTAACATATTTCATCAGTTTGGTATTATGCAGGATGACTATACACCAAAACCTGCCTTTGCTATGTATCAAAAACTTATAGCTGAATTGGGCTAATAGAGATATTTCTTTGTGATAAGCATACTTGCCAGATAATTTTGTCTGACAAGTATACAGGCTGGGTTATGTAGTAGGATTCTGGTTAAATTTATCCAGCAGATAGGTATAAAAGTGATCTTTGGTAACTCCTGTCGCAATCGTAACCCACTGTCCGGAACCTGGTTTCCGATAAGTTCTACCTGCACCAGGTCCGGAAGATAAAATGTCTATTTCAATAGTTTCTGTAGTAAAGGCTTCCGGAATAGCCAGATAGCTAGTCGCTAATACATCCCACATAAAATAGGTATAGTCATAAGATGGGATGGTATCTATAGTAGTTGCCCAGAATTGACCAGCCAGGTCTGAATAAAAGTGATTGGATTGTAATGCCAGACGTTTTAAAAAATCAAATGTTACAGGAACTGCATTCGTCGCATCCAATGGAATAAATGTGAGCGGCAAAGAATATTGCAGAAGCTTGGCAGAAGAAATAGGGTCCCAGAATACATTCCATTCGGCTGTTCCATCATGGTTAAAGGTTCTTACGTTTCCAACCACATCTATTGCTCCTGCCATCCATACTACACTACCTATTTTTTGTGCCAGAGATGGATCTTGTGCTAGCACCTGGACTAGGTTGGTACAAGGACCTGTCAGCAGTATGCTTACAGGAGCTTCTGCCTCTTTTAACTTTTGAGTGAGCAATACCTGGCTTGATACAACTGTAGATACAGAAGCCGTGGTATCAATAGTGATAAGTAAAGGAAGCGCATTTAGTATTTTGGGTCTGGCCCTCCACTCTGAAGGAAATGCATTAATACCATGTAAATTGCCCAAGCCAACAGGTATATCTAATCTACCTGCTTTTGACAATAGTTTTAATGTGGTTTCTACTGCATTTTCTCCATAACAATCTGCAGGTGTGATAGAAACCCCTATTAGGTCTACATTATCCATCAAAAGTAGTAATACCATAGATAAAAAATCATCAGCAGAGCCATCGTGATCTAATAGAACAGAAATTTTAGCAGAAGTTGTCATGCTCATTGAATAAGTTGGTTCGTAAAGTGGAATGATATATCAATTAGTAATAGGCAGACGTAAATAACTTAGCTAAATAGGAAAAATAATTGATAGTATTCTTATCTTTTTCTATCTGTGGATCTGTATAAGGTTAATTGTAGATTCTCTTTTCTCTAAAAAATAAAATCGCCTTACCGATAATCCTTAAGTAAAGGGTGTTCCTGTATTTTCTATTGCAATTATTCTATAGATTATAGTATTTATTACTTGGCTGTAGAGAATGGCTATCTGAATAAGATCTAAATTCTATTAAGGCAGATTATTTATATACTATAAAGTTTGAGGTAAGGTTTTATATGAATAAGAGGTTGTTATTTATATAGAAAATATGAAATTGAAACATGAAAGAGTCTAATCTCTTTGTTGTACAGACAAATTAAGTAAATTTGCTAAAAGTAACTGTTGGTATAGTAGTCCAAATGCAGTTGTTTTTTAAGTCACACTACCTTTCCTCGCTGTTACTATGATTATTATGCAGAAAATGACAATCCATCCGGGGCTGATCATAAAAAGTTATTTAACTCAGGGACAGATTTCTTCATCGTTCGCAGCTCAGAAAATGGGTATGCACGCAAGTCAGTTTTGTGATATACTGAATGGGAAGAGAGATTTGAATAGCCGTGTTGCCTTATTATTGGAACAGGAGTTCGGTTATTCGGCACGAGAGTTAATGCATTTGCAGGCTGAATATGATCTGGAAAAAGAACGGAACCTGTTGACTAAGCAGGGATTATTACCCTAACTTCATCTTTGTTTAAAAGAGAACCCTCCCTTATCCAGTCATATTGATCGGATAAGGGAGGATATAAATTTTGGGGATTATTTTAATTCTTTGATTTTAATATTTCTTAGATAGATAGGTGCTCCTGCATGTTTACCTTGAAAACCAATATGACCTTTTAGTGGTAGTTCTGCCAGCGGATTGCTTAACCAGGATGGGATTTCGCTGCCATCTGGATTGGTTTTACCAGAAGTGAATTTACTCATATCACATTCATTTACCAGTTCTCCATTTAATACTACCCAGATTTTTCTCCCCACACAGGTTACCGTATAGTGATTCCACTCACCTGCTTTCTTTACTGCTTTTTTGCTCGCTGCCTGATGCCCAAATACAGCTCCACATTGCCAGTTGGCAGGGGCTTTAGACCATTGTTCTGAATAATCATCCGCTATTTGTATTTCTACGGAATTTGGTATCCAGTCTTCCAGATTACTGGTGTGCACAATTACTCCACTGTTAGTTCCGTCTGCATTTTTAAATTCGAGATCCAGTATAAAGTTCTCATACATATTTTTGCTCCAAAGGGCCTGATCTTCCGTTGCAGTAAACACTCCTTCTGATACACTCCATACGCCTTTTGGATAAATAGCATTGGTAAGGTCTGAGGTAAATAATTCATGCCAGCCTTTTTGAGAGGTATTTGGATGTTTGGTGTAGGATTTCTGTGCAAATGACGTGTACACACTGCATAGCAGTAGGACAATAAGAAAGCTTTTTTTCATGAAAGTAAAGTAGAAATTAAGTTAGTGCAACAAAAATAGAAGTCCTTTTACTATTTGAGAAAAGAGTTTACACTTTTGTATATAGCTTTTTAATTTTTGGCACTATTCCTGTGTAGACTTATATAATTTATTGAGGTATTGACGATTTAAGTGGGTATTTGGTTTTTTATAGCGATCTGAGAATAGACTTGCAGTGATTTTGGATTCACAAATAAGTAAATAAATGCAGCAATAATAATTACCTGAAAGTTGCTTGATTATTTGTTTGGCAAGTTTGAGAGCTGAAGGAGAAAAAACTATAAATAGGGATAATGCTAATAAAAAATATAATAATCTCTGATAATTCTTCTATTTGATGTATCTTTCGAGGAAATAGGAAATTTTTTGTTAACATCTTCTCCGCCTTTCCAGGTGAGGCAGGTAAGATTAACAAAAAAGGATATTTCTGTTACGAAAGACATTTTGGAGTGTCTGAACAAGGCCTATATTAAAAGCAATCTCTTTATTACAACTCCTAAACAATGAAAAGAAGAGCAGCCCTGAAAAATGTGGCAGTGGCTTTTGGCGGACTGGTAAGCCTTCCTGCCTGGGCCGAAAATTGGAACGAAAGATCTGTATCCCTTAGTTCATCGTATTTTTCTCCTAAAGAAAGTGTATTACTGGCTGAAGTGACCGAAACAATCATTCCGGTTACAGATACGCCTGGTGCAAAAGAATTGGGTGTACACAATTTTATTCAGAAGATCGTGGCCGATTGTATGGATAAGAAGAACCAGGAATTTTTCTCCAGTGGTTTGGCTGCTGTAGATACAGCGGCGCAAAAGAAGTTTACCAAGTCATTTGCTTCCTGTGATACCGGACAACGAATCAGTGTATTAAACGAAATGGAAGCCAGCCCTGATCAGAAGGGTTTTTATTCAATGGTAAAAGGGCTGACCATTCGTGGATATCTGACTTCTGAATATGTGATGACTAATCTTACCCACTATGAAATGGTTCCAGGTCATTATTATGGCTGTGTTCCTGTTTCTCCTAAAAAATAATCTACCAAAGAAATGGCAAATATCGCAATAGATGCAATAAAAGAAGTTACCTACGATGCTATTGTAATCGGATCAGGTATTAGTGGTGGCTGGGCTGCAAAAGAACTAACAGGTAAAGGTCTTCGGACACTGGTATTGGAACGTGGAAGAGATGTAAAACATATAGTGGATTATCCTACTACAGTGACTAATCCATGGGAGTTTGAGCATAGAGGACAATTGCCTCTTGAAATTCGTGAACAGAATCCTATCGTGAGTAAGTGTTACGCTTTTTATGAGGGTACTACACACTTTTTTGTAAAAGATGCTGAACATCCGTATGTACAGGAAAAACCGTTTGACTGGATAAGAGGCTATCAGGTAGGAGGGAAGTCTTTGCTTTGGGCTCGCCAAACACAACGGTGGAGTGACTTTGACTTTGAAGGTCCGGCTCGGGATGGATTTGCTGTAGACTGGCCTATCCGATATGCTGATCTGGCTCCTTGGTATAGTTATGTAGAGAAGTTTGCAGGTATCAGTGGAAACAAAGATGGATTGGCTACATTACCGGATGGAGAGTTCTTACCTCCTCATGAGTGGAACTGTGTAGAAAGCTATTTTCAGAAGCAGATGGCTGGCCATTATAAGGATCGTCATGTAATCATGGGACGTGCGGCTCATATTACCAAGCCTCAACCTATTCACTTTCAACAAGGTCGTGCTCAATGCCAGCATCGTACCATTTGTGAACGTGGTTGTCCGTATGGCGGGTATTTTAGCAGCAATGCTTCAACTATTCCGTGGGCTGCTAAAACTGGTAAAATGACACTACGCCCTAATTCAGTAGTACACTCCATTATCTATGATGAAAAAAAAGGTAAAGCAGTAGGAGTAAGAGTGGTAGATGCTACTACTCATAAAATGATGGAATTTTATGCTCGTATTATCTTTGTAAATGCTGCTGCATTAAATACCAACCTGGTTTTATTAAACTCTACTTCCAGTCGTTTCCCGAATGGATTAGGTAATGATAGTGGTGTATTAGGTAAATATGTGGCTTTCCATAACTACAGAGCACGTATCTCTGGAGAATATGATGGAATGCTGGAATCTACTACAGATGGCCGTCGTCCGAATAGTCCTTATATCCCGCGATTCCGTAATGTCTATAAACAGGAGATGGACTTCCTGCGTGGATATGCGGCAGGATTTAGTGCCGGACGTATGAGTCATACCAATCAGGATGGTATTGGGGCAAGCCTGAAAGCGAATCTGGTGAAACCTATTCTGGATGGATGGTATGTAGGCTCTCACATGATGGGAGAAACCATTCCAAAAGAAAGCAATTTTGTGGCACTAGATAGCAATCTGAAAGACCCATTTGGCATTCCTCAATTGCGTATTTCTGTAGGATATGATGACAATGATGATAAAATGGTGAAAGATTATATTGAGCAGATGACAGAGATGTTCACCATTGCTGGTTTCAAAAACATCAAAGCTTCAGACTCAAAGCAGGCAGCAGGTTTGGACATTCATGAAATGGGAGGTGTGCGTATGGGTAAAGATCCTAAAACGTCTATCCTGAACAAATGGAACCAAATGCATGCCTGTAAGAACGTATTTGTAACAGATGGAGCCTGCATGACCTCTACTTCTACACAAAATCCATCATTGACCTATATGGCTATGACTGCTCGTGCTGCTGACTATGCCGTAAAAGAAATGAAAAAAGGTACTATATAAGATAAAAATAAAATCCTTAACAAAACGTCCTGCCAGTACTATAGTACTGGCAGGACGTTTTGTTTTATCTGTTTTTTCGTACAGGCTCCAGATGTACTTTATTCTGATAGTGCTTCTGAAATAATAGCTTAGTGATTTCATCTCTGGATTATCAAAGTTTTAGTCGTCTTGTCCGTTGAACAGAACTTCGCTCAACTACTTTTATGACCAGAATGTTTTTTGTATAAACGCCTTGGTTGAAAAGTAAAGAAGTATTTTAACAAGATAGTTTGTTGGTCAGATAAAGGATGGATTCGTCCTTCTACTTGCCGGTTCGATAACAGATTCTCATTCCATACAAGGTAGAGATCGTGTCCATCTCCAAAATTATATCGGAAGCGGGCATTGGTAAAGAACTTTTGTTCATTGCTATTGTATTGAATATTTACACTCGCTGAAAAATGAAGATCCAGAGCATAATTAACTTTCAATCTTCCAATGTGAATGGTGTTGTATAAATCTTTATCTGGAAAACGAAGGTAGGTAAGATCATATCCTGTCTGTATCTCCAGATGTTTGCCCATGCTGAAAATAGGGCTGAAGCTGAAGAAAAATTTACGACCCCCATAAAAGCTACCTTCTCCTATTCCAACTGGCAACCTAATCTTATGGGCAAGTGGAGGTAAAATAAGCAAAGATGCTGAGGAGAAGTTATAACGCCCCGGTACAATAACTACTTTTTTGCCAAACTCTAATGTGTCTGTAAGATACTCATAATAGGTAGCAACAGATACATTCCAATTGGTTCCCAGAAATGTATTGGCATTCCATGACATTCCTGCTGTAAGACTTTCTAATTTCCCTGTTTGTGCATTCCAGTAGCTATTACCTTGAGCCAGTGTCCATCTCTGGTACTGGAACAAACCTTTTCGACCCTTGGAAAACTTGCCAAAATGAAGTGCACCAGCTATTGCGTGAAAGTTCGTTCGATCTACAAATCCAACTTCCGGATTGAAGTCTTTTCCTGAGAATATATAATTGAGACGGTGTATCCATCTTGTTCTCTTCCGATTTTCCCACAGTACAGATAATCGGCTTTGGCCTATGGCATTTGCTTTTGATTTACCTGAAGTATAGGTTACTGCATTAGCAAGTGAAAATAAGAGATACTGATTTTTGATAATGTTTAGCAGTGCATCTGCTCCATAGGTATAATTCTGTTCTTTGGCACCAATACGACTGGTAAACATCATTCCTGCAAAGCTTCGATCATTTACTACTTTATGTCTGAGGCGAAATACACCAAAATTCTCCGTAGCTGATGTGTTGGCAGCCTCTGAGGAAGGAGATGCTGATTGCATTGTCAATAAACCAATATCTGTTCGGGTTCCTAACTTGCCTGTAAGACGAAGGCCGCCATAAATTTGAGTAAGCTTACCATCATCGATTCCAATGCGTCTACTGTAAAATAGTTGGCTTGCATCACCCAGATTAAATTCAAATAACCCTGCTTGTTCCTGAAAGAATAACCGTCGTTCAGGAAAAAAAAGGCTAAACCGACTTAGGTTTACCTGTTGTATATCTGCTTCTGCCTGGGCAAAGTCCGGATTAATAGTTGCATCAAGTGTCAAATAAGGCGAAACTCCAATTTTAGCATCAAGGCCAAGTTGTATAGTATTTTTTCGATCTGGTATAAAGTTATTTTTAGTTTTATTCCATAGTTGTTGTCGGGAGGTACTTGTAGCTATGTATGGAGTGAGCAGAAAAAGAGAAGGATGGGGTAGATCCTTAAATAGGACGGGTTGTTTAACAGATGGTTTGGTAATCGCATCAATGACATTGCGTGAAATCGCAGGAAATTGATGATATTCTTGTATGTATTGAATGGCACGGGTAGCACTAATAGCCATTTTTACTTCCCCATTGGCTCCTTCACGAAAACGAAGATTATATAAAGGAATCTTTAATTCAAAGAACCAGCCTTCTTTGTTTATTACTGTTTTTGCTTCCCAAATCATATTATAGGCACTGTTAAACGTACTGCTTCCCAGTTCGATTGCGTCTTTTGAAACCGCCATATCATAGCGACTCCCCAAGGGATAAATAGAAAAAACGAGTGCGTTCTGATGGTCGAAGCGAGAGTCAAACTGAATAGTTACCCAGTCATCTCCACGCCAGCCATCACGTGTTAATGTACGGGCTACAATGGTGCTGGAGTCTTTGGTGTAACATCTGCCAGCAACATAGACAAACTGGTTGTCGTGTGTAATAAGCAGTTCTGTTTTTTCAGTTAGCGAAGTACCCCATACAGGTTCAAACACTACAAATGGAAAGGGAGGAATAGTTTGCCAGGCAGCTTCATCACTGAGACCATCCAGTATAATGGATCCTTCCAGTTTTTGAATCTCTAAAGGAGGTTTACTAAGATAGGTTGTGTCCTGAGCATATAATACTCCTGTGAACTCTATTAGAAAGAGTGTAAGCAGATAAGTTGTAGTATGCATTGTTTTACCGTTTTTCAGCAAAAGAATGCGTCATTTATGGCTCTGAAAAATCAGACAGGGAGAGAGGTTGCAATTACAGGGTATTCGGTGAAATGGTTTTGTAACGACGGCTCATGCGAAGCTGATCACCGGTGGTTAGGGTGACTAGTGCATCTCCACTGGACTGGGCCTGTATTTTATGAACATACTTGCGATTGACAATTATAGAACGATGTATTCGTTGAAAATCGACAGGATCAAGTTGTGTTTCCAGTGATCGAAGAGATTGGTAATTGACAAATTTTCCAAGTTCGGACACAAATGTTACAGTGTTGTTGTCAGACTCTATCCAGAATATCTTCTGTGTAGGTATATGTGTGGTGACAGATCCATTTTTGACAGAAACAGTAGTTATAAAGGAAATGTTTTCAGAATGGGATTCAGATTGAAAATTTATAGAAGAAGTTGTATCATAAGATGCTTGAAACTGCAATGATATGTAGGTAAGTCCAACTATACACCAATAGCAAATGAAGTTAATCAGGATGTTATTTTGAAGTACATTAAATGTCCAACTTGTTTGATTGTCTGTGCACCCAAAGACTAAGCATAAAATTGCATTGATACTAAATCGCACAAAAATCTGATTGATAATGCATACCACAAGACCTGCCAGCAGACTTTTTACCCAGAGGAATTGTTTGCTAAAGTAGTGTTGGGTTTGTTTGCTAAGGAAGGGTATTGCTAGAGTCCAAAAGATCATACCACTAAGCCAAGTAACAAAGGTTCTGACTGTGCAGATATCACCTATTTTTACCTGAAAGATATACGCAAGTCCAGCAGAGAGAGACAAAAGGATGGCAATGATTCCCAGACAGTTACGGGATATAATATTTGAAGGAACCGGGTGACTGTTTGCTAACATTGGCTGAATATAGAGTAGAACAAGGTAAAAGGAATACCCTTCAAAATAATAGAAAATAGTACTGGATTTTTGGGAAAATGAACAAACGGTGCAAACACAGGATGAAGAATAAATGGAGTGTCTGATCTCCAGATAATAGAATTATAAGGGAGCAGTTATTCAATAAAACGTAAGAAGTATTCTAACTTATTTATTTTATAACAAACATAAAATAAATAAGTTAGAATACATGTAAAAGAGAAAATGTCTACCTTATCACAAGGTAGAAGGACATGTATAACTAGTCTTGGGTATGTTGGTTTGTGCAATAGCTTTAAATCCACCAGCTACATCAATGATATTGTCATATCCTCTGGCTTTGAGAATCGAAGCGGCAATCATAGACCGATATCCTCCTGCACAATGAATATAAACAGGCTCTGCTTTGGAAAACTCAGCCATATGTTCACTCAGATAGGCTAACGGTACATTCTCTGCTCCTTCCATATGCTCTGCTTCATATTCACTTTGCTTACGTACATCTTTTACCTGTAAGTTACCGTTCTGAAAGCGGGAAGCAAATTCATCGGCAGAGATTGATTCAATCTGATCGATTTCTTTTCCAGCTTCTTTCCATGCTTGTATACCTCCCTGTAAATATCCCAATGTATGATCATACCCTACTCTGGACAAACGGGTGACCACTTCTTCTTCTCTGCCTGCTTCCACTACCAGCACAATGGGTTGATTGATGTCAGTGATCAATGTGCCTACCCAGGGCGCAAAATCGCCATCAATGCCAATGTTGATCGAATTGGGGATGAAATCGTCTTTGAATACCTGAGGCTTTCGTGTATCGAGAATCAGAGCATGCTGTTCGTTGACGACTAGTTCGAATGTATCTGCATTCAGAGGAGTCAATCCTCGCGATACAACCTTTTCTACACTTTCATAGCCTTCTTTATTAAGCTGCACATTCTGTGGGAAATAGTAAGGAGGAGGCAATAATCCATCGGTTACTTCTTTGATAAACTGATCCTTGTTAGTAGCTTTCAGAGCATAGTTGACTAGTTTCTGATGACCCAGTGTATCAGACGTTTCCTTGCTCATATTCTTACCACAGGCACTGCCTGCTCCATGGGCTGGATAGACAATCACGTCATCAGGTAAAGGCATGAGTTTGGTATGTAATGAATCATATAGATAACCAGCCAGATCTTCCATGGTCAAACTTGATTTTTGAGCCAGATCCGGGCGTCCTACATCCCCAATGAAAAGCGTATCCCCGGTAAAGACTGCCTGATAGTTGCCTTGTGAATCAATCAATAGAAAACAGCTCGATTCCAGGGTATGTCCGGGAGTATGCAGTACCCGAATGGTGAGTTCTCCGAGTTGAAACTGCTGATTATCTTTAGCAATGATGGCTTCAAAGGCAGGATTGGCATTCGGACCATAAATGATAGAAGCTCCGGTTTGTTTGGCTAAGTCCAGGTGACCAGAGACAAAGTCTGCATGAAAGTGGGTTTCAAAGATGTATTTGATGGTAGATCCATTTCGTTTGGCTCGTTGCAGATAGGGTTGCACTTCTCTGAGCGGATCGATTACAGCCGCTTCTCCCTTGCTTTCGATGTAATAAGCTCCCTGAGCTAAACATCCTGTATATATTTGTTCGATTAGCATGGTTAGGTTTTGTTTGATGAAGAATGACACATTGGGATATCTATAAATACTATGACCAAAATACTCTCAAACCATAGATAGCTATTCTCAAATTGATTTATCGTTTACTAAAAGTCGTTATGATTCTAAGCCTGTTTATGTAGTAATTATCATTATTTCAGAAATAATTCTTTTACAATTATGTAAAGACCCATTACTAGCACAAACCAGCCAAAAGCAGGTTTAAGCTGTGTACCACTAATTTTAAAAGAAAGCCGGCTCCCAATCAGAATTCCAACCAGTGAAATAGTTGAGAATACAAGCAAAAATTTCCAGTCAATTACATCGCCCCAATGAAGACTGCCTATAAAACCAACTAATGCATTTAATGCAATAATGACCAGAGAGGTTCCAATAGCTTGTTTCATGGATAGATGCGTTAACAAAACCAGAGCAGGTACAATAAGAAATCCACCACCTGCACCTACCAAACCTGTTATTCCACCTACCAGTATCCCTTCTAATATAATTACTGGATAACGCAAAGATGCCTCTTCCTGTTCCTCTTTTTGCAATAGCCTTGGTTTATGTATCATAGAATAAGAAGCTAGTAGCATAACTATAGCAAAGAATATGAGTAGAAAAATAGATTTTGTTACTATAAAGTGACCTATAGTTCCCAATGTTTCAGGGATCAGTGGTACTATTAGATGTCTGGTAGTATAAACACTCAAAAGAGAGGGAATACCAAACAACACTACAGCTCGCCAATGAATATTGCCACGCGAAATATGACTAAATGATCCTATCAGACTGGTCAGGCCGACAATGAATAATGAATAAGAGGTTGCTACAACACTGTCTATGGCAAAAAGATATACCAGAATAGGAACAGTGAGAATCGATCCTCCTCCTCCAATCAATCCAAGAGACATTCCCATTAATAAAGCACCCAAATAACCAATGGTTTCCATGCTTATACAGCAATATAGTATTAATTAAAAATAGACAGCAGTATCTACACTAATTTTATAGAGATTATCTATTATATGAAGAAACCTTCATATACAAAGTCAAAAAAAACAGCTCTTTTCATAGCTGTTCTTACTCTTTATAGATTACTTACAGAGAACAATCACAATTTTCAATACAGGCAATCAATTTCAGGATATCCTTATCTTTAAGAGAATAATAGACATTCTGTCCTTCTTTTACATAGTGAAGAATTCCTCGTTGTTTCAGCACAATCAAGTGGTGCGATAAAAGTGATTGCTCACAGTTCAGAATCTCACACATGTCATTCACACTCATACGTTCCTGTGTGCCTAATAAATCAATCACTGCCAGACGTGTAGGATGCGCAACTGTTTTCAGAATCGTTGCCACTTTTTCCAGTCTTTCTCTATTGATCTGAATAGTTGGTTTCATCTGTGTAATCATTAGTCTGACAAAGGTATATAGTTGAACGTATAGGAAGAAATATTCGTGAATATTTTGTGAATGTAGATAACTGGCATAGTATTTTAAATATAACCTGTCAGAGAGCTTTTGATTAATTATCTAAACTGAGGAACGACTATGGCAGCAATTATTATTATCCTCTCTATACTCACTGTAGGTGTGTATATAATAAACGTGAGTTTATTGTCTCATAAAGACAACTATAATCAGTCAGATTTTAAAACATATTGGAATGGAATGAGGGAAAAGCAAGGCCGCTACACTACTGCTACTCGCAGAAGATAATACCCACAAAGAAATAAATATGGTAGAGGGGAAATACTGGCAGTTTGACTCTTGTTAAAAGAGAGTCAACTGCCAGTTTTGTTTCCAGCGGGATTGAGTTGATAATTTTATAATACCTTCTTTATAAGGAAGTTGTTGATTTGTTGATACAGGGTCTGCTATACCACACCAGGGTTCCAAGCACACAAAGTTCGCATCTTTAGCTCCCCAGATTCCAAAGAAAGGAAATCCCTCAAATGCCATTTCCAGCCCATGCTCCGTTTTAGCAGAAAGTAACGATATACGGGATGACTGCAAATGCTTGAATACCAGAGCATCTTTGTAGAATAAAGATTTTTTCAGAGGTAATGCATCAGTCTCTCCTAAAAACGGTTCGGGCCTGTCTTCTATTAAACCGTCAGCTGTGATAGGCCACACATTTAACATCTCTGTTTTTTCAAATTGCAGAAAATAATCCTCATATGTAGTGTCAGGAACCAAAGGGACATTAAAAGCAGGATGGCCTCCCACAGAAAAATACAGATCTTCACTTGCTGGGTTTACAACCTCATAGGTAACAAGTACACGATTATCCTGAAGTTGATAGTGTATTAGAAACTCGAATACAAAAGGGTATATTTCCAATGACTCCATATCAGAAGTCAACGCGAACGTAATGGCATCTTCCTGTTGTTGGGATACAATAAAAGAACGATCTCTGGCAAACCCATGGCGGGAGAGATGATATGCTTTATTATTAAAGTAGTAAGTGTTTTGTTTGAGCGTACCTACTATCGGAAACAATACAGGCGACTTTTTGGCCCAGTAGGCAGGATCTGCCTGCCACAGGTATTCCAGTTTATATTGTTTATGAAAAATACTGCTTAGCTCGGCACCTTTGGGATTAATAGTTATTTTGAGTAACTCATTTTCAATTGTATACATAGATAGTTAGTATTAGTGATAAAGACAGATTGGCGCTAAAAATAAGTAAATCTTTGAGCATCTATGCCACCTAACTGTATTTTTAACCACAATGAAGTGGATTTTTCAAGGTACGGCATATGAAGGGTATGTTTTTTTAATTGGTCTACAGACTGTACCTTTGCAGAATATTTGTGTCCTTCTCTTATTTTGACTTTTATTTCCATTCCTGATTGTGAGTCGCTCTTTACTTTGGATTAAACGACTATTTCTTTATGGCGGTAGTACACTAATAGGATTAGCCGTACTGCTAACTATAATTATACAGGTTTATCAGGATGATATTATTCAGAAAATTATTGTAGAGGTTAACAAGGGTCTGAAAACCAGAGTTGAAATTGCGAAGATAGAAGTGTCTCTCTGGCAAAATTTCCCCCATCTTTCCATTGTCTGTCAGAATATTCGTATACAAGGATCTCTGCCTGCCCGTTCTCAACAACTGGCTCAGGCAGGAAACTTATCCTTTTTGTTTAGTTTAAGTAACTTGTTTGGAGATGATCTGGCTATAGACCAGATTATACTTCAGGATGCAGAAGTACAGTTATATACAAATGCAAAAGAGGAAGTGAACTATGATATTGTTAAGTCTTCTTCTGATAAACAATCTTCCTCTTCCAATGATGTACAATTTGATCTGAGACGTATTCGTCTTCAGAATGTGAAGTTTTCATATATAGACCAAAGTATAGCACAGGATCACAGATTTCTTATCCAGAAAACAGATGCCCGGTTATTTGTAAAAAATGAAGATTACCTGATTTATCTTAAAGGAGATCTGCAAAGTCAGTACGTGCGGACTGGAAAAGACGCTTATTTTGTAAATAAACAGTTACATCTTAACAGTGAGATGCAGTATGATTACAAAAAACGTAAACTTCTGATTCAGCCTTCACAAGTGTTTGTCAATTCTTCTGAGTTTCAGGTAATGGGTTATCATGCGGCCAAACCACACTCTTTTATTGATCTTCAGATTGAAGGAAAAAGGACAGATATACAAACTATAACCTCATTGCTACCTGAATCTATTTCTAAAACTTATGCATCTTATCAGAGTCAGGGTGAGATATACTTTAAAGGGTCTGTAATAGGATATACAGAAGGACGTTCTATTCCAAAAGTAGATGTGCAGTTTGGTTGTCGTAATGCATCTATATATGAAACAAGGCTAAAAAAGCGAATAGAACAGGCAAACCTGACTGGTGCATATAGCAATGGAAATAAGCAAAACCGATCTTCTTCTTCACTGACATTGAAAAATATAAAGGGTAAACTGGATGGAAGGTCTTTTTCTGGAAATGTTTCACTGCAAAACTTTAATAATCCACATCTGGCGTTTGATTTTAGAGGAACCTTAGATATAGGTGCAGTTACTGCATTTTTTCCCTATGGCATTCGGGATGGCTCCGGATTACTTACCGCCAATTTCAGATTTGAAGGTAATCTAAGTGATTTGCGTAGTCAGTTGCAACGACGTTTTGTCAGAACTTCCGGAACCATTCAGTTAAACAATGTGGCATTTACATTGACTCAACGGCCACTTCGTTTAACCCAACTTTCTGGTGATTTCTCCTTTAATCAGAGCGATCTGGTTATTCAACGTTTTTCAGGGTATGCCGGGAACTCTGATTTTCAGTTAAAAGGTAGGTTTGAAAATATCTTATCCTATTTGTTGCTGGATGATCAGGCATTAAGAATAGTTGCAGATCTTCAGTCTGGGTTATTGAATCTTGACGAACTGCTTGCCGAAAATCCTACAAAAGTCGCACAATCTACTACTCAGTATCGTTTTCGACTTTCCCGCCAGTTAGATCTGGCATTGACATATCAGGTAAATAAAATGCATCTTCGGCGTTTCCAGGCTCAAAATATACAGGGAGATCTGGATGTACATGACGGAGTAGCCCGCAGTAAAGGTATACAGCTTCAGTTAGCCGATGGAACTATGAATCTGAGTATAGGTATGGATGCCAGGGAGCCGGAACAGGTACAACTGAGTACTAATGCAGAACTGAATAATATTCAGATTGACAAAGTCTTTTACATGTTTGAAGATTTTGGCCAGGATTTTATTCGTTCACAACATGTACATGGGAAGGTAAATGCACATATACAAACATATCTGGTGTTAAATGAACATCTGATTTCTGACAACAAAAAACTGGTAGCAGAAGCCTTTACCACTATTCGGGATGGGCAGCTAGTCAACTTTGAGCCTATGCAAAAGTTGTCCCGATTTATCAAGGCAAGTGAACTGGCTAATCTGAGGTTTGGGGAGATGCAGAACAATATTCACATAGAAAAAGGGAATGTGTTTATTCCCTTAATGGAAATTAATTCCAACATCGCTACTATATCTGTACAGGGTACACATTCGTTTGATAATGTAATGGATTATCATTTACGTATACCTTTAAAAACATTTTTTCAAAAAAGGAAAACAGTGGAAACCTCTTCGCAGACTTCTGGTGGCACCAATCTTTTTCTACGTATTAATGGCACCGCCGATAATTATAAAATTGGGTATGACAGCAAAGCTATGCGGGACAAAATGAAAGTAGACATGCAGGCCCGAACCACAACAGAAGAAAAGAGTAACACCCGTCAGAGTTTTCTGACTCCAGCTAAACCTGCTAAAGTTTCTGCTCCCAAACCTAAAGAGGAAGAATATTTTGATTTCTGATGGAATGTTTCTGAATAATTAATTTTCAGGTTCTTACTGTTGATGTAAAAGATGAAATTTGACAAAACTGTCAGGTTACTGAAACTAAATTTGGCCATCAACCTGTGATATGATAGCTTTGCATACTATTCGAAAACTTTCGACCATTCAAAACCGTTTTTTTAAAGTCACATTTAATTTTCTCCAATGAACTTTGAAGTTCTGCTTACTACTGAAGGATTGGTCAGTCTGTTAACTCTGACAGCGTTAGAGATTGTACTAGGGATTGATAATATTATTTTTATTTCTATTCTGGCTGACCGTTTGCCTCGTGAAGAGCAAAAGAAAGCTCGGTCGACAGGTATTATACTGGCACTTTTTGTTCGTATCGCACTTTTATTCGGCATATCCTGGCTGGTAAGTCTGAAAGACCCTATAATTACCTTATTAGGACACGGATTTAGTGGCAGAGATTTGATATTGTTATCAGGAGGGTTATTCCTTCTGTATAAAAGTACAACTGAAATCCACGAAAAACTGGAGGGAGAGGAAGAAACTGTATCTGACAGTAAACGCAGGCTGAGTTTAGCTTCCGCTATAGTTCAGATTGTATTAATAGATATTGTTTTTTCATTCGATTCTATTCTTACCGCTGTTGGTTTGGTAGATCAGGTAATCATCATGGTTACTGCTGTTGTCATTGCATTAATCATTATGCTTATTTTCTCTGGTGCCATTGCCGACTTTGTGAATAAAAGGCCAACTATTAAAATGCTTGCTTTATCATTCCTTGTAATGATTGGCGTTTTACTTGTTGCTGAATCTTTTGGTGCACATGTACCTAAGGGATATGTATACTTCTCTATGGCTTTCGCTTTAGGTGTTGAAATTCTAAATCTGCGTATGGCTAAGAAAAGTGGACGTCCTGTACGATTACACAGTCCATACCGGCAAACAGCTCAAGAAGAGGAGGATAGCAGGGAGATACCCAAAAAAGGTAAAGATCCAATTGAAGCAAAATGATATGAAAAAATCCCTCTAAGAATAAATTCAGAGGGATTTTTTATATCTGAGCTGTTTTATTCCTCATTTTCAATTTTACCGATTTTAAACCGGAGTACTCCAAAAAGAGCTGATACATAAGGATTCTTTTCTGTCAGCCAACCATTAACACTGCGTGTGCCAAATCCAAATTCGTATGCTCCAAAGTCAAAGTTAATGCCAGCTGGTACATTTACTCCATAGCCGGCTCCTGAGGTAACCCCTGTGTTGATTCGAATAAAAGATGCAGGTTTGTATCCAATGCCTACACCTGCATAGTATTCAGGCAGATTACCCGCTACATCATTTAAGGGAAGAGCAACGTCAGCTCCCAGATCTAACTTTTCGTTTGGCAAAAATCCTATTCCTGCACGAAGTTGTGTTGGCAATGAAGCCGTATAAGTACCTCCTGACTGATAAGTAAGCATTCCATCTCCCAAAACTGTAGCCGCCTGGCTAAAAATATTAAATGTTTGCATGCCATCTGACTGGATAGGTCGCAGAGGTTGATCCTGTGCCTGTAACAGGTTATTTTTCCATTTGATACTTCCCAGGTCGGTAACAGACAAGCTGGCTTTCACTTTCTCTCCAATGTCTGCAGATAAGCCAATATCAAAGCCATGTCCTGTACCCGCAGGCTTGTAAAAAGGGAAATTTCCTTTCTCTGATACGTAAGTGAAATTTGGATCACTTGTTGGCAAATCTCCATAATCAACGCCAAAGACAGCTGACATCGCATTGTAAGCCCGCAATTTACCATCCTGTGCAACAAAGTCTAGAACGCCGATTCCTTGTATATACTTATATCCAAGGCCAACTGCCAGTTTCCAGTCATCCTGTTCAAGTACTGTTATGCCATAGGCAAGATTCCATTCATTGAATGCTGCAATTTGTAGTTTGCTTCCTGAAAACGCACTGGATACAATAGGTTCATTGCCCAGTACCTTATCCTGAAAGGTGGGATCTTGATAGATAGAAGCATCTTTCCCCAAAAAAAGGATTTCTGCAAACGTTTTATTGAGGCCTATATGAGTGAGTACTCGCTGTCTGTTACTAACCGCAAAGCCACCAACTTTAGGTATTTGAATTGAGAAACCCCAAAGAGTTACATCTGTAGTTAAATTGAGTGCATTTGTATTGGCAAAGGCATCTACAAACGATTGTCTTTCTTCAGATGTCGGAGTTTCATCAATAGCTGTAATAAACTTGTTGAGTTGAGACTGAGTCAATGACCTGGAGCCAAGGCCTGCACCAAGTTCTCCAAATGAGAAGGCCACTTTGTAAGTGTGTTTGATTCCGAGATTAGCAGGGTTAATTCCAATACTTTGATAATCTCTGGCAAATGCATTTACAGCTCCTGCATGAGTTGTAAATACGCTTTTTTCATTCTGAGCCCAAAGGGTGACATGAGCAAAAATGAGAATGATTACCAAAAGTAAAATGGATTTCATGGAAGAGGCGGTTAAAATGAGTGAGTAGTATTTGTTTTCTCTACTGTGTAACTTACAGAAAGAGTGCATTTCTATTTTTGTCTGTGTTATTTTAAAAAGTAAACACAGGGATAGAAAAGCAAAAGCCTCGATTTGGGCGAGGCTTTTGAATACTTTAAAAGAGTGAACACTACTGTGGGAATACAGGTTTCACATTCATGTTATAGAATATAAATGAATAAATATCTGCCGTAGTTTCAATATTCTTTTGTGTATTGGATGCTCCATGTCCTGAGTTTACATCTACACGAATTAGAACAGGCGCAGTGCCTTTTTGTTTTTCCTGTAATGTAGCCGCATATTTAAATGAGTGAGCTGGTACTACCCGGTCATCATGATCTGCTGTTGTAATCAAAGTTGCGGGATAAGCTGCTTCTTTTATATTGTGGATAGGAGAGTAACCATATAACACTTTAAACTCCTCAGCATTGTCCGCAGATCCATAGTCTGCAATCCAGTTCCATCCAATCGTAAATTTGTGGAAGCGTAACATATCCATTACACCTACCTGAGGAATAGCAACTTTAAATAGGTCTGGTCTCTGATTGATTACCGCACCAACAAGTAAACCTCCATTTGAACCTCCCCGGATCGCCAGTTTTTCTTTTGATGTATATTTTTCACTAATCAAATATTCCCCGGCACTGATAAAATCATCAAAAACATTTTGTTTTTTAAGCTTCATGCCTTGTTCATGCCACTTCTCGCCATATTCTCCACCACCACGTAAGTTAGCCTGTGCATACACACCTCCCTGATCCAGGAATGGGATTAGGAATGGGCTGAAAGATGGGTTGAGAGTCACGTTAAAACCACCATATCCATACAGAAGGGTCACATTGTTACCATCAAGCTTCATCCCTTTTTTATAGGTAATGAACATAGGTATTTTGGTGTTGTCTTTACTTGGATAAAATACTTGTTTGGTTTCATAATCTTCTGGATTAAATTGTATTTCAGGCTTTCTGAATACCTCACTCTTTTTAGTTGCAATATCATATTTGTAGATAGTGGGAGGGTAAGTAAACGAAGTGAATGTGTAAAACACAAAAGTATCATCTTTATCCCCTCCAAATCCACTTGCTGTACCTGGACCTGGTAACTGGATCTCATTTTCCAGATTACCCATCAGGTCATACACATACACATGGTTGGTTACATCCTGCAGATAGGACACAAACAGTTTACCACCTGCAATAGTAGCATTTGTTAAAACGGCACTTTTTTCAGTAATGATGGTTTTCCATGCACTGGTTTCTGTATTAAACCGGACAATTTTGTAATTAGGAGCTCCATCATTGGTCAATACGATCAATTCTTTGCCATCATTATCAATTACACCATAACTGTTATTGGTAATTTCCTGAATCATAGGTTCAAACCGACCTTTGAAGTCATCCATATAATAAACAGCATTGCCATCTAACCCTTTGCTTCTGTCACTGATAGTAAGTATGACAAACTTTTCGTCTTCTGTTGTTTGAACAGTATGGAATCGCTGAAGATTGTTTTTGTCTTCAAATACCAGTTTATCTGCAGATTGTGCTGTACCTACCTGATGAAACCATACCTGATGATTTTCATTCTTTGCTGCTAGTTCACTGCCTTCTGGTTTGGGATATCGGCTATAATAGAAGCCATTCCCCTGCCATGCCATTCCAGATACTTTTACCCATTCCAGCTTATCTGACAGATTTTGTTTGGTTTTTGTATCCATTACATAATATTCCTGCCAGTCAGATCCGCCTTTCGAAAGGCCAATACCGGCATAGTTTCCATCTTTGGATAAAGAAAATGCACTAAGACGTGTAGTGCCATCTGGAGAAAGTTTATTTGGATCAATCACCATTTCAGGAACTCCAGTAAGACCCTGCTGCCGATAAAGAACAGACTGATTTTGTAATCCATCATTCTTGTAAAAGTAAAACCATTCTCCTTTGCGAAATGGTGCAGAATATTTGGGATAGTTATATACTTTTTCTATCGCTTTCTGAAAGTCTTTTCGGTAAGGAATTTTATCCAGATAACTGAAGGTTACTTTGTTCTCTGCCGTAACCCAATCTTTTACAGCTTTGGCTGTATCATTCTCAAGCCATCTGTAAGGGTCAGCGACAGTAGTACCATGATATGTATCTGTATGTTCAATCTTCTGAGTTTTGGGATATTGAAGTTTATCGGAAGAAACAGGAGTAGTCACAGGAGTTTTTTTTGTTTTTTTTGCAATTGGCTTTTTTTGTTGACTATACGCCGCAAATATAGTAGACAGCATTACCAGAGTGAGAAAGAGTCGTTTCATATAGTTTGGATTAAAGATGGAATGCAGGCGGGAATATAAATAGCTTTGCCAGATTTGAAAAGGAAAATTATACGAAACTGCAAATATTGTCGACAGAACAAGTGATGTTTGCAGATCTGTAAATTGCCTGTTTTATCAAATATTAATTTGTAAAATAGGTCTGAAAGAATAAAAAATGATGTTAGCGTAAGATTTTCCTGTCTACTGAGTAGAAATGTTTCTACATTTTTTCAGTTGCATCAGAACAGTTACTTGTATAAGTAGAAACAGGATAATTCTTGTAGAAAGTGTGACAGATATATCATTAATGTGTTTTTTAGATAAGAATACAGGTGGTTTAAGGTAAATAGAGAGTTCTGGTGGAATACTTTTTTCAGGAGCTCATGTATCAAAGATTGAGAGTACAATCTAATTTATTAACCTTAAACTAAGGAATAATTATGAAAACGCAAATCTTAGTAACAATGGCATTGGGAGGGTTATTATTTGCATGTGATCCATCACCCAATCGTGAAGATACAAAGAAAACAACTGAAGACCAGAATGAAGAACGGATTGAAGCTACTTCTTCTGGAAATGTAGCTGACAAAAAAGAAGATGATGCAGAATTTATGGTAGAGGCTGCCAGTGGTGGAATGCTGGAAGTTCAATTGGCGAATATAGCACTTCAGAAAGGCTCTTCTCCTAAAGTAAAGGAATTTGCACAAATGATGATTAAAGATCACGGAAAAGCCAATAAAGAACTAAAAGCGTTGGCTGCTTCCAAAAATATCTCTTTGCCAACAGCATTGATAGACAAACATCAGCAAGTAATAAATGACTTGAAGGATAAATCAGGTAAAGACTTTGATGATGCGTATATCAGCAAAATGAAAAAAGATCATAAAGAAGATGTAGAAGAATTTGAAGAAGCTTCTCAAGAAGCTACAGATCCTGAAATCAAAGCCTTTGCAACAAAGACGCTTCCTGTGTTGAAGAATCATTTACAACATGTAGAACAGATGGGTGTAACCAGAGAAAATATGTAGTAAATAGTAATCAGTTATAATCATTTTGGATCGTCTCTTGTACCTCTAGTATAAGAGACGATTTGTTTATAGTGATTTCTAAACTTAGAGGTAACAGATGGAAATATAGTGAAGACTGGATAGTATTTAGAAAAAGGATGTATAAAGAAATGGCTGCTCAGATCGAAAACTTCTCTCTGGCAGCCTGAAAAAATGGCAAAAGAATAAGTAACTTAATTCTTAGAAAATATAGAATCTGTATCGTAGATAAAACCTGTAAAAATAGAATGTTTACAACCGGATACCGGGAGAATATGACCTTTTTCTGCACTAAGACTGGTAAATTGGTTAGACATATCAGAAAATAACTCTGTTATATCCATATTAGTGTACTGATGGGCAAAGCAAAGCAGGTCGAAATGTTTTGATAAATAGTTTGGTACATACAATAACCACAAACAGTTTTCTCCCATTACTACTTCACTTACCAGAAAGTATACATGGAAACTTCCTTTCTCATATGTTACCAATGATAACACATTTGCTTCCTGTTCCGAAGATTCAAGAATTTTTTTATAGAGAGAGGGGTGTTGAAACAGCCAGTCTGCTATTTGTTCTTGATTCTCACAAGCATAATATCCTTCCTGAACCTCGTATAAGTCCAATACTTTGTTACAGACTGCCATGTTTATACCTTGGGAAAAAGTTTTTTACACTACACTAATGTATTTTTTATATATAAAAAACTGTGCCACGTATACGGAGCAAAGGCGAATAACTGGTTTTTCTATACTGTTTAGTCAGGTAAATATGGTTTTTTATTTGTAAGTTATTGATTGTGAGGATTAAAAAAATGTAACTAAAATATACTGCTTTCTTAGTAATGTGAGATGAAAAAGATAAATAGATTAATGTTAAATATCTTCTTCAAGGAATAATTTCTACAGTCTACAAAAATGATTTACTATACATAAGAGCATTTATCCATAGATGGGTAAAGTACTGAATGATAACCTATGCGATCTGAATAGGATGAAAGTGTACTATGTGTTGTGATTTACTATAGGTAAGTTTTGCTAAGTTTATTGTTTTGTATCTACTTTGTAGCTGAGTATATATCTTTTTCTGATACAGAAGCTTTTAACTGTCTAACCAGAGTTTTTGTATCAATTTCTGATCCTTTATGTCTTTATCTGCCAGAAGTGACTATGATGCGTATGTTGTTTTGCGCAATCATGACTTTAGATTATTTCTTGCCATGCGGTTCTTTTTAACCTTAGGAATTCAGATTCAAGGTACTGTTGTTGGCTGGCAAATATATGAAATGACAAAAGATCCCCTTTCTCTGGGACTTATAGGACTAACAGAAGCAATTCCATTTATGGCTCTTATTTTATATGGAGGACATCTGGCAGATTTGTATAGTCGGAAAAAACTAATTGTGTATACTCTAATGGGGTATCTGGTAGGGGCGGGATTACTATTTTTATTTACATTACAACCTGGTGACTTCCTTCATCAATATGGTACATTTCCTATTTATGCCGTTATCTTTATGACAGGAATTGCCCGTGCCTTCAGTGGTCCGGCAGTAAGTTCTTTTATGCCTGAACTGGTAGAAAAATCTCAGTATGCGAATGCTGCTACATGGAACAGTACTTTCTGGCAAACTGCTGCTGTTTCTGGACCTGCTTTGGGTGGATTTATTTATGCTATTGCACAGAAGTGGCTTCCTCATGTTTTTCATTCCAGTAAAACAGCCTCTAATTTTAATTATGGTACAGTAGTCTCCTATGGGGTAGTCGTTTTATTGGTGATTGTGTCAATTATCTGTGTATTGTTTATCACTAAGAAGCCAATAGAACATAAAATTACACAAGAGACCTTACAGGAACGTCTTGTGGCTGGGTTGCGCTTTGTCTTTCGGAATCAGATTATCATGGGGGCATTATCATTAGACATGTTTGCCGTATTTTTTGGTGGAGCAGTTGCTCTCTTACCCATATTTGCCGAAAAAATTCTAACAGTTGGATCACAGGATTGGGGTATTCTTCAGGATGGTGCCACACGACTGGGATTGCTTCGGGCTGCACCGTCTGTAGGAGCTGCCGTAATGGGATTAGTGCTTGCACATCGACCTCCTCTGTATAATACCGGAAAAAGATTGTTTGGATATGTAGCCGGCTTTGGTTTATGTATGATCTTATTTGCTTTATCTAAAAATTTCTATTTATCTTTTCTGATATTAATTGTGAGTGGCGCTTTGGATGCTATGAGTGTTGTTATAAGAAGTACTATTCTGCAACTAATGATTCCCTATGAAATGAGGGGGAGGGTCTCTGCTGTAAACAGTATTTTTGTTGGGTCATCCAATGAAATTGGTTCTTTTGAATCAGGATTAGCAGCCAAGCTTCTGGGGCTTGTTCCATCTGTTGTTTTTGGAGGAACTATGACGCTGGGAGTGGTTGGCGTAATGAGCCGCGTACTACCTCAATTGCGTGATTTTGAATTAGTTAAGTGTACTGTTTCTGAGATAGATGAAAATAAACAATCTACATGAGAAGTATTTTTACTTTTAGTAAACTAATAATATTTTGGATTATATATATTGGACATATTGATTTATTAAAAGCTACTGATGTCCCTATTGTTTTAACTAATACAAAGGAGTCTGTCAGGATCTATAAGAATCTATCTTATCTGGAAGATGTAAATCATGTATTTACCATTGATAGTCTTCTACAGTCCCCTCATTCTTTTTCTTTTACTCCCTTCACAACAGACCGACTCCCTGATCTGGGTTCTACTGCATCTGCCATCTGGTTAAGGCTCACAGTTGTAAATCAAAGTAACAAAGACTGGGCATTGGAGATTAGCAATCCTTTACTGGAGGAAGTTAACTTTTATAAAACTTCTGGTGCTACTATTATAGATGAAAGGCAGGCCGGCTTTTTTTATCCGGATGCAAAGCAGGATATTAAAAGTAACTTCTACATATTTTCTCTTTTTTCTCCTGAGTATGCATCGAAAGATACTATCACATGTTATCTACGTATAGTGAATAGTATGCCGATGCAGTTTCCAATGCAAATTGCAACGATCCGAACATTATATGAGGAAAATCATCCTATCGATGTGGCTAATGGGGTATATCTGGGTATTATACTGGTTATGGTCTTATACAATCTGTTTATATATGCCAGTGTTCGGGATAAGACTTATTTGTTTTATGTAGGGTATGTGTTATGTTCGGGTGTAGTTATTGCTGATTTTCAGGGATATGTATTTGATTTGGTATGGAAGCATACATTCAAGTTGTTGCCTCTGTTTGATTATGTACCTGTGATGTTGGCTAATATTCTGGGGTTATTGTTTGCCTGGAATTTTCTAGCTACTCCATCCAATACACCCAAAATGCATAAAGGAATACAAATATTGTTGATTGGTACTGTATGCGTATTGATCATGGGGTTTGGAATTACAATTTTCAGACTTTCATTCTATAAAGTATGGTGTGAACTGGCTATTCAGGTAGTTGTTTTTTGTTCATCTGTGTATATGTTAGGAGTTGGTGCACTTTTGGTTAGCAGAAACAAACGCCCAGCAGTTTTTTATGTATTGGCTTGGACAGTTTTTCTAGTAGGTACGATAATTTTTATTCTGCAGATTGATGGTTTTATTCCAAACAATTTTTTTACTGAACATGCTATTCAGATAGGATCAGCTGTAGAGACTATTTTATTGTCGCTGGCTTTGGCAGATCGGATTAATACATATAAAAAAGAGAGGGAGGATGCACAGCTACAATACATTAAACAATTGCAGGAGAATGAACATGTAAGAAATCGTATTGCTCGTGATTTGCACGATGATATTGGATCCACGCTAAGCAGCATTGCTATATTAAGTCAGGTCGCCAGACAACGGTCACTAAAGTCTGAGTACTCTGGGGATATCCTGGAAAAAATGAGTAACAGTGCGCAGAAGATGATGGACTCTCTGCATGACATAGTATGGACAACACAACCTGCCAATGATTCGCTTAACAGCATTACAATACGAATGCGAGAGTTTGCAGGGGAAGTATTAGAGGCAAAAAATATTTTATATGAAATCAGGGTTGATGAAATTCTATTGCCCTTGAAGTTACCAACTAAGCGGCATTATGACTTTTATATGATTTTTAAAGAATCTATCAACAATGCAGCTAAGTATTCGGAAGCTACACACATATTGGTAAATCTGGACAAGGTTGATGGTCATCTCAGATTACAGATACAGGACAATGGCAAGGGATTCGATATAGATCAGATAAAGCCAGGTAATGGACTGAAGAATATGCAGAAAAGAGCTTTTCAACTGGAAGGTAATTTACATCTGTCTTCCAATCTGGGTAAAGGTACTTTTATCGAGATTTCAATCCCAATCACCCAATGATGTGATAGATTGGTAATACGGAGATGTGTACTTTTGTAACCACAAACAACTAATTGACTAAGGGTCCAAAGTTTGTGATTTTGCCTCTCTAATAGAAGAAAGTATATAGTTGATTTTTATCTTTTTATTGTGCTACTGCCGAGTTTATCCACCGCTATGCCTGTTCGTGTCGTTTTATATGAAGATAACCTGGATTTAAGGGATAGTCTTACCGTTCTTTTGAAAGGGACAGACGGTATTGAATTCATGGATGCATTCCCTAATTGTGAACATGTGATTGCACAGATTGGAAAATTGCGGCCAGACTTGATCCTGATGGATATAGATATGCCTGTAGTAAACGGTTTGAGCGGTCTACGGACAGTTAAAAAGCATTTTCCAGAGATAAATGTACTGATGTTAACTGTTTTTGAAGACAATGAGTATATTTTTGATGCTATTTGTGCGGGTGCAGTTGGTTATCTTTTAAAGAAGACACCTCCTGCACGTTTGATTGAAGCTATACATGAAGCCCAAAGTGGAGGTGCCCCTATGACATCAAGTATTGCCCGGAAGGTATTACAGATGTTTCCACAGACTCCTGTCAAAAATGAGGTAGATAATCCACATAATCTCACAGATAGGGAAAGAGAAATACTGGCTTTACTGGTCAAAGGCAATAGCTATAAAATGATTGCTGCCGCTTGTTCTATTAGCCTGGATACAGTGCGGTCTCATATCAAGAAAATTTATGAGAAGCTACATGTGCATTCTCAAACTGAAGCAGTTGCAAAAGCAATTCAACAACGACTTGTGTAGATTCGTACAGTTTTTATTTTGTTCTGCGCAATATTATCCCCTTCTTTATATCCTCATTTATTACATATTAGGCAAAAGTATATTGCTGTCAGACAATATACTCATTGGCTCAAGTTAAGAGTTATAGTATGTTATAATATCACCCGAATATGTGATTGACAGCCAGTAATTTTTGTTTTTGTTTTGTATTGTGCATGAAGGCGTTCAATTAACAGAACTATATCTGTATTCAGGATTTGCATTTGAGTTTGTTTATATAATGTTAATAAAAGTAAAAAAACTTACATAGATCGGGTTACATCTGTTGACGCTTTTTTTACCAACCTACATAAGCTATTTATCAAACACTCATTTCACTACACAAAAACTATGACCAGCCAACAAACCCTCTCAATAACAACAGAAGTTGAACCGAGTTCTATGGACCTTCAATACTGGGACCAGTTCTATGTCTCACACAGAAGTGAATTCTTAAAATGGGCATACAAACACTATCATTTACTTCCTGAAGAAGCCGTAGATGTTTATCAGGATGCTATTGTAATTCTTTATGAAAATGCGACAAGTGGTAAACTAGACCATCTGCAATGCAGTGTGAAAACCTATTTCTTTGGAATTGCAAAGAATCTTATCAGTACCTACCTGAAAAAGAAAATCAAGGAAAAAGAAAAATATGAAAAATTACCTGAAAATCTGAGTTTGCTGGAATCATTGGCTGTGACAGAACGTAACAATGACTGGATGGAATATTCTATTGAAGTAGTCGGAGATGCCATTAAAAAGCTATCAGGCAAGGGACAGGCTATTTTGCATTTGTTCTATTATGAAAAAATGTCTCTTAAGGAGATCACACAGGTATTGGGTTATAAGAGTGAGGATGTGGTAAAAACTACTAAGATGCGTTATATGAAAATTTTGAGAGAAATTATAGAATCAGAAATTCAATATTCATAAATAATCCCGAAAAAGAGAATAGTTGTACTGCTCATATAGGATTTGGTCGAAAACACAAATTCAGCTTGGGTTGTATTTAGTGAATTTTATTACATTTGGTAGCTTAAGCGAAAGGCAACGTCGATCGTTTAGCTACCATTTTTATTTTAATTATGGCTTACATAAGCCTTTGTTGTTGAGAAAATTAAATAAAGATATGTTTTGTGTTGGCCTTTCCAATATCAAACAAACGGATGCGTTTTTATTATAAATGTTACATATATTCTCTAAGTCGTATCAATAATCAGCTTTGACTCTGTAATTCCTAATGAGAAAACTCTACTTCCTCAGTTGCTTCCTTACCTTCTTTCTTGTAGGGTTGAGTGCTTCTGCACAAACAGTCTCTAATATCAGGGCCGAAAGTATTGGCAACCTGGTAATTATATCGTATGACCTTACAGGTAGCATCAGTGGGCAATTGTATCGGGTAAGCGTATTTAGCTCAAAAAACGATATGCAGGAAGCTCTCTTGTATGTGAGAGGTGATGTTGGAGAAAATATTGTTCCTGGTAAGAACAAGCGTATTGAATGGGGGGCCAAAAAGGAAATAGGAAATTTTGATGGGGCTTTAAACTTCAAAATAGAGGCCGTACTGACCTTTTCTCCTATGGTACTGAAAACTCCTTCTAAAGAGACAATTGCCAGAAGAGGGCGTAATTATGAAATTACATGGGTCGGAGGAGTGGAAAAGGAAAACCTTCAATTAGAACTCTGGAAAGACAGCACATTACGCTTTATCATAACCCGTATACCCAATGAGGGAAAGTATACATGGGAGATTCCAATTGACCTTCTACCTGATGATGTCTACAAAATCAGGTTAATGAGTGTAAGTGCTCCTGCTAATTTTCGTTTTAGTGAACCCTTTGAAATAAGACGAAAAATTCCTCTGGCGTACAAACTTGCTCCTGCTGGTGTACTGGCAGGGGTAGGAATTTACCTTTTGTTACAAAAACCTGCAGAGGAAGAACCTATTGAAATGCCAGACGGTACTCCCACCAAATAACATACGAGTCTCGTTATAAAAATCTGATCAGAATCTATTGCCAGGCCATGGCAGCAACCTATGAAAAAATATTTACTTCCTATATTAATTTTGCTTTTGAGCTATATACCATCCTTGGCTCAAAAACCAGTTGTTTCGACCTATAGTCCTGCTAATGGTGCTACCAATGTACAGACTTCTCAAAATCTGGTATTGACCTTCAATACTACCATGAAAAAAGGAAGTAGTGGGAAGGTTATACTATATAATGGTTCTACCAAGGTAGATAGTGTTGATGTACTCTCTTCTGCAGTTACTATATCTGGCTCTCAGGTTACCATCAATCCTGCCAATGATTTACCTAAAGGACAAACAATTGCTATACAAATTACACCTGGGACGTTCCTAAGTACTGTAGATTCTGTTTATACAGGTATTACAGATACTAATACCTGGAAATTCACTACTGATGGAACCAATCCTGCTGCTGTAACTTTTACTCCTGCAAATAATTCAGTTAACGCTGCTGTAGATGCTAATCTGCGTATCGTTTTCAGTGAAAAGATTCGTAAGGGTACAGGTACTATTACTATCGGTCGACAGATATTGTTGTTAAATCAAACACTAGAAACAATAAATGTCGCTACTGCTCCAGATTCGGTGGTGAGTATTGTAAATGATAGTATTCTGGTCATTAATCCTGTGAATAATTTTCCATCACTGGCTCAAATTACTGTTGGAATTCCTGCTAGTGCAATTCAGGACTTATCCGGTAATTCCTATTCCGGGCTCTCAGGTTTGCAATGGACTTTTCTGATTGTCGATATCAATCCTCCCGGACGGTTAACCTATACTCCTAAAAATGGGGCGACCAATGTACTGGCAAGCTCAAATCTGATTTTAAGCTTTGATGAGAAAGTTAAAAAGGGGACAGGCAACATTGTGATTCGCAATGGTGCCACTACAGTAGAAACAATCAATGTAGCTAGTGCTCCTTCAACGGTTCTTTCTATTACAGATAGTATTGTTACAATTAATCCTGTAAACAATCTGCCTGCAGCTGGAAATATTACAGTGACAATTGCTTCTGGTGCTTTTTCGGATTTAGCAGGGAATAACTATGGAGGAAATTTACTGGATAGTTGGAGCTTTACAATAGATAATACAGTTCCGGCTTTGATCACTTCTAGTTTGTCTCCTGCCAATAGTGCAACAAATGTTTCCTCTAATGCTAATCTGGTTTTCAGACTTTCAGAGAAGGTACAAAAAGGAACCGGTAATATTGTTATAAAAAACGGAGCGACAACTGTTGAAACTATCGCAGTAACTGCTTCGAATGTAACTATTGCCAATGACAGCATCATCACAATTAATCCTGCCACTGATTTTCCATCTTCTGGGAATATCAGTATAACACTAGAAGCTGGAACATTTGAAGATCTAAGCGGAAATAAGTTTGCAGGCATCTCTACTTGGGCGTTCCAGGTCGCAGATATTGTGGCTCCTACTCTGATCGCTTCTAGTTTGTCTCCTGCAAACAATGCTACTAATGTAGCGGCTAACTCTAATCTGGTTTTTCGTTTGTCAAAAAAAATACAAAAAGGAACAGGAAATATTGTGATCAGAAATGGATCAACTGTGGTAGAGACCATAGCAGTAACTGCCTCGAATGTAACAATCACTAACGACAGTATTGTAACCATCAATCCTACCAGTGATTTTCCATCTTCTGGAAGCATAAGTGTGAGTATTGGGGCAAATACATTTGAAGATTTAAGTGGGAACAAATTCGCTGGTTTTTCAAGCTGGTCATTTCAGGCTGCTGATATCATAGCACCTACTTTAGTAGCCAATAGTTATAGTCCTGCTAATGGAGCTACGAATGTGGCTGCTGATGCTAATCTGGTTTTTAGACTCTCTGAAAAAGTACAGAAAGGAACTGGCAACATTGTGATTAAGCAAGGTAGCACAGTGTTGGAAACTATTGCCGTAACAAGTGCATTGGTCACAATCTCTAATGACAGTATTGTGACGATTAATCCGGTGAACAACTTTCCATCTTCAGGTAGTGTGAGTGTTGAAATTGCTGCTAACACATTTGAAGATGTAAGTGGAAATAAATTTGCAGGTAATACTACTGCTATTTGGACTTTCCAATCTGCACTTGTAGACGCTACCATTCCTGTCATTATAGCAGGCAGTTACTATCCGGCACAAAATGCAACAGGTATTCCAGTAGATACAATTCTCAGATTCCGTTTTAGTGAAAAAGTAAAAAAAGGAGCGGGAAAAATAACGATTCTCAATGGATCAACCGTTTACGAAACCATCAATGTCA
>NZ_JASJOR010000020.1:0-187129 GCF_030068545.1 Xanthocytophaga flava | reverse complement strand
GAACCGGTCGTCACATTGGTCAGGTGGTAGATGGTTCCATCATGGATTTGCAGATTGCTGACACTGCCTCGGGAAGTGATGTTTCCAAACGAACCGCCAGTAGACTCACGGGCAGATTCGCTGATGATAAAGTTATAGATTTCAATGTTTTGTGTCTGTAGTCCTGCATCGGCCAGCAGTTCGATCCCGGCATGATAGAATTGTTGCACTTTGACATTGAATATTTTGACATTGTTTCGGTTTTGTACCTGAATGCCCGAGAAAGCCGAGTAGGATTTACCATCGAGGGTAAACCCGCTTACAGACTGATTGCCATTGGTGAGTGAAGTGCTGTAGAGCTGAATGGCACCATACCACCAGACGAAGGTACCGTTTTTGATAACGGTCTGGTCGATACCTGCCCCCTGCAGCGAAACGCCAGGTTGGAGTTTCATGGGTTGTTCGTCATAGGTACCAGCGGCCACATTGATTGTGTGAGAACCCGCAGGTACAGCCTGAGCCGCTTTAGCGATGGTTCTCCAGGGTCTGGATTGAGACCCATCGTTACTGTCGCTACCGGATGTACTTACATAGTAATCTGTGGCAAATGTGGGTATAGATAAAATACTGGTGATTGCAACGGCCAATGCATATTTTAATTTTTTTCTGGCCCGGATCGTAAACGTAAACATAGCTGTTAATTTTTTGGGTGATTAACCTGGCATTAAACTTTAGGGTTAATCACTGGTGAGTGAATTATTCAGACTGTGGTTTTACGTTTCGGAAGTAGTTCGGAGAGAGACATGTGCACGTATCTTTTCATCCTGTTCCAAAACTGAGGGAGAATACGGAGGAATTAACAAGGAGGTTATCAGCCTTTTACAGTATCATTTTTGTAGGTATGTAAGATTTGCGTTTTCAGCCTGGTTACCTTTAAAAGCTGTTAGTTTTATTGACCTACAGCAGTTTATATTTTTGCACTAGAAAAACGACAGCAGTTGGTTTTGCTTTTTTCGCTTGAAAATCAGTACAATATTGGGTGATTTTTTTCGGGATATTGTAAACAATTATATATAAAAATCATGCCTGCTCCCCAAAATGTAGAAATCTTTTCACAAGAATAAATTTGTTCCACACAATATTAACGGTGCCTCTTTTGATAGAAAAATTAAGGGTAAATGTTAAAAGTAATAGTGTGAGATAATGCAAAAAACCTCTGCTTTTGGCAGAGGTTTCTGATAATAATATAAGATATTTTTTACGTCAGAATGTGTATTTATTCTCTGTGATCAGATGCTCAGCAATACGGCGACGAGTTTCTTTAGTATTGATTGGGGTAACTTTTGTAAACCGTTTTAAGCCCATTAACATACCTCGCTGCTCATCTCCTTCTGCAAAAGAATTAATAGCATTTTTGCCTGCAACATTGATACGTTCTACGGCATCATTGATATACAGACGTGTCATATCAACTTGTAATGCTGAAGCAGCTTCTCCTTTAGTACTGATGAGTTTTTCTGTACGTAATAATACAGATTCACAGGCATAGGTCTCAATAAGCATGTCTGCAATGTTCATAATAATTTCCTGTTCTTCTGACAGCTTCATCATAAACTTTTGAACAGCTGCACCTGCTACCATCAGAACGGCCTTTTTCATATTGCGCAGATATTTCTTCTCTGTCACAAACAATCCTTCTTCTTCCTCTCCAAATTCAGGAATTGCCAGAATTTCTTTTGCTACTGCCATAGCGGGTCCCATCAAATCCAATTCTCCTTTCATCGCCCGTTTTAAGATCATATCTACTGATAGCAGACGGTTAATCTCATTAGTGCCTTCAAAGATCCGGTTAATGCGGCTATCGCGGTATGCACGATCCATAGGAGCATCTGCAGAGTAACCCATACCTCCATATACCTGTACACCTTCGTCTACTGTATAATCCAGTACTTCAGAACCATGTACTTTCAATATAGCACACTCAATGGCAAACTGTTCAACCCCTTTCAGTTTTGCATCCGCTTCTGACATACCACCCGAAATCAATGCTTCAATTGTATCTTCAATGTTTTGACCTGCTCTATAGCAAGCTGATTCAGAAGCATAGATTCGAGTAGCCATTTCACCCAATTTATATTTGATGGCACCAAAAGTCGAAATGGATACCCCAAATTGTTTGCGTTCATTGGCATAGTTGATGGCTTTGTCCAGCGTCATCTTAGAAGCACCAATAGCAGAAGCTGCTAGTTTGATCCGTCCGATGTTGAGGATATTTACAGCTATTTTAAATCCATTTTCACGAGATGAAAGCATATTCTCAATGGGTACATGGCAATCATTGAAGAATATCTGACGGGTATCAGAGCCTTTAATACCCATTTTATGTTCAGGTGCATTCATGGTAACACCACCAAATCCTTTTTCAACGATAAAAGCAGTCAGGTTTTTGTCATTGTCAATTTTAGCAAAAACGATGAATACTTCTGCAAAGCCTCCATTGGTAATCCACATCTTCTGGCCATTAATGATATAATGTTTGCCGTCAGCAGATAAAACAGCTTTAGTTTTACCAGAGTTGGCATCTGACCCACTATCTGGCTCTGTTAAGCAATAGGCTGCTTTCCACTCTCCAGTAGCTAGTTTTGGTAAATATTTTGCTTTTTGGGCATCATTACCATAATATAAAATAGGAAGGGTGCCTATACCTGTATGAGCAGACAGAGCAACAGCAAAAGAATGTCCAGCGCCTATTTTTTCAGTAACCAACATAGAGGTATTGAAATTCATACCAAACCCGCCATATTGCTCAGGAATAGAGGTCCCCAGTAATCCTAGTTCTCCGGCCTTATCCATTAAACTGGCCATCAGCTCAGGACTTTTGGCAGAATCAATCTCTTCTAACCTAGGGAGTATTTCCTTGTCCAGAAAATCCTCGCAGGTTTGTGCAATCATGCGTTGTTCTTCTGAGAATTCTTCTGGAATAAATACCTGACCTGCTTCTGTTTCTTTAATTAGAAACTCACCACCTTTGATTGTTTTGTTTACGACAGCTTCCATGAGAGTATACAGGATTAAATGTGATCAATCTATTAAAAGGTAATTGTGACTATTTCAAGTTCAAATATAATAAAAATCGTTATGCATGCATACTGTTGTTGATTTTTTTTTCGGAAAAGTTAGTAATTGTTCGAGTAGGCCTGAACAGTAATATTTTATATTAGAAAACGGATAACTGAAGCGTCTTATTTTCAGCATTAAATAGTGTATTCTTTTGTTTTCGTGGCTTTCGTTCTACCTTTGCATTTCTGTTTTAGACGCTTTGCTTAAACTATTCATACTTTTGTAAACAGCCGATAACACAGATCCCAACCATATATCCGTCAGAAGCGGTACACAGTAAACAATAATAAATTATTTATGCAATTAAGCGAACAGGAAGTTGTTCGGCGTGGAAAATTAGAGCAATTACGTAGCCTGGGTATTGACCCTTATCCTGCCGAAAGTTTTGAGGTAAATGCCTCTATTAGAGATATTCAGGAAAATTACGAACGGAGTAAGACTGACTATAAGAATATTTCTATTGCCGGACGTATCATGAACTTCCGTATCATGGGAAGTGCATCTTTTGCTGAACTTCAGGATGCTACAGGCCGGATGCAGGTTTACATACGTCGTGATGATATATGTCCAGGTGAAGATAAGACACTTTACAATACTGTTTTTAAAAAATTATTAGATATAGGTGATATCATTGGGGTGCATGGGTATGTATTTACCACACAAACCGGAGAGATTACTATTCATGTGACAGAGTTCAAACTATTGACAAAGGCGTTACGTCCTTTGCCTATGCCACGTGTAGTGGAGGAAAATGGGGAGACAAAAGTATTTGATGCCTTTACAGATCCTGAATTACGTTACCGTCAACGGTATGTAGATCTTATTGTGAATCCGGATAAGCGGGATATTTTCCTGAAAAGATCTCAGTTAGTTAATTCCATGCGGACTTTCCTGACCAATCGGGGTTATCTGGAAGTAGAGACACCTATTCTGCAACCGATTCATGGTGGAGCTACTGCTCGTCCGTTTAGTACACATCACAATACACTGGATATGCCATTGTATCTGCGTATTGCCAATGAGCTATACCTGAAACGGTTGATTGTTGGTGGTTTTGATGGGGTATTTGAATTTGCCAAAGATTTCCGTAATGAAGGGATGGACCGTACACACAACCCAGAGTTTACACAGGTAGAGTTCTATGTGGCGTATAAGGATTATCAATGGATGATGGATACCACAGAAGAGATGCTGGAAAAAGTAGCAATGGATCTGCATGGAAAGACTCAGGTACAGGTTGGTGAGAATACAATTGACTTTCAGCGTCCATGGAAAAGATTAACTTTATTTGGAGCCATTCAGGAGTACACTGGCATTGATGTGTCTGCCATGACAGAAGACCAACTTCGGGAAACTGCTCAGAGTATAGGAATTGAGGTTGACAGCTCTATGGGAAAAGCTAAGCTAATTGATGAAATCTTTGGAGAGAAAGTAGAGCCTAATCTTATCCAGCCTACCTTTATTACTGATTACCCAGTTGAGATGTCGCCATTGACGAAAAAACATCGCAGCAAACCTGGTTTGGTAGAGCGTTTTGAGGCTATCTGTAATGGTAAGGAGATTTGTAATGCCTACTCTGAGTTAAATGATCCATTAGATCAGCGTGAACGCTTTGAAGACCAGTTGCGCCTGGCAGAACGTGGCGATGAAGAAGCGATGGCATTGGATGAAGATTTCCTGCGTGCACTGGAATATGGTATGCCTCCAACAGCAGGTATTGGTATTGGTATAGATCGTCTGACAATGATTATGACCAACCAACCCACTATTCAGGAAGTATTGTTCTTTCCTCAGATGCGGCCAGAACAGAAAATAGCGGCTCCTACAGATAAAGACTATCGTACGGCAGGTGTACCAGAAGAATGGATACCTGCTTTATTGAAGATGCCTTTTACTACATTTAATGATTTCAAAGCAGCTAATCCAAATAAGTTGTTTAACGATTTGGGCGGGTTAAGAAAGAAATTGAAGATCGAGGCTAAAATGCCAACATTAGATGATGTGAAAAGCTGGATTGGCTAAAATGAGTTAGTTATAAAACAGAAAATCCCTGATAAATGCATCTTATCAGGGATTTTCTGTTTTATAGAGAATATAAAAGAAGTTATTTCTTCCAAAATTTATTCAACAAGGATTTCAAACCGCTTTCTTTTGTCTCATCTTTCTTTTCCTCTGGTTTTGAGCTTACAGCAACTGTAGATTGCTTAATAGCTTGCTCAGATTGTTGAATACTGTATTTACCTTTATTGTAAGATTTACGTGCTGGCTTGGATAATCCATACATAGCCTGGATCTTTTTTACCTTATCCTGAAAGGTTTTTCCCTTTCCAGCATCTACCATTGCTACATAGTTGGCATATCCTTCTATTGCACTAAGCAAGTCTCCTCCTTTTCCCCATGTTTTTCCTGCTATACCTTCTTTTTCAATTTTATGCAATAAAGCGCGAAATTTATGTAGTGTAGCTCTATCTACATTGGGTTTCTCATTTACCACAATTCCTGTTACCTCTTTTTTTCCACCTTTACGCATTACCTTGTCTTTCTCTGGATGTACATGAAATCCTTCGCTCTGTACAATCTGATAAACAAGGCTTTTGAGTTTATTAACATTTTTAGTTCCATCCCCTGAAGTAGAAAACGTAAGATCATCTGCATAGCGGGTATAGGTAAATCCCAGTTTTTGAGCTAGACCCTGCAATCTGCGATCCAAGCGATGACAAAGAACATTGGTGATGGACGGGCTTGTGGGTGCTCCCTGTGGCAGAAAACGATCACCGGAACAAACATACCAGGTTTCTCCATCCAGCTCTGCCTGCTCTACCTCTGATTCTGTGCAAAGAAGTGCAAGTATAGTTGCCACAGCTTCTGAATAACCCATTTTGAAAAATACCCCTTTGACACGTGGATAGGTAATAGTGGGAAAGAAATCTTTCAAATCCATGTTGATGACTACTTCTGCACCTACATGTGGGAGGGCATTGCTAACTATAGAACGCTGTGCTAAAAATCCATGTGCGGCTTCGTGGCAATCTGTTTTTGAAAAGATATTCTGTAAAATCCAGTACTGAGCTTTTTTGAGACGCGGCATAGGTGCCGAAATGAGTCGCTTACCACCTGTCTTCTTAGCAATATAAAAACGCCGATAGTGATTATGTTTGGATACCGTCCTGCAAAAAGATAAGAAACGGAGCTCATTGACAGATATTCCTAAAGCATTAGCTAAAGAAGCTGTGTCTGTTAATACAGGTAAGCCTTTTTGAGTGAGCCTTTGTGTATCAGATTCCGTTTGATTTAATCCTTCAGATACCCCTTGGCCTGCATAGATAATTTCCTTTTCCTTACGTTGTTTCCAGCGTTCTGCGTTTTCTTTACGTTCCAGCTCCCGACGTTGTTTGGTTTCTTCCCGCTTCTTTCTGGATTCAGCCATACGCTGCTTCCGCATCTCTTTAAGTACAGCATCCGGGTCCTCTACACGACGTTGCTCTGTGAGTAATGCTCTTATTTCACGACCGAGCTCGGCCTCACGGGTAATGATCTGTTCTGGTACAGAAGGTGCATTTTCATTCTTAGGCCAGAACCCCAGACGAATCATGTCTTTTAATATGACTTCTTCTCTGGATCCTCCGGAACGAATGCGTTCATATAATTCCTGGCGATTTTTGGGACGGGTTTCTTCTGGTGATGAGGTTGCGTTTTCGGCCATAAAAACGGATTCTTTAATATAGATTCTGGTTGATGTTATGCATAGATAGCAGCATTTCTATCTGCTTACAGATAGGTAAAGGCTCTCAAAACTATGGCTTTTCAGAATAAAAGCAAGTTTGAAAGTAAAAAATAACAACACTTCTATTTATAAAAAATGAAAAAAGTAAAGAGCCTGAAAATTAAATGGATTACAATAGTCAGATAAGCTCTGACAGGTTTTGTATTCTATTGACCAGAACACCAATCAGAATTCCTGAGTTATGCTATGGTCAATAGAAATACTCTGTACTAGTTATCAGGATACTTTGAAAATATTACCCAATACACGGTAGAAACCTCCCTGTGCAGATTCCTTTAACTCATCCACAATGTATTGCATTCCTTCAATACGAATATCTCTTGGAAACTGTACATACCAGTCTTTGTGATATCCTTCGTCCAATACTTTTACCCGTAGTTTTCCTGCTTCTTTCACACATTGCACTCGTATACCTTGTGTATTCTGAGATGCCACTTCCAGCAGGTTGGTTTGTGCAACAGCAACCGCTTCGGGAGCTTTAATATCTGTCAGAGTAGGAGTATCTCCTGTTTGTGCTTTTTGAATGGCTTCTTCACTTACATCCACACAGGCCAGATAACCAAACGTGGTTACTATATAAAGATTATCCTTAAAATGCTGCATAGAAAGAACAGATCCAAGATTAGTAGCAAGTTTCCATAGTCGTTGTCCTTCTGTATTGAAGCAATAGACATTCCCCTGATTGTCTCCTCCAAAAACATAACGTCCGTCTTCCGTAGCAGCACAGGAGTATACAGAAGCGTCTGTTTTGAATGTCTGCAATACTTCTCCCGTTTTACTCAGACAAACCATATTGGCCTGACTTGTTCCTGCATATAAAACGTATTTATCCTGATAACCGAACAATACCGCCCCTGTCTTGGTATGCCATGTTTCTTTACCTGCTCCATCATAACAGGCTACACCTGTGGAGTCACCATAAAATACCTCTCCATTAAAGTTAGCCCGAATCATCCATGCTGAATTCCCTTTACCCTTTCTGCGCCAACTTTCATTACCCTCATAATCGAACAATGCAGCATTTCCATCACCGTCCGATACTGCCAGCCAGCCATTATTTACATCAAGCCAGAAAATATCTACATCTTCGCTAATCTCATACGCAATTCGAGGCAATTTACCTGTAAGATCATATACATTTCCGTCATCACAACCTGCATAGATCCAAGCGTCGTCTGCCACTATACACTTTACACCTTCCGGTAATTTGTATTGTTCCAATACCTCTCCAGTGTGCGACAGCTTAAACACCCGGCCATCCTGATTACCAAGCCAGCAGGCACCTTCATTAATAAAAATCCCAAATGCCATCGCATTGGAAGCAAATCTCCATAAGGAAGGAAGCTTGGGAGTAGGAGCAATCGGCGTCCGGGTATGAGAGGATGAGCTTGTGGACTGTCGTGATCCTGAACCCGAACTTCTACTTGTGGATGTGGTTTGTGGTGTAGGAGTTGCCTCTACAAATCTGCGGGTAATTTTGCGTTTTTTTCGAACTCCCTGTACAGCCTCTTCGTATCCTTTCTTCCGTTTTTCTTTTAGCTTTTTTTCAGCTTCTTTTTGAGCTGTTGTTGCGTCTGCAAAACTTAGTGCTTGTTTGGTACCGTCTGTGCCAATGCGGCCATACCGGATATTTACTTGTGTGCCATCTACTTCAACTTCATAAAATTTGTGTGATCCATCTGATTCGGAAAGTTCCAGATACGTTTTTTCTGCCATAGTCGGTGTTAATTGGTTGAAAATTAAATTAAAAATATATAAAACGAGGTTATGCAAAAGAACAAACTATCTCTTATCTCATCTTTGCCCGTTTAGCGAGATATTCTTTCAATATATGATCAAATCCTTCTGCAATATCAGTTTCTATCAGATCAATCTTATATTGTCCACATTTTAGTTTTAACTCTGTATTGAATCTTCGAATAGATTCCCTATAGTAATCTTTGATCTGAGCAGGTTGCACTTTAATGTGTTCTCCACTTTCGAGGTCAATAAATTCATGAGGGCGGTCTTCAAACTCAAATTCTGCTTCCGTTTTTTTGTCAGTTACATGAAAAAGCAATACTTCATGCTGATTGTGTTTTAGATGTTGTAGTGCTGAAAACATCTTGTCAGCCTGTGCGATGTTGTCAAACATGTCGCTAAATATAATGACAAGTGAACGACGAGGAACTTTATCTGCAATCTCATGCAGTACTTCTGCAACAGCGGTACTACCTGTAGGTTTGTTTGTTTGTAACAGATTCTGTAATAACAGAAAAATCTTATGAATGTGTGATGGAGTGGACTTAGTCGGTGTATGTGTAATTACTTTATCGGCAAAAGTACATATACTGACAGCATCTTTCTGTTTTTGGAGCAGATAGGCAAAGCAGGCTGCTGCCATTACTGAAAATGTAATCTTACCCTTATTCTCCTGCGGATAAAACATAGAAGGAGAAACATCTAGTAGAATTTGACAGCGTAAATTTGTTTCTTCTTCATAACGTTTGGTAAACAATCTATCTGTTTTTGCATAAACCTTCCAGTCGATATGGCGAGTACTTTCACCTGTGTTGTAGAGGCGATGTTCGGCAAATTCCACTGAAAATCCATGAAAGGGAGATTTATGTAATCCAGTAATAAAGCCTTCTACCATCTGTTTGGCCAGGAACTCTATATTCCCAAATTCCCGGATCTGCTTTAATTCCATGATATAGCTATCTTTAGTCTTCAGTTATACGATACAAACGATTTCCAGTTTGAGTTTTGCATAATCCCAGTTTGGATATTTACAAAAAAAGCCTGGAAATGAATTCCAAGCTACACATTATCATAGAAAAAACAGAACAGGTTTTGTATTAGTTAGAATATTTCTTCACAAACCCATCAGAAAATCCATGTTCTTTAAGTGAAGCAATAAAAGCTTCTGCCTCTTTCTTTTTAGAGAATGTACCTGCTACCACACAGAATTTTTTGCTGTCTTTGATCTTTTCCACCAGAATATAAACTTGATGGATTTCTTTGTCAACCAGCCCTTTGCAAAAATTTACTGCATTTTCAGCCTGTAGAAAAGAGCCTATCTGTACCCCAAAGCCTTTAGTGGCAGCAGTTGCACCTTTCATTGTATAGGTTTTACCAGGCTCATATTGTACTGAAGAATAAGATGGTTCTGGAATAGAGTAAGTTTTGTGGCCTTGTGCAGTAGAAGGATTTATTTTTCTGGGGACGACTGGCTCTACCGTTTGGGCGATAAGATCAGGATTGGGTTCTGTATCGGGTGCGCCCATTCCAATTACTTCAACTTCGACAGTTGCTGTACCTGCCGCTATTAACTCTAATTCTTTGGCTGCCACATATGAGACATCTATCAGGCGGCCATGACTAAAAGGACCACGATCATTAATTCGGACGATAACAGATCTGTCATTGCGAAGATTGGTGACTCTTACAAGAGTCCCAAATGGGAGAGTCCGGTGAGCTGCCGTGAGTTTTTGATTATGATAACGTTCTCCATTAGAAGTGCGCCGGCCTTGAAACTTGTGTGCGTAATAAGAAGCTTTTCCTTTCTTTTTGTATCCGTTTTCGGTCTGCGCTTTCACATTTTGTGGTAACAACAAAAAGATTGTTAAAAATGTAAGAATACAAATCTGGATGGATGTAAAGATCCATTCCGCTTTCATAGTTTTTTTTTCCATACTACTAATAAAATTTAGTACAACATCTTCCCTATTTCTCTGAAAAAAGCCACTTTGTTACCCATTGCTGTAAAGCGTATTTATGCCTTAATACTTTGTTTTCCAGTAATTTGTTGCCAAAATCCGCTTTTTTCAATAATCAATAATAAAAAAACAGATTCAATAAAACTAGTCTTTGGAAGACTGAAGTTATAGAATTACTGTAAGATTGGGCGGAAAATGCACCATTTTTTATACAGGATTTTTAGCCTGATACGGATAAAAATAACAGAATGTTTTACAGAAAATTTGCAATTCTGAGCATAAAATACTTTTTTAGTAGCCGTAAAACCATTTTCAATAGTTAAACTTTTAAACCCAAGGATTGTGGAAGAGCAAAGAGAAAAAGCTGAATTGTACTCTAAACGTGTGAGAGCCGGAAAAAGAACGTATTTTTTTGATGTAAAAAGTACGCGCGGCAATGACTACTACCTCACCATAACCGAAAGTAAACGCCGGTTTCGGGATGATGGCTTTGTGTACGAAAAGCACAAAATCTTTCTTTACAAAGAAGACTTTGATAAATTTATCGAAGCGTTAAAAGAAGTAGTGGATCATGTGAAAACTGATCTGATGCCTGACTTTGATTTTTCACAGTTTGAAAGAGAAGGTTTTGCGGGCAATGAAGAAGAAGAAACAAACGACACTGAGTTGAAATGGGAATGATCTACTCTCGTTTTCAACAAGCAATAAAAAAGCATCCGTAATTGAGAGGATGCTTTTTTATTTTCAGGCCTGTTACAGATAGCGATTCATTTGTTTCTTAAACTGATAGGAGCCAAATAGGAAGGCAACACCTATAAACATGATAGGAGCCATATAAAGGCCTGTAACTACATCGTGGAAAAGCGAAACTGCCGGAGGACCAAATACGAAGGTAAGGGCTAGTGCAATTCCCAATATCCACAGAAAATAAGCTACTATTTTTATAGGCAGATAAGCCCATGATCTTTTAAATGATTCATTATTCCTGCGAAACTCCTCCTGCCACATCTTTGCATAGCGTAAGGCTTTCTCCTGATGTGTTTCTGGTCGTAGCAAATCCATAAGAAATGAGTATTCTGGAATTAGCTGCTTTTCCTCATTCACCAGTCGCTCATACGCATTATTTATTTCCACAAAAGCCACATCCGCATTATCTGACGGGTTTACATCCGGGTGGATAGCTTTTGCCTTTTTCCAGTAAGCCCGTTTGATCTCTGCCTGGTCTGCGCCCGGTGAAATTCCCAATATCCGATAATCATTTTCAATACCCATGGTTGTCTGGCTTTAAGTGGTAATGCTAACTATTTCATATGCGCTGTCTCCGCATGTATGATTTCATAAAAAAATCAGAAAAATCATCTTACTCCTTTTTCTTTAATTCGGTTTTCTAATGTATTGTAAACGCTGAAAATGCAAAAAAACAGATATTTTTTTCATAAAATTCACTAAAAAAAAGCTACAAAAGGAGCAACTTATTGTTAATCAGTGGGTTGGATGGTGCTGTGGGATCTACCTTATATATGTAAGGTTTTTTAATTTGTAGAAATATCTGTCTATGTAAGGTGTGCATAGTAGAACCTTGTCTGGTTAATAGGACCAGTCCTAGAAAGTACAAAAGGTCTGACAAATACTTTGCCAGACCTTTTGTACTTAGTATGCACCTGAAGGCTTATGTATGAACATTATATTCCTGCAGGGCTGTTTCAATTTGTTTGGGTGATTCCAGATGAATAGTGGCTATCCCCAAAGCTCTGGCAGCTTTTACATTGCGCAAATTATCATCAATAAACAAAGAAACGTTAGGGTCGATTTGATAACGTGTGAGAAGGATAGTATAAAATTCGGGAAACGGTTTACGACTTTTTTCTTCTCCAGACATGACAATGCCATCAAACCAGGATAAGAATTCATATCTGCTCAAGGCAATAGGAAATGTTTCAGCAGACCAGTTGGTCAATGCATATAATTTGTACTGACCAGATTCTTTTAGTTTTTTAAGAGTTTGTACTGTCTCATCAAATGTGCCACCCAGCATTTCTTCCCAGCGTCCGTAAAATGCACGTATTTGTTCTGTATATTCCGGATGTTTTTCTACAAGTTCATCTGTCGCTTCCTGTAGCAGGCGACCTGCATCCTGTTCTTCGTTCCAGTCAGGGGTGCAGATATGTGTCAGGAAATGTTCCATTTCATCAGCAGATGTAAAGATTTTTCGAAATAGGTAGCGAGGATTCCAGTCTATAAGGACTCCCCCTAAATCAAAAATTATTGTATTTATCATTTGTTAGGTTTGATTGGTTGTTGCAGAAATAACCTTTCTATCTATTCATTTGTTCTCTTGGGTGTCAACTTATTTCAGGACGGGACAGTCCTATAAAAAAAGCCCGGCATACCGCAGGGCTTTTTTATTTAGTACTTTTTTGAGCAATCAAAACAACAGCATTATAGTTTAGTTCGGGAGTTTACTGATAGTCAGGTATAGCCTTAGGCGTTCAGTAGGAGATTGGAGATTGGCTACCGAAAACTATTTATATCTTTTTTACGTTCACTGCGTTTTTGCCTTTTCTTCCGTCCATGGTATCAAAGGATACACGGTCGTTTTCTTTAATGCCTTGGTCTAGCAGACCGGTAATATGAACAAAAATTTCCTGATTGGAATCATCATCTTTAATAAAACCATATCCTTTGGTTGCATTAAAGAATTTTACTGTGCCTGTTTGCATGAAAATGAAAAGAAAATATAATGGAACATTCTCCAAATATAAAAATTTAATTTAATTCCAGGCAATAATTTCACTCAAAAAGAAAGGCCGTTTTCAGGCTTTTCAGCATAATATTTCACAATAAGATCAAGATAAAGTAGCATCTTTGGCATATGAAAACAATCTACCTTTTCAGACATGGAAAATCAAGCTGGAAAGATGCCCAGCTAAGTGATTTTGATAGACCTCTTAGCAAAAGAGGTAAGCAGGATGTACCCTTTATGGGCCAGTTGCTGCTTTATATGAATGTGAAACCAGATCTATGGGTCAGCAGTTCCGCAAAAAGAGCCTGGAGCACAGCTAAACGAGTCGCTGCAGAGTTAAAGGTAGGCAAAGAGAATATAATAAAGATGGATCGGCTGTATCATGCAGAGCCGGAAACGTTGCTACAGGTAATCCATGGACTTTCTGTAACAGCTTCTTCAGTGATCCTTTTTGGCCATAATCCAGGTTTAACAGAGTTGGCTACACTGTTATGTGATTATGAGTTTACGGATATTCCAACCAGTGGAGTAGTGGGGATTCAGTTCTCAAAGGCCGCTAACTGGGCAGATGTCAATTTGCATCAGGGGAAAATGATCTTTTTTGAATCCCCTAAAAACAACAGTAGCGCACCTGAGTAATCAGATGCGCTACTATCTTGTAAGGACTACTAGGTTGGATTATGCATAGTTATTTAACATAACAGGCATTACCAGCATCAGTACATCCTCATTGTCATCTTTTTCTTTAGGAAGAATCAATCCGGCACGATTAGGCGCTGATAGTTCAATTACAACATCTTTAGCTGTAAGGTTGCTTAACATCTCTATCAGGAAACGGGCATTGAAACCAATTTCCATTTCTTCTCCATTGTATTCACAAGGAAGCTTTTCTACTGCCTCATTAGAGAAATCCAGATCCTCTGCAGAAATTTTTACTTCCTTAGGCGTAATCCGAAGACGCACTTGGTTCGTTGCTCTGTTGGCGTAGATAGCAATACGTCGCAGAGAAGCCAGCAATTCAAGGCGGCTTATTCCCAAATGGTTAGGATTGTTTTTAGGAATTGCATTGATATAGTCAGGGAATCTTTCGTCAATCAGACGACAGATCATGCGAATATTGTCAAATGTGAAAAATGCATTAGATTGATTAAATTCTGCTCTGACAACTGTTTTTTCTGTTGGCAAAGAAGATTTTAACAGGTTCAATGCTTTTCTTGGAACGATCAGTGTGTTTTCATCTCCAGAGCCGATATCTGTACGACGATATCGGATAAGACGGTGTCCATCAGTAGCTACAAACGTTACACTGTCACCATTCAACTCAAAGAATACTCCCGTCATAGCAGGGCGTAACTCATCGGTGCTGGTAGCAAAAATGGTATTGCCAATAGCTCGTTCCAGTATGTCTGAAGGAAAGTCTACTGAATACGCTTTTTGTACTACAGGAACACGCGGGAAATCAGCCGCATTTTCACCTGACAATTTATAACGTCCATTATCAGAAAGAATTTCAATACCGTATGTGTTGGCATCTATCTCAAACACGATAGGTTGTTCCGGAAGACCTTTCAGTGTATCTAATAATATTTTAGCAGGAACCGCAATACTTCCCACATCTCCCGAATCAATATCCATGTCTGCAATCATAGTTGTTTGCAGATCAGAAGCAGTAATAGTCAGTTGAGTATTATTGATTTGAAAGAGAAAGTTTTCGAGAATTGGTACAATCGGGTTGCTGGCAATAACCCCACTAATAGCAGACAACTGCTTGAGCAAAGCCGAAGAAGAAACGATAAACTTCATATTGGGATATATTTTTTGAATCTATTGGACAAATGTAAGAAAATCAACAATGCGCTTGAAATCCTATGAAAATATTTTTCAAAAGAAGTAAAGCCACTAATAACCTCTTCTCTCAATATACTTTACTTTCTGAATACTTTACTAACTTACACCAGGTTTTATTCTCCTGTTCATCAGACACCTGACCTCTATCTCATCAATTTGCTACCAAGAAACTGCTGTGGCTTTCTCATACTGCATACTTCCTTTTGCGCCAGTAGGCTCTGATCAACCCTAATATTACAATAACTACAATAGGTAATACAAGATTAATAAGTTGCCACTGGAGTCTTTCTTCCTGTACTTTCAACTTATCTAAAGGTCGTAATACTACTTCTTTGGCTCTGGCAGCGATAACTCCGTTTTCATCGATAAGATAATCAACTGCATGTAAGATAAAGTCTTTGTTGGCAAAGGTAGTATTCATAAACTGATCATATCCTAATGCCGCGGGTTTACCTGTTTTGGGATCTATTTCATTCGCTGGCAGATCTCCATCAGAGCAAATAATGATTTTTGACGGATTACCGTATTCTTTGAACATTTTAAAGCGAGGATCGACTTGGGTAATACGGTTGGCATATAACGAATGAAACTTACCTTCTAGGAGATAAGCTACCGACTGTGGCCCTGCACGATATTGTCTGGGATCTGGGTTGAGTCGTGCTTCATTAAAATCAATTTGAGCAGGTACTGCATTTACCTTTGAGTAAGGAGATGTGAACATCAAAGGTGTTTTTTGTATCCCTACTGCTTTTACAGTATCAATTGTACCTACATAATGCAGATAAACAGCATCCAGGTTTCGGACAATAGGATGTTTGGAAAATGTATTCACCAATGGGAAAAAGCGCCAGGGCATTAACTTAACCTGTGGCTGCGAACCCATATTGCCAACAGTCATAGGTATAGCTCCACTGCTCGTCAGGTCCTGAATCACATTGTCATTCAGGCGCACACCATACCTGAAAAATAAATCATCCAGATTTAAGTCATTTTTAATAAGTAGTGTGCTTTCTCCCCGCAATATAGTATCTGATTTAAGGGCATCTACAAAGAATAGTGCTTTTCCTCCATTTACAATAAACTGATCAATTTTATACTTATCTTCTTCTGAAAAGGCTGAATCAGGCTTGGCTACAATGATGGCGTCCAAACCTTTGAGCTCTGGTTGTTTTTGCATAGGAACCAGAAATACATCATAGAACTTCTGAAGCGAAGTAATCATATCCGCCATTTGTATTGGACGCAGATTGCCATAACCCTGAATGATACCAATCCGTTTTCTTTCTTTGTTGGTCAATTGGCGGATCGCAGAGGCAAGTTCGTATTCTACATTCTCTACGGATTGATTCAGAATCTGTTCTGAACTCAATCCTTTGGTACGTTGATTGCCTCTTAATAGCATTACTGGAGCTTCTTTGCCTTCATAACTTACCATAGCACCTGGAATAATAAGACGCTCTACAGTGCTTCCACCTTCCTTATCTACTAGATTTGTAGGTTGAATTCCTTTCTTAATCAGGTTATAGATACGTTCATTTAGTTTTTTCTTATCCGTTTCCTGTGTAATGTCTTCAAATCGAAATCGAATGTTGTTGCCTGCATACGCTGTAAATTCTTCCAGCTTTTCCTTTACAGTAGTACGTAAACGTTTAAACGCTGGAGGAATATCATTCCCTTCCAGATAAACAGTGATAAATACTGGCTCTTCCAGTTTTTCCAGTAAACGTTCAGTGGCAGGTGCAATTGTATAGCGCTGATCTTCTGTTAAGTCAATCCGAAAAAAGAACTGATTGGCTAAAAAGTTAAGAAGCACGATAGCTCCAATTCCAATAAAAAAACGAATGAGTTGTTTTTTCTTCATGAATAATGAAACAGTTAGATACAGTCAATAGCCATTGCAAAAATCCGGGTTCAGCATTTCTATCTAAACCTGGATTTTTGATTTTATCGCATTCTGTCAGCAGATCTGACCAGCTTCTCATCCTTACGGATAAATCGATTGGCAATAATATTGCAAATCATGGCCGCCATTGGCAGATAAGTACCTGTTTGGAAACTACCTTCATGATTTGGAATAATGGTCTCAGCTTCACGTGTGAAGTAAACCATTAACCCTAACACTCCTGCCATTATCAATGCATTGATAGCACCCAGACCCATCTGCAATACCCGATTCTTAAAACTGAATAGAGAAAACAACGCCAAACCTGTAGCAACTGCTGCCAGAGCAGCTATATACCAGATACCGCGACTGCTAACTTCTGCTCCTGCTTTTGAATGCACCATTTTTAGCGCTGTTGTCGTTACCGCATCCTGACCAGACACTTCCTGCCAGTTAGGCAAAAAGATGGTGATAATCATACAAGCTGCTATCAAAAGAAGAAAAATAGATTGAACCCGTTGGATCATACGTTTAATGTATTCTAGTGACTAAAAAATAGGAATGTACTAATGCCTGAAACAACATTCTGATACACAATCAAGAATCAGCATTGGTGAAAATGAACGCAAAAATAGAACTTTATATGATATACCCACTTTTAAAGCCATTTTTGGTATATAATAATACTTCTATGACTGACAAAAATATTATTCATGTGTATTCAGAGGCGGATGCTCATTTGTATACATTTCAATGCCAATTTGCTGCATTAATTTACTGGCATTAAAGCTTCTGCATACACCTGTCTGAAGTTTATAATCAAAGTACAACTGATCATTGATAATTTCGCTGTTGAAACTATAATTTTCTACAGAAGCAGGCAATTCATCTACCATTTCACTTAATGTGAGGTCGTGGGTAGAAATCAGGCCGGATGCATTGTAACGATGGAGTTGCCGGATCAATGCCTTGGCACCTTCATGTCGGTCCTGAGAGTTGGTGCCTTTAAGGATTTCATCCAGCAGATAAAAGATTGGGTTTCCCTGAGGCAGATAGTCAATCAGTTGTTTTAGACGCTGTAGCTCTGCATAAAAAGAGGATACACTTTCTTCCAGGTTATCTTGTGTGCGCATGGATGTAAATACCTGAAATAAGGATAGTTTCATTTCCGAAGCACATACAGGGGCGCCTGTCATAGCCAATACTGCATTGATACCTACTGTACGTAAAAATGTACTCTTTCCAGACATATTGGATCCTGTAATGATAATGGTTTTGCCTTTTCCTATCAACTGAAAATCATTGATTACCCGTTTTCTGGCCAGTAGCAGAGGGTGCCCCAGTGATTTACTGATCAAACAAAAGCCGGGTTCTTCGCCTTTTTTGACAAGTACAGGAAATACATAGTCTGAATTGGCATGATAGAATCCCGCCAGGCTGTTCAAAGCTTCGGTTTCTGCCAGGGCATTGAGCCAACGCGATAAATCAGTATGGGTATTGGCTTTCCATCTTTCCAGCCGGATGGCCCAAAAGATATTCCATAGTACAAGTCCATTGGCGAAAAGCCCGAAGAAAGGATTGTGGGCTGACAAAAGATTAGCGGAAATTCCAGCTAGTTGTTCAATTTTCTCAGAAGAAGAGTGACCTTCACTGATCAATTCATTTTTGAGGTACACCATTCTGGATGATTGAAAAGGATGTCTCTCAATATCTTTGAGCAAGTCTGCATATAACTGCAAGGGTTTACTGGTTTCGTATGCCTGATCTGTCAGATGCTGAATCTGTTTATTAACGAGTCCTACAATACCAATATTAATGAGTCCTAATACAAAGGGAAAATGGTAGCTTACATCGGTTAGTGCTGCAAGTATGATCGCAAAAACCATAATGGCAGGCATCAGATAGGACACAACTATCAGACCCGTTTTTTTATGTAAAGAGGCTGGTGTTTGTAACCATTCCCGGATAATAGTTGCCGACGATGGACCATCGGTATGGTGCCGCCCTCTGGCCTGAAAGTTTTGCTGCCATTCCAGGTTTTTGCCAAGTTCAGCTACAGCTTCCTGTCGTTGTCTGATTTCTGCTTCTGTGCCAGCAACTTGTATCCATTGAGCTAGTAGCTCATTTCCAACAGTAGTTTGAGTTCTGTTGAGTAACACAAACAATGAATGAGGGCCGAAAATGTCCAGATCCCCTGAATAGGGATGAAGAGGATTGGTAAATTGGGAACCTGTATTCTCTGGCAGGTATTTACCTTCCAGCCGAAGCCATTCTTCATTGTTAATATGACTTAGATAACGGAAATGGTTTCGTTGGTATTCAATTCGATTGTGCCATTTTAGTGTTGTGATAAATGCAATAAGCGAAAACAGGGCAACGCCTGTAGCAATCAGACCACTCTCACTAAGCTGATACACAAACCAGGTCAGACCCACTCCTGCTAAAAATACAACTACTCGTAACCATGAAACCTGATTGAATTTTTTGTGCCATTGACGAGCTTCTGCTGCATAGTTTTCTTTTCGTTGCTGATAAATTTCCATGGGTGTAAAAGTGGTGTTAAAACAAACAATCCCTGCAAAGTAAAAAATAGTAACTACCAAAACACAAAAACCTCACAGGTTTCTAACGCCTACGAGGTTTTTGCAAGTATATAAATAATGAATGTGATGCCTTATTAATTTTTTTCGCCACAAATCCGGCAAACTCCCTGTACTAGCAAATAAACATCTGTTCCTTCATACCCTTTGGGTAGGTTAACAGAAGGAATGGTTATACTATCCAAGCAACTGGTTTTGCCACAGTTCATACATTTAAAGTGCACGTGATTATCCAGATGGTGATGATCGGTACAATGGCTTTTACACAATGCATATTTAGCTCCTCCTTCATCGTCAAGCACTTTGTGAATTAGGCCTGCATCGAGAAACGTCTTTAATGTACGATACAACGTTACACGATCAAAGGAATCACTTAACTGAGATTCCAGATCGGAATGTGAAAGGGCTGCATCTTTTTCCAAAAAGAAATCCAACACCTCTTCCCGACAGGAAGTATTCCGCAGTTTATGATCTTTTAGTAGTTTGACAGAAGAATTCACAGCAGTTTCTGATTTTTTAAGCAAGTTACCATTTCTTGAGCAGGGAGTCAATTTTCTATAGGTAAAAGTGCATCCTTGTAGATATAACTCTTTATTTTTCAGGGAGGTTCCTGAGTGCGTTAAGATTGACTACTCATTTTTTGTTTTGATAGTGTGCCACCAGTTGTTCAGCACAGCGTTCACCATCCATAGCTGCTGAAACAATACCTCCAGCATAGCCGGCTCCTTCACCACATGGAAATAACCGCTTGATTTGTGGATGTTCCAAGGTCTCTTTGTCTCTTGGAATACGCACAGGCGATGACGTCCGGCTCTCTACACCTACCATCTGAGCCTCATTGGTGAGATAGCCTTTCATCTGTTTGCCAAATACCTTTAAACCTTCCCGCAAACGAACAGCAATAGAAGGTGGAAGAATAGTAGTCATATCTACAGAGACCAGTCCCGGCTGATAGGAGGTAGGGAGTAAGGAAGAGGATATCTTACCATTTACATAATCCTGCAGACGTTGTGCTGGTGCAGTTTGTGTTTGTCCTGCTAGCTGAAATGCCGTTTGTTCCAATACTTTTTGTATTTGTAGTCCTGCCAGTGGGCCTAGCTTTTCATATGGTTTCCAGTCTGCTTCATCTACAGATACCACCATCCCTGAGTTAGCAAATTGGCCGTCGCGTCGGGATGGAGACATTCCATTGACTACAATCTCGCCGGGTGCTGTGGCTGCAGGCACAATATACCCCCCCGGACACATACAAAACGAAAAAACACCTTTCTCAACTCCCTTGTATCGGGCTTGTGCTACCAGTGAATAGGAAGCAGCAGGCAGATAGTTCCCACGAACAGCACAGTGGTATTGAACACTGTCAATAAATTGTTGCTGGTGTTCTACACGAACACCCATGGCAAATGGTTTGGCCTCAATGAGGATATTTCGGGTATGCAGTAATTCAAAGATATCTCTTGCGGAATGGCCTGTCGCCAGAATAACACCAAGTCCTTCTATTTTCTCTCCGTGGTGTGTGACAACACCGCGCATCTCACCATTTTTTAAAATAAAGTCTGTGACTTTGGTATCAAATCGGATTTCGCCACCTGCTTCCAGAATACTTTCGCGAATGGCTGTTACGACCTGAGGTAGTTTATTGGTCCCGATGTGAGGATGAGCATCTACCAGAATTTCAGAGGTGGCTCCATGGGCTACCAGTATTTCCAGAATACGACGCACATCGCCCCGTTTTTTGGAACGGGTATAGAGCTTTCCGTCTGAATAGGTTCCTGCACCTCCTTCACCAAAACAATAGTTGGAATCTGGATTTACAACATGATCTTTGGTGATAGCTGCCAGATCCCGACGACGATTACGAACGTCTTTACCCCGTTCCAGCACAATCGGTTTGATCCCCATTTCAATCAGACGCAATGCCGCAAACATGCCTGCCGGACCAAACCCAACGATAACTGCCTGATCTTTTTTGCTGACATCTGTATAGGATTTTTCAAAAGACAAAAGCGGAGGGACTGGTTCATTGATATAGACATCTGCTGCCAGATTTACTTTAATCTGTCGGCTGCGGGCGTCTATAGAACGACGTATTTTACGAATAAAGGCGGGTGTATCCGGTGTGAGGTGTAATTGATTGCGAACCTCCTGTTCAAAACGAATATCATCATAGGCTACTTCCGGGGGAAGTACCCATTCCAGTGTCTTTTTCATAGATAGAGCAAGGGAGTTAACCTTGAATGAGTAGGTGAATTTTTGCAAAGGTACAAAAATTCTGAGTAGAAATAGAGGGGAAGAGTGGATGGCCTCAGATGATTGTGTTGGTATGTGATTAAAATATTGATCCTGTTTTACAATTATCACTATTCTGGTTAGGATCAGCAATTACCAGAGTTTTGATAGTTTTGGGAAATGATCAGAATTCTGATATTTCTGAAATATAATCGCTATTCCTATATTTTGAGAAAATGACCGGAGTTCCAGTCATTGGTGAGTTTGAACAGAGTTTAGGTCAAACGTCAATCTGACCATTATTCGAATATTTTTTAGATATGATCGGTATTCTGGTCAAACGCAAAAATGATCGGAATACAAGTCAAAAACATTTTCGAATACTATTTAAAGAAAATCATTTTTCATTGAGAATTGATCAGAGTTCTGATCATAATTCTTTTCGTTTTAAAACTTCATACCTTTCCGAATATTTTTTGATTTTACATATGCCGCTTTCCATAATTACACCATGAAAAAGAATGTCTTGTCTTTACTTATTAATTCGATTCTGAGCATTGGTTGCGGAATAATTTTATTTATTGTCTCTGATAGAATACCTGTTGGAGAGCGAATGGTGTTGACTATCTTATGGCTAGTTCTAACTTTTCTTACAGTCCAAAGAAGCATTTCTCACCATAAGCAATTGTTCTTGGAAGAGGACGTTCTGGTAATTAAACTGTTATTTAAGAAGGAAAAAAGATATCTGTTGCATAATATACAAAGCTGGAAGGAGCTTAATTACACCTCTTTGGGATTCGCTAAAGATCGAAGAGCCATACATATAAATCTACACGATGGGAAACGTATTGAGTTGATTGATAAATACAATCAGGTTGAGTTTGAAAAGCTTTCAGACTATCTGAATGAAAATTTTCCAGAGGTTGCTAAAGACTAACCCCTCCTATGTTACAAAACGAAAAGGCTTGCGGAATGTCAGTTTCCACAAGCCTTTTGTTTTTGACGATCTTACTGCTAGTTTTTCAGCAAGCGTACATCATATACTCCACCTGCTACAGAACCACCAGTTGCAGCAAACTTTACGACAATCTTATCGTCTTTGCTTTTTTGTATAACCTGAGCAGAGATAGGATATTCGGCTGTGAAAAACTGATCTCCACGGCTGCCATCCAATGTGACACTGGTAACTTTCACATCATTCAGAAATATATCAAACGTGCGATCTTTATCCAGGCCATAGTATGTAACCTGTAGAAGGGTAGCCTTCTTCTCTTTATTGTTTAGTACATAACTAAACCAGCCACGGGCATCGCGCCAGTGACGATTTTTGTGTATGCCTGTCTGGGTATTTTCTCCTGTGAAGAAGTGGTCAGATTCAGGTTGTTGCTCTCCTGGAAAAACCTTATCTACTGTGCGTTGCTCATCTTTCAGATTTGTATATTCTTTTTTTGCCAGCATTTCCTGTGTCTGAGCAATTTGCGCCTGGGTAGTCTGCGGCCAGTAAACAACATAACGGGCATCATGTAAACGGAAAAATGGGATAAGCTCTACCTGTTGGTACTTTTTGGGATAGATCACATCTGAAGCTGTAAATGTCAGTGATTTGCCTGTTACAGGTGTGAGGCTGGCAAGTAAATTCTTTTCCTCTCCAACCAATAAGGGTGATTCTGATAGTGGATATAGTTTACCTTTGGCGACATGACCCATCCGGCTGTCATCAGCAAATAATCCTGTCAGGTCAGTTGTATCTGTTTTAGCTGCCAGCAGAATCGGACCATGAAACACTGCATAATAATTCGTATGGTCGGCAATCTGTTCCAGACGGTTTGCCATGGGGATATGCAGTTCTATTTTATCTCCTGTTTTCCATTTTCGGTTTAGAGAGATATATGTTCCAGGAGTAGTTGTTATCTTTTCTGCTTTGCCATTAATGCTGACTGTCAAGGTTCCTGCTGATACCCAGGATGGATAGCGTACTTTTAATTCGAATGTAGTTGGTTTCTTTGCCTCAATCAGAAGAGTAACATCTTCACTATCTGGAAAGCGGGTTTGTTGGGTGAGTGTCAGATTCTTTTCTTTCCAGGATACAGATGAAGGAATAAACAAATTGACAAATAGTTCATTGGTAGAATGGGCATAAATCATCTCCCCATACTTGGCATGGTTTTCCAGACCTGATCCTACACAGCACCAGAAGCTGGATTGTGGCTGAGAGTATACCCGATAATGTCTGGGACGCATTGGGGTAAAATACACAAAGCCACCCCGATCCGGATGTTGGGAAGATAAGATATGGTTATACAATCCCTTCTCATAATAATCTATATACTTCACCTCTGCAGAAGTCTGATACAGGCTTTCCGTAAGTTTCAGCATATTATATGTATTACAGGTTTCCGGTCCTTCGACATCCGTAATCATAGAAGTAAAGTCAGAGGCGGGATGAAAATGCTCCCGTACACTATTGCCTCCAATCGCAACTGACCGGTGAGTAACTACTGTTTCCCAGAAGAAACGAGCAGCTTCTTCATAGCTCTTATCTCCATCCAGTTCTGCAATACGTTTAAATCCGATTACCTTGGGAATTTGTGTATTGGCATGTAGTCCATTGAGTTTATCCTGATCTGTGGCCAGAGGTGTCAGAATAATCTGGTGTGAAAACTTTCGGGCTAGCTCCAGGTATTTTTTATCACCAGTAATGGATGCTACGTCGGCAAAGATCTCATTCATTCCTCCATGTTCAGCTGTAAGCATTTTCTGAATCTGTGCTTCATCCAGATTGGCTACCAGCTTCACTGCCCAGTCTGATAACTTAATCAGCATTTCCTTTGCATCCTGATTGTTCGCATACCAGTATGCATCCCGTAAACCAGCATACAGCTTATGAATATTATACCAGGGAACCCATTTATTATTAAGTGAAAAGTTACTTACCTCTATCTTACCCTGTGCTATTTGCTTCCACATTTCCAGTCCGCCAGGAGTGCCACCTATATACCCATTGCCATTTTTATCCTGACAACGTTTTAGTTCGCTGATCATATAATTCAGACGTTCCTGTACTTTCGGATTGCCTGTAGACGCACACATCAGTGCCAGAGCCGTAAGATAATGTCCTCCTACATGACCATCCAAACCTGTATTTTCCCAATTGGTATAACTGCTCGCTTTGGGAGTAATTCCAGCTTCCCGTAAGAAAGGCGCAAGTAGTCTGTCCGGATCAAGAGAAAGTATATAGTTCAGATCGGTCTGCTCTGCCTTCAGGAAGGGGCTATCAAGCAATTTTACATCCTGTAATGGAAACCGGGCAGCTTTACTGGGCTCAACCGGTTTGATCTGAGATAAAGCAGAGCCTATTGAGATAAGCAAACAGGCAGATGAGAAAAGGATTTTTTTCATGTGACTAATATAATTTCATAAAGGGAAGCAAAAACCCTTCCTGTTTTATCAGAAAGGGTTTACTAGTTAATAACCAGAGTTCTGACTTAAATTTCCATTTTTAGCTATTTCTGGTCGAGGTATAGGTAGTAACGTCCGATAATCGCCATTAGGGCTATGTGATAACCAAGATTTGGTTGTAAATACTCCAAAACGTATCAGGTCCTGACGACGACGGCCTTCCTGTGCAAATTCCCAGCCCAACTCATCCAGGAATCGACCATATTGAATATCTGCACCACCCTCATCCGTGCTGGTCAGGTGATTGCGTAAGCCATAGTCATATCTGCTACCTTTCATCAGATCTGCACCTGTTACAGTGGCTTTTGTAGGATTAGAAGTAAAATTACGTGCTCTTACCTGAGTAACCAGTATCGCTGCTTCATCCGCTTTTCCAGTGCGTAATAAAGATTCTGCTTTCATCATCAACACATCGGCATAACGTAGCAATGGCCAATCGTTACTAAGATTAACAGTAGAGTTATCGGCTATCTCAAACTTGCCTAACCGGAATCCATGCACTTCTTCGGACTGGTCTACTCCCGGAAGTTCATTGATAAAGCTTAGTGGCTTCCCTGCATAGGCACCCAGTGTCGACTTTAAAGCTACCCCACTAGAAGAGTATTGTTGTCCCTGTATCCAGTTGTTTTTCAGGCGGCTATCATCCGGATCAAAAGTGTCAATAAACTGAGGAATAGCACAGATACCACCCCAGGGAGTAAATTGAAGATTATAGGTAGCCTGACTGGACGGTTGCAGTGTTTCCATATGTATGGAAAACGAATTCCAGGCAGTTACATATTTTTCATCAAAGGGAAGCGCGAAAATTATCTCTTTAGATGTTTCATTTTCCGTTTTGAATACATCTTTCTGATTGGCTTCTAAGGCAAAGCCCGCCCCCGAATTAATGACAGCATCACATTGCTCAATGCATTTATTCCAGGCTGCTGTGCCACTATAAACTTCTGCATTCAGATAAACCTTTGCCAGCAGAGCATGGGCAGCCCATTTGTTAAACCGCCCATACGTAGACTGATTGTTGTCTTCACTCAGCAGAGGCAGGTTGTCTGTAATTTCTTTTACAATAAACTCATAGACCTCTTTGCGTGTATTTTGTTCGGGTAGCTGACCTTCCGGAAGATCAAATTTCGTAATGATGGGGACATTGCCATACAGATCACAAAGCACATAATAATAAGAGGCCCGAAGCACCTTCAATTCCGCCAATGTAGCCTCTTTGGCATCTGTGATAGGTATACCTCCTGATTCAATTTGGTAAATAATACGATTGCAGTTGGTAATCCCCGCAAAGGATCTGCCCCAGGTCTGGATAGTAACATCATCATCTGGTGTCCACTTGTGTTCGTGTATCCGTCGATAAATACCTCCATCTACCCATCCATTAGGACGTGATGGGATCACTAATTGGTCAGCAGATACTTCCTGTATTCGAAACAGGCCATTCCATTGTTGTAGTACATCCCGCCAGTTTGTATAGGCTGCACCTACCAATGCTGCTATGTCACTAGTGGTAGGATTAAACTGACCAGCAATAATCTGATTGTAACTTACATCATCTAATCTGGTACAGGCAGAAATGCCCATAATGCCAACAATAAAATATTTATGTAGAGTCGAAAATTTCATATGTGTAAGAGAATTAAGTAAAGGAGATAGACTTAGAAGTTTAGATTAACACCTACCGTAAATGTGCGCGTCGTTGGATATTTATCCCGGTCATCGTTGCCGGGGTTTAGTCCGAGGCGGTTTACTTCAGGGTCTATTCCCTTATAACCTGTAATTATGAATGTGTTTAATGTAGACACATACACACGGGCAGAGTGAATATATTTGTTGCTCAGGTTACGAATATTGTAGCCCAGAATGATGTTATCTATCTTCCAGAAATCGCCGTTTTCAACATAATGACTATTGAACTCTAGTGGCATACTTGTACTTAGAACTGCCTTGCCATACACTTTGTCGTAGGCTGATTTCAGACGATTGTATTGTTGCAAGCCTGTATTTTCATAATACATACGTTGGAAGTTCAATATCTGATATTTGAAGGCGCCCCGCATAGTGACACTCAGATCGAAATTTTTGTATCGGAAGTTGTTATTCCATCCTGCATAAAATTTAGGAAGTCCATTGCCCAATACTTTCTTATCTTCAAAGGCGTGCTGAAAATCATCATAAGCCACAGGTTTGCCATCACGGCCTTCATATATCCATTTTCCGTCTTCTGAAATGTCTACTACTTTAAATCCATAGAAGTCCCCAATGTTTTTGCCTACAGTGACAATGTTGGTAAAAGTTTGAATAGGTTCACCCGTAGATCCTGTAGTGAAGTAATTGTTGGTGGTTTTATAGATGTCGTTGGAAAGACTCACCAGCTTGTTGGTATTGGTAGAGAAATTAAAGCTGGTTGTCCATTGGAAATCCTGTGTCTGAACCGGGGTAATGTTAAGCATTACTTCCAGACCTTTGTTTTCCATAATTCCTACGTTTGCACGAGTCGAAGGGTATAAGTTTGGTGGGCTAGGTACCTGAAAGTCATACAATAACCCATTGATGCGACGGATATAGTAGTCTACGCTACCTGTTATTTTACCTTTCAACAAGGAGTAATCAATACCAATGTTGCTCTCATGTTTTTCTTCCCAGCGTAAGTTTGGATTTGGGTTTTGAGAAGGCGCAAGTGTTTGAATCCATTTACCATCAGAATATATATAATTTCCATAACTCAGAATGGCTACCCCCAGAAATAAATTGGTAGGTTGTGTACCTGTAACTCCATAGCCTGCACGAAGCTTTAACTCATCTATCACGTTCTGATTTCGCATAAATGGCTCACTACTGATACGCCAGCCCGCAGATATTGCTGGGAAGTTACCCCAAGGCTGTTTGGTGCCATACAACTGACTGGCAGCTTCATGACGTAAGCTAACCATCAATAGGTATTTCTCATTGTAGTTGTAGGTTAATCTACCAAAGAATCCAATCAGATTGGTAAGTCTTTTTGTACTAAACTCGGGGGCTAGACCAGTTTTCAGGGCATTTCCAATACCAATATTGTTATAGCTAAATCGATCAGTTGGGAAATCCCAGTTCTGCATCCAAAATTCAGTCTCGGTATTATCCTGGTAACTATAGCCACCCAGAAGTGTAAACTTATGATTATTGATTTCTTTAGAATACTGGGCAGTTAATTCCATCAACTTGTTTACATTGCCTTTGGCGCCTACTGATGCATATCCATTTCTGCCATCCCGAAGTGTAGAAATATGATTTTTTGTTTCAGCATATCCTCTGTTTTCATTGTATTTGGTATACGAAACCAATGCTGATAACTTCAGATCTTTGATAGGATTAAATGTAAGAGAGGCATTTAACCTTGTATTTTGAGAAGAGTTTTCTCCATCACTTTCATAAATCCGCCCCAGTGGGTTTTCATAATTAAATAAGCTGGGTTGTTCAAACCAGCGACCTGTTGAGTCTTTAACCGGAGCCGTTGGATTCTGGATCAAGGTTTGACGATAGGTATATCCACTAAAACTAAATCCATCACCTGTAGTTGTATATTTGTTGTTTGCATTCAGAATACCCATATTCAGCTTCACCTTGTCATTGAACATAGAGTGATTGATGTCTATTCTGCCTGTGAACGTTTCATTGTTTGATTTCTTGAATATCCCCTGAAGCGAACGATAGTTTACATTTGCCAGATAATTAGTGGCATTGTTTCCTCCTCTGAAAGTGATATTGTGCACATGAGAGATAGGCGTTTGTGTACTCTCTTTGAGCCAGTCTGTAGAACTACCCAGATTCCAGGAAGCGTCCCGTTGACCAGATGCGATCTGACTGCGATAATCTGCGGCTGTCAGCATATCCAGCTTTCTGGCAATTGTTTGTGTACTTACATAACCACTATATTCCACGCTGTTGGTAAAGTTAGCTCCTGCTCTGCGGGTAGTCACCAGGATAACCCCATTGGTACCACGTGTTCCATAGATAGCTGCGGCCGACCCATCCTTTAATACATCAATGCTTTCGATATCCTCGGGAGACACTGTTTTCAAATCACCGGGTATGCCATCAATGATTACCAGTGGGTTAGAATTTGCACCTAATAAGGTTGTATTACCACGAAGTAAAATCTGAGAACCACTGGTAGGATCGCCACTGGGAGCGGTAATACTAAGGCCGGCTACTTTCCCTTGCAGCAACTGACCTGCATCCAGTACGGGGCCTTTGACAAAATTTTCGGCTTTCACTGTTTGCACAGCACTGGTTACTTCGACCCGACGCTGGGTTCCATATCCGACAACTACTACTTCTGATAGTGCTTTGATGTCTGGAACCAGTTTGATATCTACGACATTGCGGTTGTTAATGGCAATTTCTTCAGTGGTATACCCTATAAATGAAAATACCAGAGTACCATTTTCACTAGGTATTGCCAGCGAGTATTTTCCATCTTTATCGGTAGAGGTACCAGTAGTTGTACCTTTCAAACTCACGCTCACCCCAGGGAGTCCATTGCCGTTTTCGTCTGTTACAGTGCCTGTAATAGTGATTGCATAGGCATTTACACTAGTCGAGGTATTGGCATCCATCTTTCCATTTGAAGAATCGTCAGCTATCCTTTTACTTAAAACTACCTGGCTGCCTACTACTTCATAATTTATATTTAAAGGATGGAGAATGGTTTGTAAAATATCTTCGACCGCCTTATTATCAGCATGAACACTTACTTTACGCTCAGGTAAGATGGCCTGTGGTATATAAGAAAATTTGATATTCGTCATTTTCTCAATCTGACTCAGTACAACATGTAGTTGTTGATTATCAAACTGTAGAGTCACTTTTTTACTGAGATCCGCCTGTGCATATGAATAGGAATGGTTAGCAAGAGCAATACCCCCGAATAGAAGAACTATACTTATTTGGAGGGCTGAGATCTTCATGATTTTCCAAACAATTTTAGGAAGTTGTCGTTTTGTTTGCATATTTTTACTTTGCTTTTGTGTGTCAACAAAAGGCAATACAATCCCTGTCACATGCTACATGTGGTACTCTCACTTGCCTTTATAGATGAGAGAAGGGACAATTCAGAGTCAGTGATGCTGGCACATCGCTGACTCTTACCTTTCCGCAAGAATGTTGTTAGCTGAGTCTGTATTTATTCATGTATGCTGTATTTTTAGTGGTAATCGAATATATAAGAGATGGTTTTATAGACTATTTTTAGTTACATCCTTTTGAAGTAATCACAATGGTTGTATTAGTTACCTGAAAGCTTCCCGACATAGTCTTACAAATAATAGTTAACTTATCCTGTAGGGTCGAGTTGTCTGATAGGTCAGCTGTGAAGGTACAGCCTGCCAATACATGCTGGTCATACAATATCTCGACTCCATATGCTTCTTCTAAGGCGTCAAATACTTCAGTAAGTGGCTTGTTCTGAAAAACTAACTGATGTGTTGCTTCTTTTGTATCCATTACTTGTGGATTATGTACCAGACCTTTCGTAAGTTCTTTGCTTTCGAGATGGTATACTGCTTGTTGATTAGGTGTTAATACTAGTGCATTGGTCTGTACATTTTCAGAATCCGATTTCTTTTGTTGATCAACGGTTTTATATACTGAAACTTTTCCCGTTTTTACACTCACCTGGATACTTAAAGACTTTTCATATGCTTTGATCGTAAAGCTTGTGCCCAACACTTTGGTAATGATATCACCCGTATATACCAGAAATGGTTTTTCCGGATTGCGTGCTACCTGAAAGAATGCCTCTCCAGTTAAAAAGACTTCCCGTTGTGTTGACTCAAAATTTGTAGGATACTTTAGTGTGCTTCCCGGTTGGAGTAAAACAGAACTGCCGTCTTCCAATGCAAGAGATATAACCTGAGTTGTATTGTTTATTTTTTCAATTAAATGTGTACTTTCTATGTGGCTAATGGTAGATGTATTTTTCGTGGTAGACGATATATAATACCATAGTGTTAGTCCTGCTATCAATAGGATAGACGCAGCAGCCCACCAACGGAAATAAGAGGGTGTTTGAGTTGGTACAGTTTGTATATCCTGTACATCCAGATTCGTTAGCAGTTTATTCCAGTTTGTTTTAGTCCATTCCTTTTCTTCATCCTCAGTCGGCAATGGATCAGCAATGTCCTTTCCCAGTGTATGAAACCATTGTGCAAAAACAATCTTTTCTTCCTGGCTAAGTTCCCCCTTCTTATATTTATCTAATAGCTTACTAAGTTTTTCTTGATTCATACGGACGCTGGCAATGATTCGAAAAGATGTATTTTGTCTAATTTTATAATGGATTTATTCAAAATTATCTGCTTTTATAACTAGAGACGCCTATCGATAGAGTATCCCTAGTGGCAAGGCAAAAAAAATATTGATTAGTGATTAGTATCTCTGACTGGCAGATAAAATTCCATAATAAATAGTTGTACATAACCTATTGGGCTAAGAGCAAACTGCCAGAAGGTGCTAGTTAGTGTTGGTTGGCGTAACCTATTTTAGAAACCACAGGAAGGAGACTGATAATATCCTTTTCAGAAAGTAAACCAGAATATAATCAGTGTTACAAAGTCACGAAGATAAACCCGAAGATATTTTAGTGCCTTTCCCATATGATACTCTACCGTTTTATGAGAAATATTAAGATGTTCTGCTATCTGGTTGGCAGACTGACTTTCATTACGGCTTAATAAAAATACTTCTTTGGATTTTTCAGGCATACTAGAAATTGCTCTCTGTAAGGCTTCTTCTAACTCGTTAACGCATACTATATCTTCCGTATTGGTTTCCTGTAAATAATGATCCCATTGTATTTGTGAGGCATATTTTTCTCGCACCAAGCAGGCTCGGATATGGGTAGTTACAGCATTGAGAATAGCAATTGCCAGATAACTCTCAATAGAGCCAGTGATATGCAACTCATGACGTTTTAGCCAAAGTTTGGTAAACAGATCCTGTACCAGTTCTTCTGCTGTTTCTTTAGAATATAATTTCTTATAAGCAATCCGATATACCTTGGAGCTATATCGGCGATAGATCTCTTCAAATGCTGTTGTGTCATTTTGACACAATTTTTCCAAAAGGTATGCATCAGTAAAGTTTCTCATTGGCAGCTCATAAAGTGATTTTCAACAAATGTAAAGATATCTGTCCAGTAAATATAAAAAAATACATGTTTTTTTGAACTATCCTTGGTTTGGAAATCCCGTATAAGCGATAGGCTATACTATAAAGAGATGAGTGTTGCCATTCTTGGCAGAATTTATCAAAAAGAAGTGAATGGACAGATAGGTTGATGTTATAGCTCTTGTCAATTTTTTGTAAAGATAATTTTCTCTATTTGGTGTAAATTGATAGTAAGGTGTTTTCACCAAAATATGATACGTAGGTAGCAATGTTTATCCAGTATTAGCTATATTACAGCTAATATTTGTAATAAGTATTCAAAAAGCCTACCTGCTATGAGATTTATAAAGATTACTGTTTTTGCTTGTATTGTTATACTAATAAGTGTAAGTGCCAGCTCTTTTCGGACTATTCAAGACAAAGCGCTTGATAATGGCCAGACTCTGTATTTTAGCCATTGTGGGAGTTGTCATATGCTACCTAAGCCTTCCAGTTTAACTAAGCAAGTATGGGAATCACGGGTCTTACCCATAATGGCAAGTCGTATGGGCATTACCTATCCGGGTTTTGATCCACTTAAAGGACTAACACCTGAAGAAAAAGAGATAGTCGCAAAAAATAACATTATTCCAAAACAACCTGTTTTAACTAAGGAAGAGTGGAATCAATTGTCTCAATACATCATTCGCAATGCCCCGGATGAAATAGCAATAGATAGAAGTCGGCTTACCCGTAATGCGCCATTGGAACAATTTGTACGAAAAGATATTGCCCTTCAGGACAATTCCCCTTCTTTGATAACCGGGTTGAAATATAATAGCGAAACCCATACAGTATGGATAGGAGATAACTATCAGAAGGTCTATAACTGGCAATGGAATCAAGGTATTACCCAGAGTCTGACAACCCAGAGTCCCGTAGTAGATTTTACTTTTTATCAGGATGCTACCTATCTGACAGAAATAGGAAAGCTATTTCCTACCGAACTAAATACTGGTTCGATTAATCTGCTTGCCAGAGATAAAGACAGTATATGGCTACCATCTCTTCATAGACCTGTTCATACACAGATTGAAGATCTGAATAATGATGGTATTCCGGAAATTATAGTCTGCAAATTTGGGAATAAGATAGGCTCACTATCTGTCTATACCCGGCGTACTTCTGCTGAAGCTTATACTGAGCAAGTACTATTGAATATGCCTGGTGCTATAAAGTGTTTTGTACAGGATATGGATGGAGATGGTGAAAAAGATATCGTTGCTATGTTTGCCCAAGGGGATGAGTCTGTCTACATTTTTCAGCAGAAAGAGGATTTTCAGTTTAAAGCCAAACGAGTACTGCGTTTTCCTCCACATTTTGGCACAACAGATATGGTGCTGATAGATTTTAATAAGGATGGACTTACTGATATGATCACTGCGCATGGAGATAATGCAGATCACTCACCTATTCTGAAAGCTTTTCATGGCATTCGTATCCATTTAAACAGAGGCAATGGAAAGTTTGATGAGAAATACTTTTATCCCGTATATGGATCAACAAAAGTCATTGCGGATGATTTTGATAAAGATAGAGATATCGATATTGCTTTAACGGCCTTTTTTCCTGATTATAATGAGTTACTGAATGAATCATTTGTGTATCTGGAAAATACGAGCAGAGGAGATCATATACAATTTACCTCCTTCACCCATCAAAGTGATCTGCCTGTTAAATCTCTTACCCTCGAAAAAGGGGATATTGATCAGGATGGAGATATGGATATATTATTGGGTTTGTTTGCACAGACACCGGGTGGTGTACCAGATTATCTGGATCAGCAATGGAAGTCGTCTAAAACGGGTTTGATCCTGTTTATGAATCAACATGATCAACTACATAAATGACAGGATTGAGAAATGGTTTTTAGTGTAGAAGAGTAAGAAGAAATCCTGTTGATTTTACTTTCCTGATTACTGAGTAGGAACAATCTAGTCTGTTTTACTAAAAGTATGTTTTTTATCCGTACATCCATAATTGCTTTTTTGCCATTATTCAGCTTAGTATATTGGGTTACTTTTTGTTATAAGTAACCTGCCTCAAGTATATGCATGATGGTAAATATATCCTGTTCTTTATTGGAGCTCTGGGAGCTTTTAATGGTATTCTGCTGGCCATTTATTTTATGTTTCTGGCTAAACGAAGAAATCTTTCCAGTTTTTTCCTGGGATGTTTGCTGGCTGCACTGAGTCTGCGTATTGGTAAGGCTGTATTAATATATTTTGATTCTGATCTACCTGAAATTTATCGGCAGATTGGAATTTCATCCTGCCTGTTGATCGGGCCAGCGTTATTTTTCTTTCTTAAATCGTCTATTGATCAGTTAACACAAGTCCCCCGTAGTTGGAAATACCAGATAGGAGCCTTGCTTGCAGCTATTGTTTTTATGGGAGTAGTGTACCGTTATGCTCCCAATCCCGAATTCTGGAGGAAATCTAGTATTCAGGTTGTGTATGCTGTATGGACGTTGTATATCATTGCATCTGGAGTAGTTGTAAGCGGTCTTTTTGCCCGTATTCGTAGTACAAGTGATGCACTTAAACCTTCTGAGAAGTGGTTGCTGGCTATTTATTCAGTAAACGTGGCTATATTTCTATCGTTTATGATGGCCTATTTAATCCGAGATATTTGTGAAACCTACTATGGTGGAGCTATTATATTCTCATTGGTATTATATGCAATGATTTTTATACACCTGTATCACAGCCGGACTGCCGAACAATTTTATGTGGTTCCGGCAAAAAATCCGGTCAGGAAGGTAGATGATGCTACAGTTATGAATTTAGTAACAACATTGGAGCAGCAAATGGTTAAAGGGGGATTATTCAAAAATTCCAACCTCACACTAAGTGAACTGGCTAAATCGATAAACATACCTGCTCATCAGTTGTCACAATTACTGAACGACAATCTGGGAAAGAACTTTACATCCTATGTGAATGAGTATCGGATTGAAGAAGCCTGTCGGATGATAGCCCAGGGGCATCCGTTTTCCTTAGAAGCTATAGGCTATGAAGTAGGCTTTAATTCCAAATCCACTTTCTATACTGCATTTAAGAAGATCAAAGCTACCACACCACTTATGTATAAAGAGGATCTGGCAAAACGATCGGATGCCTCTTTGGTACGTTAATACGCCTGAAACAGTACAGATTTATAAATCCGTACGCCCGGAATCTAAGATCAGGACATAGAGAGTAGGCATTCACTACATATTTGGGCATTCAATTTCGAATGTAACAAATGTGACGTATGCTTAAATTCCTTTCTCTAGTTGTTGTGCTATTATTGAGCACCATTTTACTTCATGCCCAGGTTATTGTTCGTGGACAGGTCATGGACAGCAATCATACTCCTGTCTATCTTGCTACAGTGAGACTATCTACAGCGGCAGATTCGTTGTTTCTGACAGGTGTACAAACAGATTCTACAGGTATGTTTGAGTTTAGAGGGCTACAGACTGGCCATTATAGATTTCAGGTGTCTTTGCTGGGTCATCAGGCATATGTAGGTCAGTTTAATATCCATCCCGAACAGACAACGATAGAGCTCGAAACTATCATTCTGGCAGAAGATGCCAAACAACTGGAGGAAGTAATTGTGAAAGGGGAAAGAAATGCTATTAGCTATGAACCCATGAAAACAGTACTTCAGGTAGCTGGCAATAGTCTGTTTAAGTCTTCCACCAACATCCTGGATATTTTACGTAAAGCTCCTGGAGTCACTGTTGACCCGGATGGTTCCATTCTGGTATCAGGGAGAAACACGCCAGCTATTTTTATCAACGGCAAACCTGTACCGATGAGTGCGGAGGAATCTCTGGCTTACCTGAAAGCCTTATCCCCTGATATGATTGAGTCCATTGACCTTATCGCCAATCCGTCTGCCCAATACGATGGTCAATACAAAGCCATTATTGATATTAAGTTAAGACAAAATCAGTCGCTGGGCTGGAAAGGCCTCCTCAATTCCGCATTTCGTCAGAATATGTACTCGTCCTCAGACAATACACTGAATGTTGCTTACCGTTCCAAAGAAGCTACCTATACGCTCAGAACGGGCTATGTAGCAGGCGACGACTACTATCTGTATACTGCCCTGCAACATCTGGCTAACACAAACATCATGGCTACTCATACCCACACACGTACTACCAATAATAACCGGAACCTTCAGGCAACTGTTGATTATACAATAAATCCTCATCATACTATTGAACTCTCTCTTAAAACATATAGAGCCAATCGAAATGCGACTACAGTTAATCAGCTTTCGTTTCGGGAACCTGTACAGTATGAGCTCCTGGATATCCGCCAAACCACTAATAAATCAGTGCCAGTACAGCTCAATGACGCCTTGAATGCAGCTTATACTCTCACCTTTTCGAAAAACAGCCGTTTGAATTTATTTGGCTCACTGACAAATATCCAGAATCGACAAAATGAAGACATCCAGATTCGGAATCAGTTTTCGAATGAACGAACAAACTACTGGAAAACAACTTTAAAAAATACCATAGCGATTCGGAATATACAGGCCGATTATTCCCGAAATATGCAATCTGGTAATTTGCAGGCAGGAGCTAAATTGGCTATAGTGCGTACAAACAATGATCTGCGTTATGATACATTGAATACAGAGCAACAATTTGTGCCTGATGCCGGACGTACCAATCGGTTTACATATGACGAATACATTCACGCTGGGTATATTTCCTATGGGCATAAACGTAATAAACTTGACATAAGAGTAAGTCTCCGTACAGAATATACACGTACCATCGCGAACTCTGTCTTACAAAATACTGTACGAAAACGAGAGTATATTACCTGGCTACCCGGAATAAATGCCAGCTATCAACTAGGACAGGATCACCGCATTAGTCTGAATGCAAACCGACGTATTACACGTCCGGATTTTAGTCAGTTAAATCCTTTTCGTTTCTACTATAGCCCTCTCAATTACTGGGTAGGCAACCCATACCTGCGTCCTTCGGTTACAACATCGGCAAATCTGTCGTATGCCTATCATGCTTTTACAGTTGGTATAACAGCCGGTAGAGAAAAAGATTATATGGTTCGCTATCCGGAATACAACCGAACCACTAATGAGTTGCTGTATCTGGGCACCAACCTGCCTTATGCAGATTTTGCCAATCTGGAAACCAGCTATGGCTCTAACCTTACTCAGTGGTGGAAGATGACACATAACCTGGGTATTTATTATTTAAAACAACAGATGCCTTATCTGGGAAAGGTGTATGCGATAGGAGTCACAGATTTTAGTATCAATGGAAGCCATGTTTTTACTTTACCTAAGGGAGTTACGGCAGATCTTACCTATCGGTATCAGTCAAAGGGAGGTAGTAGCCTGTATGTACGCAAAGCCTTCGGCTCAGCAGATATTGGATTACAGAAAAGCTGGCTAAAGGATAAGCTAAATACCCGACTAACCTTCTATGATATTTTCTATACACATGCATACAAACTGGTATTTCGGGAAAAAGAAATCATAGATAACCAATTGGCACATCGTTATGCTACCCGTCGGCTGGTATTTACACTTGTATATAATTTCGGAACAGGCAACTATACCAGTAAGGACAACAGAACGACAGATGAAGAAAAAAGAGCAAAGTAAAATGCTTGCATTGAAAAGAAAATGTACTCAGTTAGTTGGTTTATTATCAGTATGTTAGAGGTGGTAAATGAAAGAAATACAGGGGAAATACATAAAAACTGTATGACTTTTCTGCTACAGATTATTTTCTGTATGTCCTTATGATACTATATCTGCTTATTTATCAGTTATTTACCTGCTTTTCAAGGTAGGCTTTCAAAATTCTGGCAGGAAAGCATTCATGTATGATAATCAGTAAATTATGACTTTACAAAGGGGGTGTAAATGTAGTACCTTTGTAGTGTTAGTCAAGCAGACATATCCTCAGACGAAACGTCTGGTTTAGATATAAAAATAAAATTTAGGTTGTAAGTGGTTTGTTACTGAAATTCCCCGAAGGTTTCCATCGGGGAATTTTTGTTTTCCTACCATTATCAATACGTTATCCTGGAGATAACAGCTTAGTGTACAGAATGATTAATCTTTTCCTGTTCCAGATCAATCCAGGCTTCTTCTTTTCGGATTACCTCGTCATCAAACTCATTTCTGTGGCGTAACTGATACAACTCCTTTCGTTTAGCGGCTACTATATCCGCAAAGACTTCATTATATTCCGCCATTTTCTCTTCATCAAGTACTACCGCTTCCAAATGGTTACTTTGCAGGTACAGATCATCCTCCATCCGGTTTTTTAGGTTGGCAATCAGTTCATTGGTAATGACTTTGTCTGAATGATTTTCTTCCAATTGTATCAGGGCTACCTGAAGCAGTTTTTTTCGGATGGCTGCAATCTGTTCGTGTTCAGAAGCCAGATGATCCGGATCCGCGTAATTGACCTTTCGGATAATATAGGGTAAAGTTAACCCCTGGAATACCAGTGTAACCAGAATAACTATGAACGTGATAAACAGAATCAGATTTCGGTGTGGAAATGCTGCTCCTGTATCCAGTGTAAGCGGAATGGATAAAGCGGACGCAAGAGAAACCACTCCTCGCATACCTGCCCAACCTACAATGATAGGTCCACGCCAGCCTGGTCTTCGTTCGGCTACCGGAATCACGCCCCCTACTATTCGTGTAAAAATAGAGGTGAACATCACCACTACCATACGTGTAACAATAACCAGCAATGTGATAACAATCGCATACCATATCACCTCTCCTTTGGAATAGCCATCCAGCCCATTGACAATGACAGGCAGCTCTAAACCGATAAGGATAAAAACTAACCCATTCAACGCAAATACTACAGTAGCCCACATGCCTGCTCCCTGAATGCGAACTGTATGATTAAAAATCTGATGTCTGTGATAGGACAGGAATAACCCTCCACTTACCACTGCCATTACACCCGACACATGGAGTTCCTCTGCTGCCAGATACATGACATAAGGAGCCATAAAGGTCATTAGAATATTGATACGTGTAGTAGCCGGAAGCCAGCGATGAACCACATAAAATATACCTGCAACGCCTAATCCAACGCCAATGCCAAAAATTGTAACTGAAAAAAAGCCTGTTGCTGCATCTTTCCAGATAAACGAGCCAGATACTATAGCTGCAAGGGCAAACCGAAATACAACTAAGCTGGCTGCATCATTGACCAAACTTTCTCCTTCCAGAATGTTAATAACCCTCTTGGGAACTTTAATCTCTTTCAAGACGGAAGAAGCTGCAACAGCATCCGGTGGCGAAATGATGCCTCCCAATAGAAATCCCAGTGCCATGGTAAAACCCGGAATCAGAGCCTGTGAAACATAGGCAACCGCAAAGGCAGTAAATACAACGAGACCAAAAGCCAGTACAACAATGATACGTCTCCACCGCCAGAATTCTTTCCAGGACGTATACCAGGCGGCTTCATACAATAAGGGTGGCAGAAAGATCAGAAAGATTAGGTCCGGATCAATTGATATACGTGGTACTCCCGGAATCCAGCTTACGACAAGACCACTCAATACCAGAAAGATCGGAACAGGAATGCGGAGGCGCTGCCCAAGCATTACAAATAACGAAACTGCCAGTAATAAAGAAATACATAAGAGTAAGGTTTGATGCATAGAGGTTGGGTTGAGATTTGTAATGCCAAGATAATAATTTATCAAAAATGTGCGATCAAACAGGAGGTTCCGTGTTTGGAAAGAAAAGAAAACATGAGTCATCCCAAAAATTTTATCCATTACCCTTTCTACAGATGCATTCATCCCATTTTTCTAAAGTTTCATCCCATTTTTGCCACAGATCCCTTCTCCGCATATAGTTTTGATGAAAAATCAATGGTACTATGCACACGCTCAACAAGGTCAGGTTTTATGAAGCCCTCTTTATTTTTATTGCCACTATCATTTATCTGGTACGCCGTTATTTTGAGGAATACCAGAATCTGCTTCAGTTTCTGTCTGAGCCTGAATCACAAGGCGGATCTGCCTACCAACTGGCAGATATTGAAGGGTATAACTTTGGGGTAAATACGTGTGTGCCTATTGCCGGATGCACTATTTTTTTTGTTGCAGCCTGGTATGTACTTCATTACCATACCTTCCCAAAAATCAAAGAGGCACAGCAGGATGACAAAACCTTCATTTCTCTGGTTATTACGCTGATATTAGCGGGAGCAGGGGTTTTTGTTTATCTGTACCTTCGGCAATTTCCGCAATATTATCATGATGATAATGGGAATATTATTGGAGCAGGAGCTTACTCTCTGTATCGCCAACGCAATGTCATATCCTCTACAGTGGCGATGCTCACCATCATTGGATATTACGAATGTGTAGCCCAGCTCTATTATTATATTCATATCAAGCTCAGCGAAGACCAGAAAGGCAATCAGGTATACATTGGGTATTTCCTACTAATTTGTCTGGCTTCACTAATACTAGGTTTTTCATTAACAGGTGAAGTTCCTGAGTTTTTGTTTGATATGCCTATGGCAAACCTGGCTGATGGCACATTCCGGTATTTCTTTTATATGCTGGTGCTGGGGTTATTGGTTTTTATTCTGCAAAAGTTCTGCTATGACCGATTACTTCCTGCCATTCAACATTCGGCCTGGAATCTGGTTATTCAGCATTTGGTTATTTACTTTATTATCTGTTTGGCGGGTACAGCCATGACTTGGATTGCCGCCAATGATTTTGATCTGGAAATAAGCCGCAACAAGAGGGTCGTAGCTATTCTGGCTATATTGCTGATTGCACCTCTGGTGATTATGTATCTGCGGCAAGTCTTTACCAAAGAAAAGATCCAGTTACAGACACAGATTTCACATAAATCAGCTGAGTTAGTTGCACTGCGTTTACAGATTAATCCGCATTTTTTGTTCAATGCTCTCAATACGCTATATGCTGCTGCCCTGCGTGAGAATGCCGAAAAAACATCCGATGGCATTCAGAAGCTAGGTGATATGATGCGGTTTATGCTCCATGAAAATAACCAGGAACGCATACCTCTAAGTAAGGAAACAGAATACTTGTATAATTACATTGCTATACAGCGTATGCGTCTGGATGAATCGCACCCTATCGAAATACGAATAAACATTCAACAGCCAGACAAAGAAATATACATTGCTCCTATGTTGTTGAACCCCTTTGTTGAGAATGCCTTCAAACATGGTATCAGCTTCCGGCAACCGTCCTGGATTTATATCACGCTGACACTAGATGCTACTCACCTATATTTTAAAGTACATAATTCGATGCACGCCAAGCTGGAGAATGATCCGGAAGAAAATAAATCGGGAGTCGGCCTGGAAAATGTACGTAAGCGACTGGATTTACTTTATCCGGATCGATATACACTCACTATAGAACAGTCAGGACAAGATTATTTTGCTTCTCTGGTTTTACGTTACTGGTAATCCAGTGATACCAGACTATCAGATCACTTACAGCTATTTAGTAACTACAACTATGAAAACATACTTAACGCTATTCTCCCTTTGGTCATTTCTCCTCATAGGAGGGCTTTCAACAGTCAGAGCCCAGTCTGCCAGGCGCTATACTCCTGAGATCGAAAAACGGATCAAACAGGTAGAGCAGAGTCTATGCACCTGGATGCAGATTGATGGAAGACCCAACTGGACACTGGCTGAACGGATGCGTTTTTACAAGGTAAAGGGAGTAAGTATAGCCGTAATCCATAACTACCAGATCGAATGGGCAAAAGGATATGGCTGGGCAGATACCACGGATAAAAGACCTGTTTCAGAAAATACACTGTTTCAGGCAGCCTCAATCAGCAAGTCGCTGAATGCCGTAGGATGCCTGAAGCTGGTACAGAATCAGCAGGTAGCACTGGACAAAGATATTAATCAGTACCTCAAATGCTGGAAGTTTCCGTATGATTCCCTGGCACACGGAAAAGTAATTACTCTTGGCAATCTGCTAAGCCATACTGCCGGGCTCTCAGTACATGGATTTGCTGGTTACACAGACAAGGAGCCTCGTCCTTCATTGCTACAGGTACTGGACGGACTACCACCTGCCAACTCTCCAGCCATACGGTTAATGGCAGAGCCCGGCACCACAATGGAGTACTCAGGAGGAGGCACTACCCTTACACAACTTCTGGTAGAAGATGTGGCCCAAAAGATGTATGCTCAGTACATGCAGACAGAGGTTCTGAACCCCTTAGGGATGGTACACAGTACCTTTGCTCAGCCCCCTGCTGTAAAATTACAACATGAACTGGCTACAGGCTATCGGTATGATGGTAAGCCAATAGGAAGTTTGTTCCATATCTATCCTGAACAAGCCGCAGCGGGTTTATGGACTACCCCAACGGATATTGCTACGTTTGTGCTGGAGATGCAGTTATCCTTGCAAGGCAAATCCAGTAAGGTATTGTCGCCCAAAATGACACGTCGTATGCTTACACCTTATTTGCCTCGTTACGATGCGGCTTTGGGTACATTCATTTTTATGAGGGAAGGAAAGGAGGCTGCCTATTTTCAGCATACTGGTTTGAATGAAGGCTTTTCGTCTGTATATTATGGTTCTGTAGAGGGAGGGAATGGAGTCGTAATTATGTGTAATTCCGATAACTTCGGACTAATCCGGGAATTGGTAAACAGTGTAGCTTCTGTATATACCTGGAAAGATTTTTATAATCCGGTAGTGAAAAAAGAGATAAAAGTGGCTTCTGCTACTACAGATGCTTATATTGGAAGCTATACCTGGAGTGAAGCACCTGATCAGACTATTACAGTATATAAACAGGGTGAAAAGCTTCTATACCACAATAGTACTTCCCGCAATACCTGGGAGATGCATTTTACAGATGATACTACATTCTTTTTGTATGAGCTTCCTCAAAACGAGTATACATTTTCGAGAGATGCGAATGGCAGCATTGATGGTATACAGGGACAAAGAGAAGATCAGGAATGGAAACTTTCCAAGATAAAATAATTGATGAAACTTACCGCTATTGCTATTGACGACGAACCCAGTGCTTTGGAAGTTGTATCCAGACATGCCTCAAAGGTGCCTTTCCTGGAACTTGTTGCCACGTTTACAGACGCCTTCGATGCTATTCCTTTTCTCCGGCAAAACCGAATAGATCTTTTGTTTGTAGACATTAAAATGCCTGATATCTCAGGAATTGAGTTTGTGCAGACGTTGTCAAGAGTGCCGATGGTTGTATTTACTACCGCTTATTCCGAATATGCCGTGCAGGGTTTTGAACTGGATGCTATTGATTACCTGCTTAAACCTTTTTCATTGGTACGATTTACCAAGTCGTGTACAAAAGCCCTGGAAATAAAGACACTTCGGGAAGGCGATTCAGAGAAGTTTATTTTTGTCAAAACAGGGTATGAAGAAGAAAAAGTGTTGCTGGATGATATATTCTACATTGAGTCAGATGGAAACTATCTGATCTTTACACTGAAAGGCCGAAAGCTGTTAAGCCGGCAAACTATGACAGATATTCTTCAGATGCTGCCGGAAGGGACATTTATTCGGGTACACCGATCCTATATTATTGCTATTTCTAAAATTGAAAAAATTTCCCGTCATCAGCTTTGGATAGCTGACCATGAAATCCCCATTGGCGCTTCCTATGAAGAAAGCCTGACAACGATTCGGGAACGCATCAATGTCCGATAGGGCTTCCGATAAGTTACACAGGATACACATGGTTACAGACAAGGTTACATATTAATACACTGAAAATCAAACAGGTAACACTGGTTACGGAGTTTTGCTATTTTTTGCCAAAGTTCCTGGTAACAATAGAGCAACAGCTATACTTCCTTTTATATATAGTATTATATTATACTAAATATGCGTATATGAGAGACAAGTGTAACCAGTGTTACTAGCCTATCTTACAATTACTTAGATGTGTAACTAACGGTGTAACTCTGTGTAACCAAGTGTAACAGGACTTATTATCAGGTATTTACTGTTTTAACTATACCAATAAGATATATAGCCAATCAAGGCCTATGTTAAAGGCTTATTTTACATACATAGTGATACCTCTCAAAATGCCATCAACATCGCTTAAAATTCACTAGTGGCAGCTTTAGTACTTCTAATATGCCTGAGTTATAGAGATGAGTTATCTTGGATAATGCAGACAATGATTGAATTAATTCGACAATGTAGGGGCGATTGGCAGATCGCCCACATTCCCACAGATTGTGATTGAGGTAACAAACCATCATTGAAAATGTAGATGTAGCCTTGTTTCCCACAAATTCTGTTAGGAATCAATCTGAGGTTATGCTTTCCAAATCCAACCGCCAGCCTGTCACGACTCGGCGTGGTCGTCCCTATCTACATTGGCTCAACGTAATTCAGCATTCGCTCCGGATTTGACTTGAATTATGCGTATGAAATTTTTTGCGGTGAGTTCAGGTCAAAGTGAATGCTTGCGGTTTATTCTGTTCAAAAGAATTTCGTGCGGTTAATTCAACGCATTAACAATTTTGCGGTGAACTCTAGGCAAAAACTATTTTCCTCCAAACAAATCAAATAACCTCTTCTCCATGTCACTTGCGTTGAACGTACCGCAAAACGTGTTCTGCATATAATTCAGTTCGGCTAGCAATATGTACTCACCCTAGGCAAAACTATTCCTTCAATGAAATTCTTATCCAGGCAAACTCCTTCTCGTCCACATTGTCCCAGCCCCAGGTGACAGCATACTTGCCTGCTTTTACTTTAAAGACAGTACCTACACCCAGAATGTTCAGAGAATTGAGTTGCACAGGTGGATTCAAGTCTGCAATCGGCTCCAGTCCTGCCGCAGCTCCAAGGTCTCCTTGTGTCATCGGTGACCATGCCAGCACACCCCGTCCTGTAGGAAAGTTTAGAGTACCTACTTCATATGATTTATCACTGGAGGCAATCACTTCCAGCGCTTTGGCTTTGTGTATGTCTTGCGTAGTTACAAATAACACTTCACTGCCTGTGGGTTCAAGAGCCAGTGTGACTATGTTAGGCCGTAGATCCCAAAAGAGAGCCTGGGCATCATTCCCAAATGGAGCAATAGCGATCTCATCCTGATTCAGATACATTTCACAGATCTGTGTGTAATCGGTATACGCTTCCATAATAAGACGAAAGCTGGTTTTATCCTCCAGCAGAAAGTTGTATTGCAGCCCAATATGTTCCAGCCATGCAGCCATCCATTTTTCTATAACATCAGGTGTGGCATGCGGTGGCAGCGTGTTATACTCTCTGTTCATTACCTCGTCCCAGGCAGTCTTTTTCACCTGCATCACGAGTTGAGGTTGCTTCTCATACAACTCTTTGAGTAATGACAGTACAAACTCTTTACAAGAGGCTTCACTATAAAAGTAAATAGGCTGTACCATCTCAAAATCCGGTGAAAGCTCATTTACCAGTGGGCCATCGTATCTAATCCGGAATCGTTCGCTTAACAGTTCGTCGCTACCTTTCCATTGAGCATAGTCTTCAACAGAAGAAATCATAAAAGGTCCGCCTTCACTTCCCGCACTGCCATACCACACAAAATGCTTTTGTTGTGTTTGCATATTATATATCTGTGATTAGTTGAAGTAGTCTGTATAGCGCTCAGGATGCTGAAAACCGGCTTAATGTTTCGCGTGATACTCCGAGATAGGAGGCAATCAGCAACTTAGGTACCCGTTGAAGGAGTGTAGGATATTGTTGCATCAGTTGCTCATAGCGCAATCGGGCATCGTTGTTGAGCAAAGATAAAATACGCTGTTGCATAGCCACATATCCCAAAGAAGCTTTCATTCGGAAAAAATACTCCATTTTATGTAGTTCAGCGCAAAGCAGTTTTTTGTTCTCAAATGATATGCTGAGTAGTTCGGACGCTTCAATACAGTCAATATTCAGTGTGGCCTGTCTTTGAGTGATATACGCCTGATAATCGGTAACCCACCAGTTTTCCATAGCAAACTGTATAATATGTTCTTTGCCTGCCTCATTAGTATAGGAAGCCTTTAGCAGGCCATTCAGCACAAAGTACTCATGTGTAACCAGGGTGCCTTCCTGTACCAGATATTGGTGTTTCTTTAACTTTTTATGTGTAAAGAGTGACTGTGTATACTCAAATTCGGAATCTGTCACTGCTACAATTTCTTCAATATGTTGCCTTAATACTATACTCATGGATATTAAAAGAGGACTTGCTAAATATCTGATCTGCAAAAGTACATTTTACCACATACAGATTACTATTTCTTATACTATTCATGTGATCTACGTCACAGAAAAATTGTGATCTGGCTCCTTCGCAGACACATATAGATCTACCAACTTTGCCCCAGTAAAACAAACTTAGTTACCAGAATATGAAACGTAGTACAGCTTTTTTATGTATCGTCTTGTCTCTGTTTATAGCCTTACAGGGATATAGCCAACGTAAAACAAAACACACAAAACATACCTCAACACATATGAAAACCAGGAAAGTACTTTTTGTTGTTACATCCTATGGTGAAATACAAGCCACAGGACACAAAACTGGAATATGGCTTGAAGAATTGGCCTCTCCGTATTACCTTTTATCTGGACAGGATATCGAAGTGGTGATTGCCTCACCTAAAGGAGGTAAAGCCCCAATAGACCCTAAAAGCCTTGCTCCCGACTATGTAACAGCCTCTGTGAAGCGATTCCAGCAGGATGCAGATGCCCAGAAGAAACTGGATAACACGCTTGCCCTCACACAGGTTAAAGCCAGTGATTATGATGCTATCTTCTATCCGGGTGGACATGGTCCTATGTGGGATCTGCCTGAGAACACACAGTCTATCCAACTCATCGAATCATTTTATGCAGCTAACAAACCTGTAGCTCTGGTATGTCATGCTCCGGCAGCGCTAAAAAATGTGAAGGGCAAAGATGGCGCCCCTTTAATTAAAGGCAAGAAAGTGACAGGTTATTCCAATAGTGAAGAAGTAGCCGGAAATTCTACTCAGGAATGTCCGTTCCCACTGGAAGACATGCTAAAAGAAAAAGGAGGTAACTATGAAAGTGGTGGAGACTGGAAACCTTTTCTGGTAACTGATGGCCGACTGATCACAGGGCAAAATCCTGCCTCATCCGAACTGGTAGCAACTGAGATTCTAAGTCAATTGGGAGTTACTGCCAAAGCAAAATAGGAACCGGCATATAGTAAAATATATATGACAGGTCCGAGCAACTGTTCAATATTGCCAACGTAAGAGTACTTCCTTCTTATACTGTTTATTCTAAAAGAAAAACGTTCTTTCTGGACTTCTGAAAGAATCCTGTGAAGGATAGGCGGCCTTTCCAACTGGAGTGTATTTCGCTCTCATAAACCATAGAAGGCTCTATTTGTCACAAGATTCTTTCAGAAGGACAAAAAATAATAACAAAGCAAAACAGGTTCAAACAATAGTTCGAACCTGTTTTGCTTTGGCGAAAATTTACATCAGGTTGAGCTATACACGGATTTTATACAATACCCAGCTAGCAAGGTGAGTTGTAGGATACTCTCCTGACTCAGAGACGGATCATATACACCCAGAGCCAGATTAAATGTATCCGAAAAATTAAACAATCCTGATAGTACACTAGTATCTTCCTGAAATTGTATGTGTGTAAACGTTATAACCAGATCTGATTTGTGTTTTACAATTCGGAATTCTTCGGTAGAAAATATTTTTCTGATCAGACGGTATTCCTGATCTTCCAGATAAATAGTGCATATATAACCTGATAAGGACAAGGTCGGGAAGCTGATATAGCCAACAGGATGCTCATCATATAACACACTTGTTTGGCCTTCTTCTTTCTGAATGGTTAAGTTCTTCTCCAGAAAGGCAGTTTGATAACACATGCTGGGAAATAGAAAAGACCAGAATGACGTTTGGTTAGGTGCTTTTTCTTTTGTGAGTACAGTGATAGTCATTCCATACTCGTCCAGTAACTGGACATTCCAACTTTTGTAATATACCACAAGGGTGTATACCATAGGTGTTTTTCAGGAAGAAATCTTGAGGGTGTAAATTCATCTGAAAATACTTTTTTCTGGTAAAAATCAGAAATGAAATGGCATTTTTAGTAGTAAGAAGACAGCATAGTTTACTTTCTGTCTACCTGTATGCAACCTCTATAAGATTATATGCATCTTGCTGTAAGACAATACCTACAACTCCACTACTATGAAAAAACTTTCACTTTTGTCGCAAAGCTTTTTGCTGCTTTGCCTGACTCATCTATCTTTTTCCCAGACAGCCAACAAAGACATTCAAACTCTGAATGGGACCATACTCTCTGCTCAAAATATAACACAGCAAATAACACCACTTCTCGACAGTGCACACATTCCGGGACTATCTCTCGCCATTGTGAATCACTCTACAACTGTATACTCACATACATTTGGTTTCAAGGATAAAGCAACCAAAGCTCCTGTAACAACAAACACCCTGTTTGAAGCCGCCTCTCTGACAAAACCTGTTTTTGCGTTTGCCATTTTAAAACTTGTAGAAGAAGGAAAAATCTCCCTGGATAAACCCTTGCATGAATATCTTGACAAACCGTATGAAGGGTTAACAGACAAACGGTACAATGCCATTACTGCCCGTATGGTACTTAGTCACACTACAGGTTTCCCTAACTGGCGGGATGATAAGTTAACAATTGGTTTTACACCTGGAGAGAAGTTTAGTTACTCAGGTGAAGGATATGTATTTCTGCAAAAAGTAGTTGAGCACATCACCCAAATGCCTCTGGATAAACTCATTCAGACTAAAGTTTTTACACCTCTTTTAATGAAAAATAGCTACATGGTTTGGACTTCCGTTATACAACCACGGATAGCAACTGCATACGATAGGAGTGGAAAATCAGTAATGGGAAATCAATCCAAAGAAGCTAATGCTGCCTACTCACTTTATACAACAGCAGAAGATTACTCCCGGTTATTGATTGCGATTCTCAAACCTGCTGTTTTGCAGTCGTCATCCATTACCGCCATGCTTACCCCGCAAATCTCCCTGTCAGATGCCCAACCCGCTTTATCCTGGGGATTAGGATGGGGACTGGAAAAAACGTCGCAAGGTATCGTAGGCTTTCATTGGGGTGATAATCCAGGCTATAAAGCGTATACACTACTAGTGCCTGAAAAAGAAATGGCACTCGTTTATTTTACCAATAGTGACAATGGCTTGAACATTCGGGATCGACTGGTTGATGTTACATTAGGAGGGAAGTATACCCTCTACGATTGGTTAGGCTATGATCAGTATAATTCCCCACAAACACTGTTATGGGAAACCGCCCATGTAAAAGGTGTGCAAGCAGGTCTGGATCAATACCGTAAGTTCAAGGAAACTGCAATCATAAAACCAGATGAGAACATACTGTATAAGCTTGGGTACAAATTCTATTACGAGAAGAAATATCCGGAAGCCATTGAAGTGTTTCAGTTTAATACAAAAGAATATCCTTCCTATTGGAAAAACTATGTAGCCTTGGCGGATACCTATGGCAATATGGAGAAGATGGAATTGTGTATACAAAACCTTGAAAAAGCTATTGAGTTGAATCCTGACTTTGAACAAGGCAAACAAATGCTCAAACAACTGAAAGAGAAGAAGTAATTATGGACCTCTCAAGGAAGCCTGTAAATAAAAGGAAAAGCACCTCGTAGAAGAACAACTCTCTTCTTTGTCCTTCTGAAAGAACTCTTAAAACACACATATTCATGTCTTGAGTGAGATAGGGTTGGTCTCTACATTTGTATACATCTCAGGCTAATCTGCCTTTATTAAATTGTAGCACCTACAAGATACAACCATGTACACCAGACATTTTTTACTACTTATCCTCGTTTTAATTGCACCCGGTGTGCTCTATGCACAGACTCCAACATCTGGAACGGCTACTAAAATACAGCCTTCAGCCAATGCCAATCTGAAGATAGATCCTAAGCTTAGGGTGAATCTTGCCTTTCAGAAGTTATCAGGAACTGGACGTAAACGTTGGGTAGTGACAGCTATCAATCGATCAGGTTATAAGATTCCTGTAGAACCAGGTTCGTGTTATGCAGATAACGAACTTATCTTAAGCAGTGACTGGAATGCTTCTTACTCTGAGGGAACAAAAATGTGTGTAAAATCGATGCAGAATTTGCCAAACTTGCACTGGCAAATCAGTGCTGATGGTAAGAAACTCACATTAACCGGACTGCCTGTGCTGAAAGAAGATAATAGCAATGCTATGATAGGTTTTTTGCTGGGAAATGATGCTGAAATCCTGGAGCTTACCGAAACTACTCTTCGCCTGCGATTTCAAGGCACAGATGGTTATATCAGCGGAAAGTTTGCTCCCGTAACCAATGAGATTACTTACACAGCTAAATAAGAGTAGAGATATACTATGAATTCTTTAATTTATCTAGACAGCATGGTAACGCCAAAGGAATTGGTCAAATTCTGTCAGGCTATGGGTGTTTTATGGATACACAACCTGCGTTGGCAAATAGTTGTATATAGTCTGTTGATTTTATGTGCGTTACCTGTAAAAGCTCAGACAACATATGCCACACCACAGGCTGCAGCCAAAGCACTCTTTGATGCATGGCGCACTAAAAACAGAGCCAAGGCTTTACAAGTAGCCAATGAAGAGTCCGTTGATAAGTTGATGGGAACTATTTTTCGTAAGCAACGGAAATTAACAGAATGTCATGATGCTTCAGATACCGAAAAGGGCCTGTATTACTGTGTATATGGAGACAGTGAAGATGAACTGTTATCTGTAGCCTTTTACATGACCAAAACCCGAAAGGGATGGAAGGTAAAACGCGTCTCCTTTGCTGCTGAAGAATAAAATTAAAAATACGGAAGAATTATTGGTAGTGACAAAGTATTAGCCAATCTGACGTTTATATGTCAATACTATCAATAGTTTACACAACGTATGTTAATGCTTATATTTTCGTTACTTTTACTAGTATAGATATTGAATGATAAGGCATTAAGTTATTATTGATATGTTATTTTCCATGTATTGTATAGAAAATATTTGCTAATAGCTAATATTTAGTTTATATTTGCAGAAATATTAAGCAAGAGGGGGCATGTGTCCCCTCTTTTGCTTCGTGGAATGATAAGCTATAAATATAGCCAGTACCAGATCAAAGGGCATGAAAGACCAGGAACACATACGCCAATTAGTAGAAACACAACTAAGTGAATCTCCGTACTTTGTTGTTGATGTTTATGTAAGTGGTTCAAGAACTACTCCTAAAGTAACAATTACACTAGATGGAGACAATGGAATAGGAATTGATACCTGTGCCGATATAAGTCGTGATGTTGACAAGAAAATAGAAGAGGAGGGATTATTTCCTAAAGGATATGTACTGGAAGTTTCTTCACCAGGTATTGATCAGCCATTAAAATTGGTGCGTCAGTATCCCAAACATATAGGACGTCAGGTGCGTATTCACCTCAAGGATGGAGTTACAAGAGAAGGAAAGTTAGAGGCTGTTGATAATGAGAATATTACTTTTCAGGAAGAAATTGTAAATAAAGCTAATAAAAAGAAAAAAGAACTTGTCACGGCAACAGTTGCCATTCTGGATATTGATAAAGCATTTGTGCTGGTATCTTTCAAATAGAAAGAGATTGTATTATACATCCAAGATTCATGACCCAAGACTAACATACAATGAGCAAAGAAAGTAAAGAACTGATTGAGTCATTTGCGGAGTTTGCGAGACTCAAAAACATTGACCGTCCGACAATGATCCGCATTCTGGAAGATGTTTTTCGGACAATGATCCGCAAGAGATATGGCGCCGATGAGAACTTTGATATCATTATAAATGCAGACAATGGTGATTTGGAGATCTGGCGTTTTCGCAAAATTGTAGACGATAACTCAGAGGATATCTGGGATCATGATAAAATATCACTGTCAGATGCCCGGAAGATAGAGCCTGATTTTGAGGTGGATGAGGAAGTGGCTGAGTCTATTAAGCTGGAAGATTTCGGACGTCGTGTAGTACAAACAGCACGCCAGACACTAATCCAAAAAGTAAAGGATCTGGAAAAAGATTTACTTTTTCAGAAATATAAGGAACTTGTTGGCGAAATAATTGTTGCAGAAGTATACCAGATATTAGGCAAAGAAATTATTCTGCTGGATGCAGAAGGTCATGAACTAGCCTTGCCTCGTACAGAACAGATTCCTAAAGACCGGTTTCGGAAAGGGGATTCTGTAAAAGCTATTGTACACCGTGTTGAAATGGTGAATGGCACTCCTAAGATTATTCTGTCTCGTACTTCTCCTGTATTCTTAGAAAGATTATTTGAAAGTGAAGTTCCTGAGGTGTTTGATGGGGTTATAGCCATTAAAAAGATTGTGCGTGAGCCAGGAGAAAGAGCAAAAGTTGCTGTCGAAAGCTTCGATGACCGGATAGATCCGGTTGGCGCATGTGTAGGAATGAAAGGATCTCGTATTCATACTATTGTTCGGGAACTGGACAATGAAAATATTGATGTTATTAATTACACAGATAACATTGAACTATATATCTCCCGTGCTTTAAGCCCAGCAAAAATCAGTCGTATTACTATTGATGAAGAAGAAGGTCGGGTGGCTGTGTATATGCGTCCGGATCAGGTTTCTCTGGCAATTGGTAAGAGTGGACAAAATATCAGACTGGCTGGTAAACTGGTAGGCATGGAGATTGATGTATATCGTGATACAGATGAGGAAGGAGATGAAGATATTGATCTTCAGGAGTTTGACGACGAAATTGAACGTTGGGTTATCGACGAACTTCGTCGTGTAGGTTTGGATACAGCCCGTAGCGTGCTGGCTCTTAGCAAAGAAGACCTGATTCGCAGAACAGATCTGGAAGAAGAAACAATTGATGATGTACTTCAGATATTAAGACAGGAATTTGAAGAGGAAAGCTAATAATAGAAATAATTGATTGTAATGAGGGAAAAATATAGTATCTTTTCAAGATGAAAGTTATCCCTCATTGCAATCATCTGAATAGTTAATAAAATATCCGCTCATTATTCTCCTCTTTGGCAAGGAGGCGTTTCCATAATTCAGAGGGTATTTCTGATTTTTGTTTCTTAACCAGTAAAGTTGCCCAGTTTTTATGCGTTCAGGGATAGTATTTTGTTAGGAGAAGCAGTGTGAAACTTTCTGCTTTTCAGCGATACGCGGTCATTGTAACATTCATTTTTATTCACATTACCTTAAAACAAGACAAGACATTTATTCATAACTCATGGGAGAAGAAAAAATGATGCGATTAAGTCAGGTTGCCAGACAACTCAACGTAGGAACTTCCACTATACTGGATGTGCTGGGGCAGCGTGGCTTTAAAGTAGAAAATTCACCGAATGCAAAAATTACTTCTGAGCAATTTGAAATACTGGCAAAAGAATTCAAAGGATCAGCTTTAGAGAAAAAAGAAGCTTCTGAACTTACTATTGGTAAGAAACATAATGAAAATCTGATTCTGGATGCCAACCGTCCGGAACGTCGTGACAAGACAGAAGAAGAAGAGTTTTTTATTCCACTTCATGTTTCAGAAAAAGAAACACCTGTTAGCAAAGAAGTGCCCAAAGAAACCCCTGCCATTCAGGAGCCTTCTACTGTGCGCCCTGATACAGGACGTATCACTTTGCCTGGGGTGAAAATACTAGGAAAAATAGAATTAGATAAAAAAGGAAATCCTATTCCTCCCAAAACTCAGCCACAACCACAAGTGGAGCCAGAACCAATAGTGGAGGCCAAAGTAGAGGAAGTAAAACCTCCTGTTGTAGAAGAAAAAGTGATAGAGACTCCTGTATCACAACCTGTAGTGGAGAAAGTGCCTGAAGTAAAAGAAGTGGAACCAGAAGTTCAGAAAGTAGAACCTGTTAAGGTTGAAGAGCCTGTAAAAGAAGTAGTACCACCTGTAGAGGCAACACCTGTTGTAGTGGCTCAGGAAGTTCCTCAACAACAAAAGCCTAAAGAAGTTCCCTTGCCTAAAATCGAACCAAAGACTGAAACGCCTATTGAGAAGTCAGTACCTCCTCAACCAAAGAGCAATCCTGTAGAACAATCTCAGCCTGAAGAAAGAGTTGAGTTGGTAAAGGCAAGAGGGGAAACCTTGAGAGGTTTATCTGTATTAGGTAAGATAGAACTTCCTTTGGACAAAGATAAGCGTAAAAAAGGTGGCCCTGTTGGCAACAATAACCCCGCAGGCGCTGCAAGTGATGATGATAAGAAGAAAAAGAAACGCAAGCGTAAACGGTTAAAATCAGGGCATCCTGAGAATACCGCAAATACTGCAGATACAGGAAAACCAAAAGGCCAACCTGCAAATACCAATAACAATACAAATACCAACACCAATAATAATAACACCAATACAGGACAATCAAAAAATAAACCTGTTGGTAATAACAGTAACAACAATAACAGTAATAACAACAATAGCAACAATAACAGACAGCAGGGAAATAAGCGGAATAAGAACAAGAGAGAGGAAGTTTCAGATCGGGAAGTACAAGATCAGCTGAAAGCAACCTTGGCTAAAATGGGTGGACGTACTCCTCTACGTGGTAAAGGAAAGAACCGTTCCCGTGATAACCGTGATGAAATGGTTGAGGAGGTAGAGGAAACCAATATCCTGCGTGTAACAGAGTTCGTATCTGTAAATGACATGGCTTCTCTGATGAATGTTTCTGTAAACGATGTAATCTCAGTTTGTTTAAATCTGGGTATGTTCGTTTCCATCAACCAGCGTCTGGATGCTGAAGCTATTACTATTATTGCGGATGAATTTAACTATGATGTTAAGTTTATCTCGGCAGAGGAAGAGATTGAAGGTAATCTGATCAGCAATGAAGAAGATGCTGAAGACGATCTTAAGCCTCGTGCACCTATTGTTACCATTATGGGTCACGTTGACCATGGTAAGACCTCATTGCTGGATTACATTCGGAAAGCAAAAGTAGCTGCTGGTGAAGCAGGTGGAATTACACAGCACATTGGTGCATATGATGTGACTACAGAATCTGGCAAGAAAATTACGTTTCTGGATACACCTGGTCACGAAGCCTTTACTGCTATGCGTGCCCGTGGTGCAAAAATCACAGACGTTGTTATTATTGTAGTAGCAGCTGACGATAATGTGATGCCTCAAACCAAAGAGGCTATTAACCACGCGCAGTCTGCCGGAGTTCCTATTGTAATTGCTATTAATAAGATTGATAAGCCTAATGCTAATCCTGAGAAAATCAGAGAGGAGCTGGCAAAAGAAAACGTTCTGGTAGAAGAGTGGGGTGGTAAATACCAAAGCCAGGAAATATCTGCCAAAAGTGGAAAAGGTATTGATGAGCTGTTGGAAAAAGTGCTGTTGGAAGCAGAACTCCTTGATCTGAAAGCTAATCCGAAGAAGAAAGCTGTAGGGTCTGTGATTGAAGCTGCTCTGGATAAGGGCCGTGGATATGTTGCTACTGTAATGGTACAGGCCGGAACCTTGAAAATAGGGGATATTCTGTTGGCAGGTGCACATTATGGCCGTGTAAAAGCAATGCTTAATCACAAGGGTGCACGTGTGAAAGAAGTTGGCCCATCTACTCCTGTACAGATATTAGGTTTGGATGGTGCACCACAGGCTGGTGAGAAATTTAATGTGATGGAATCTGAGCGTGATGCACGTGAGATCGCAAACAAACGTGAGCAGATTTTACGCGAGCAAAGTATACGGACCCGTCGCCATATTACCCTGGATGAAATTGGTCGTCGTCTGGCACTCGACTCGTTCCGCGAATTAAACCTGATTGTGAAAGGTGACGTGGATGGTTCTGTGGAAGCTTTGGCTGACTCTTTACTGCGATTATCTACAGATGAAGTGCAGGTTCGTATTATCCATAAAGGTGTGGGCCAAATTTCCGAGGCCGACGTTATGCTGGCTTCAGCTTCAGATGCTGTAATTGTTGGTTTCCAGGTGCGTCCATCTGTTAATGCACGTAAAGCTGCCGAAAACGAAGAGATCGAAATTCGTCTGTATTCTATCATCTATGATGCCATCAATGAAGTGAAAGATGCTATGGAAGGCATGCTGGCACCGAAGGTAGAAGAAGTGATTATGGGTACAATCGAAGTGAGAGAAGTATTCAAAATTTCGAAAATAGGTACTGTTGCCGGATGTTATGTACAGGAAGGTCTTATTAAGAGAAATAATAAGATACGAGTTATCAGGGATGGTATCGTTGTTCACACAGGAGAGATTGATGCCTTGAAGCGTTTCAAAGATGATGTTAATGAAGTGAAGTTTGGTTATGAATGTGGTTTGAGCGTGAAAAACTTTAATGATCTTCTGACTGGTGATACAATAGAAAGCTTTGAAAATAAGGAGACTAAACGGACATTATAATATAAGTCTTCTTTTTATAAAAAAGCCGCTTACTGTAAGCGGCTTTTTTTATAAATACTTCATAAACAACAAGTAAAAGTTGAAATTGTATAATATTGTGTTAATGTCTGGTAATAAATAATTTACTAACTTTGGTATCTGATTTATTTCATAGAATGATTACTTCCTTTTCTAAGATACCACTAAACGATATTGATTGAAAATTATTACTAGCTATGCAAAGGAACTCCCCTTATTCTAAGTTCATTGGCCTCGTTTTATTAATTGTTGATTTCTTCTTACTGGATGCGGCCTGCCGGTCTGCTTATCAATGGCGGCATCATTATTCTATTGATTATTCTAACTATTATATTGATTTTCTAAGAATATTCCAGTTGGCCTGGATACCTGCGTCACTTGGAGTTGTATTACTGCGTGATGTAAATATTTACAGAAGCTTATTAAAGACACGTAAGTTCTTTTCTACACTGGTATATACCTTCGCGTTTCATGCACTGCTTATTTTTGTCTTTATTATAGGTTTCCGGGATAAGTATTATGACCTTTCACGGGCGTTCCTTTCTGCTGCGTATCTCTTTAGTTTTGGGGCTACATTTTTGTTTCGGGTAGTCATTTCCATCATATTGAGATATGGTATAAAATTACGAGAGAATGAAAACCGGGTTGTAATAGTAGGAGCTGGGTATGCAGGAAATGATCTATACCATTATATTATTGGTAATAAAGGAAAAGAAACCAAGTTTATGGGATTCTTTGATGACCAACCTGAACTACCTAGTCTGGTAATAAAAGGAAGACTCGAACATCTGAAGGATTATTGTAAAGAAAATCAGATCACTGAGATATACTATGCCAAGTCATTGAATGATACAGAATTGATTAAAGATCTGGCAGACTTTGCAGATGAGCATTTTATCTATTTTAAAATAGCTCCGGATTTCAGAGGGTTGATGCAGCGTAAAGTAAATATCGACTTTTACGATACTGTACCTATTATGACCTTCCGTCAGGAACCTTTACAAGTATGGAGCAACCGAACGTTAAAACGTATATTTGATATTGTGTTTTCGCTGGCTGTTATACTACTGGTGTTCCCATGGTTATTCTTAATAATTGGTATTGCTATCAAGATAAATTCCAGAGGGCCTATTTTCTTCAAGCAACCACGGTCTGGTCGCAAGAATAAGCTGTTTAACTGTTATAAGTTTCGGACTATGTATGTAAACAACGAATCAAATAGCAAACAGGCAACACGGGGGGATAAACGGATAACCAAAGTTGGTGCATTTTTGCGTAAGACCAGTCTGGATGAAATGCCTCAGTTTTTTAATGTGTTAATGGGTGATATGTCAGTAGTAGGACCACGTCCTCACATGCTGAAGCACACGGAGGAATACTCTCAAATGATTGAAAAGTATCTGATTCGCCACTTTGTTACTCCTGGAATTACTGGACATGCACAGGTAAATGGCTTTCGTGGAGAAACAGGGTCAGATCCTAAACTTATGCGCAAGCGTTTAGAATATGATACTTGGTATATGGAGAACTGGAGCTTGTGGCTGGATATTAAAATCATAGTACAGACTGTGACCAATATATTCCAGGGAGAAGAAAATGCTTTTTAACTAATGAAATATTGGACACATATATTTGCGTTTCTAATAGTAAATAGTTAGATTTGCAGCCCGTTTTTTAGGAAAAGAGTTTTCTATTCAAAATATAGTTTTTATAAAATAAAATATTATGATCATTGTTCAGGTAAAAGAAAACGAATCTATTGACAAAGCGCTGAAAAGATTCAAAAAGAAATTTGAAAAAACTGGTGTTCTGAAAGAACTTCGTTCTAGAACTGCTTTTGAAAAAAATTCTGTACGTAGAAGAAATGAAGTAATTCGTGCAGCTTATCGCGAGAGAATGAGATCTCAGGAAGAAATCTAAGCTATAGAATTACCAAAGATACTATTGCAAATGAAACCTCACCCGACCAAGGTGGGGTTTTTGTGTTTGTGGAAAATAAAAACGCAAAGAATAGCATTTTTATTTTTTCTTTTGTATGTTGGTGCTACGAAGAAGACGCTACTAATTGAGAGTTGGCATGATTGAATTATTTTTAAAATATCTACAATACGAGAAAAGGTGTAGTCCGCATACTATAACAGCTTATCAGACCGATCTTGAGCAATTTGCTACATTTCTCCAGTCATCTTATGAATACTCACAGCCGGAATTGGCTACATTTCCTATCATTCGTTCCTGGATTGTAAGTCTGGTTGATGCACAGATTAATGCTACCTCTATAAACCGAAAGATTGCTACCCTTCGTACATTCTATAAATTTTTATTACGTAGAGGGACTATTATCCAAAACCCTATGCTTAAGGTTCGTTCCTTAAAAGAAAGTAAAAAACTACCTCATTTTGTGGAAGAGCAACAACTGGTAACGCTGTTGGATTATTTTCCGTTTCCTGATGGTTTTGAGGGACTTAGGGATCGATTGGTAATGGAGATGTTATATGGCACGGGTATACGACTTGGCGAGTTGCTGAGTTTGGATGATAGCATGATCTCCAAGGTAGAAAGTACGATAAAAATTACAGGTAAACGAAATAAACAACGTATTATTCCATTACATGCCAGCTTACTTCCACTCATAGAACTGTATCAACAGGAGAAAGAACGTGAGTTTAATGGTAGTGCAGACAAACATTTGATAGTAACAACAGAAGGAAAAGAAGCATATCCTATGTTAATCTATCGGATCGTGCGTAAGTATCTGACTGCAACAACTGTGGACAAACGAAGTCCACACGTATTGCGGCATACATTTGCAACACACCTGCTAAATAAAGGAGCTGACTTAAACGCAATTAAAGATCTTCTGGGTCATAGTAGCCTTGCTGCGACTCAGGTTTACACGCACAACTCGCTCGAAAAGCTGAAAAAAGTATACGAGCAGGCGCACCCCAAGGCATAAGGAAATGTACAAATTTGTACAAACGCAAATTTGTAAGTAACTCGTTGCATAGTTAACCATACAAACTGATGAGAAATTAGCTATGAATCAATTATTTGCACATTTGCATACCTGTGCATTTGTACATTGATTAAATTAATTGTTTCACTTTAATTATTTATGCGTATGAAACTGCAGATGCAATCTCTTCACTTTGATGCTGACAGCAAACTGTTGGCCTTCATTCAGAAAAAGGCAGAGAAACTGGATACGTTCTTTGGTCGAATTATTGACGGTGAAGTGATTTTAAGGCTGGAAAAATGCGATAATAAAGAGAATAAAGTTTTCGAACTTCGCATAAATGTGCCAGGCAATCAGTTTTTTGTCAAGGAAAAAGCCAGTACGTTTGAAGCGGCTACTGATCTGGCATTAGAAACAATGAAATCGCAACTCAGAAAGCATAAAGAAAAACTCCGAAGTCATAAAACTGATTCTAATGGAGTGGAAGATGTAACCAATGTAGAAGTAGAAGAAGAATTTTAGGAATAATAGAACAGATTAGATAGATAATAAGCATAGGCCACTCTCAATCCAGAGTGGCCTATGCTTTTAATTCAGTTAGACTTACTAAAAGCTTTGGCTTGTTCAGCTACAATCGCAATGCCTTCTGTGAAAGAATGTGGTTGATAGCCTAGCTGTTGTTCAGCCTTTGTAATGATAAAACCAGTTCTTGCCGGACGTTTGGCTGGCTGTGTAAATGTACTGGAGTCAGCGCGAGTCATAAAGGATTTATCCAGGTTAAAGAAGTCTGCAGTCTGGTTTGCCATTTCCCAAGGGGTCAGCATATCCTTACCTGATATATTAAATAGGCCTGTTGCCTCATGTTTTACGATCAGGTAACAGCCCATTGCCAGATCTTCTGCCAGAGTTGGAGTACGCCATTGGTCGTCTACTACCTTGATGGATTTCTGCCCTTCCAGTGAGTTTTTTACCCAAAGAATAATATTGCTACGACTCATGTCATGGGCAATGCCATATACAAGGATTGTACGGGCAATAGCCCAGCGAAGACTAGTGCTTTGCAACAGGATTTCCTCAGCAGCAAGTTTACTTTCTCCATAATAACTTAATGGTTTGGCTTCTGCATTTTCATCATAAGGGCCAGCTGCTCCATCGAAGATAAAGTCAGTAGAAAGGTGTAATAGAAATGCATTGTGAGCAGTACAAGCCTCTGCAAGGTATTGTACTGCATCAACATTGAGTTTCCAACATCCTTCACGTTCTGATTCACATTGGTCTACATTGGTCATTGCTGCAGTATGGATTACATAGTCAGGTTTGAACTCTGTCATTACCTGCAGCACTTCTTCCCGATTGGTAACATCCAGATTGCGGTAAGTTCCTTTGCCTGATTCCAGAATAGGCAGGCGGTTCTCACCCCGTGCTGTTGCGATAAGTTCATATTGCCCCTGATCCAGTATTAACTGAACCAGTTTTTGGCCTAATAAACCATTGGAGCCGGTAAGAAGGATCTTTTTCATGGATAAATGTATGCTTGAATATAAATAAGTGTCTGGTTTTCCTTTTAAGGTATAGGGTATTTCAGATCTTTTGGATCACCTGTATAAAAATAGGCGTAGTTAGATCGCATTTCTTCCCAGCCTTTTTCAGTGGTATGTTTCTCATTCATGACATCTTCCCATGCAATGCGCATTTGTCTGGCACATAATATAGGAGGAAACTGTCCTATACCTGTTCCAAGACCTGGAATAGCTACTGAGTTAACTTTATCTTTTATCTGTTGCCCATCTGCAAACTTTCCATATTGAAGCAGAGTTACTATGGCTTTCATGCACAGATATACATTAGGAGTGCGTAGTATCGTCATTGGGAGACGCATAGTTGGTGCTGAAATCAGATACGGAAAACTGGCATGATCGGTTGATACAATCTCTGCTTGTCCGACCAGTAGTTCACCATAATATTTCTCACGAATGATCTTTTGTAGTCTTTTCTCAATGTGCCATCCCAGATTTTTAGAGATTACAAAGTCAATCCCACCATTCATATAGCCAAAGCTATTGGCGGGACTGACAATGGCATCACATGGGTGCTCGAAAATAGAATCATTAAGGACAGACACATTAGGTATGCCTTCGAATACTTTACTCCAGGCATCTGTAACTTGTTTGTTTGTATCGATAAAGTAAAATTGCATAGAAAGAAGTTTAGAGTTGGATAAGGTTGAATAATTACTTTAGTTATATGAGAAAAGACTCACATTGTATTATTCATATGTATACCCAAACTTCTTCGTAATTTTCTTCTTTTTGAGTTTTTCTACTTTTATCTGCATCGCAATGTCTTTCTGAGGGCGGTCCTTGTCATTGCGGGGTTGTTTGGCAATGGTATCAAGTACATCTAGCCCTTGGATAACTTCACCAAAGACAGTATAATTTCCATCCAGATGAGGGGTGCCCCCCAGCGTTTTATACACTTGTTTTTGTGAGTCAGTTAATGTACGACCTGCCCGCCGTTCCTGAGTCGCTAGTTCCTGATCTGTGAATTTTTTTCCCTGGACAATGTAGAACTGGCATCCACTGGATGCTTTTTCAGGATTGTTGTCACGAGCCGCCGCCAATGCACCTTTCTTATGAAATAGGGTAGCATTAAATTCTGCAGGTACTTTATAGCCTACATCTCCACCACCCAACATGTCACCGGGCTTGGCTTTTTTAGAGGTAGGATCTCCACCCTGAATCATGAAGTTTTCGATGATACGGTGAAACAGAGTACCATTATAAAATCCAGTATCTGCCAGAGCGATGAAATTGGCTTTGTGTTTTGGTGTTTGGTCATACAGAATAGCGTACATTGTGCCAAATTCTGTAGAGATTGTAATCAGATAGTCTTTTTTAGATTTTTTTTGGGCTGAAGCAGGAAATAGAGCCCATAAGAGTAAGAATAGTAATGAAATTTTTTTCATAGGACAAATATAAAACCGGATTTCCAATTTTGAGGATTTGTTTCCTAAGTTTTTATAGAATATACAAAACAAAAACACCCCACTTGGCTGTTAGCAAAATGAGGTGTATAGATTCAGTACCGAGATTTTAATTTTCCATTAACTCAAAGAAATGGGTTAAAGACTTTTCTTCTTCCATATCTTTGGGCATTCTGTCGACCAACCAGTCATCAAGGCTTAGACCATGTCCACTGGGTGGGTCAAAGGGAGGAAATTCAAATCCGGAAGGAATGCCACCACCACCATCACCACTGTTATTGTCAGGTCTGGAGGTTTTTTTAGCAGTTAATACATGCCAAACCATTCCTACTACACATATTATGCAAAATATACAAACCGATATGTAATCAAGAGTCATCTCCATAGCAATTATGTCATTAGAGTAAATACGTAGGTAAAATTATCTCGTTTATTTGTAAAAAAAACTTTAATCCTTAACGATTTATTGCGTGTGAATGTTACGAATCAAGTAATCAGAGTAGCCTTCTCTGTGATAGATTTTTCACTAATAACGTGCCATAAAACGTAAAAACAAAACGTGTTAAACTTTCTGTAAATCAGTTGTTTGAGTGTTTTGTGATGTTTTTCAGGCCACTTTTATTCATATACACTTATTTTGTATTTGATCCTTATGGAAAGTAAACCTAAATAGTAAAAAAATATGCCTGAATTGGCATAAATGAGTGATAAAGTGAGGATAAAAACTTTTTTAAAAAAGTTAGAAAAATCCATTATTTAAGTCTTATTCCTCTAATTCTTCCTTTATTTTTGTTGTATGAGTTATATACTTTTTGACGATCCACTTGTTCATGGGGCATTATTACCACTCACGTTTACACGTCCAATCAGCCATATTCGCTTGGGAATTGTCACAATTGCTGAAAAATGGCTACATTTCTTACAAGGTGAAGTAAGTTATCTTACAAAAGATTTTCTGCAGAAAAAATATATAAGTGATTGGGGCGAAGATAACCTGCTGATAAATGGATCATTATGCCCCGATCAGAATTTGGTTACAGCTATTGGGCAACTGGCTCCCGGAGAGTCGCTACAGTGTGGAAATGTGCTGATAGCGCTGAGAATACCTTATTCGTTGAAAGATTGTAGAGATGTTATCACTGCAGCCGGCAATACTACCGTTCATCCATATACTGGTACCCTAACTCAGGTACGTCAGCTGTCAGATATTTTTCTGCTCAACGGCTCTCAAATTCGTGCAGATTATACATGGCTTACTGAAGGGCGTATTTCCAGAGAAATAACAGACCCACATACAATTATGTATAATCCTTCTCACATATTTCTGGAAGAAGGAGCCAAAACAAAGGCCTGCATCCTGAATGCAGAAAATGGTCCTATTTATATAGGAAAAGATGCCGACATTCAGGAGGGAAGTATTATTCGGGGGCCTTTTGCTATAGGAGAGAGTAGCATTGTTGCACTGGGCGCTAAAATGAGAGGAGAGATTACTATTGGTCCTCATTGTAAAATAGGAGGTGAGGTAAGCAACAGTATATTGTTTGGATTTAGTAATAAAGGTCATGATGGCTATCTGGGGAATTCAATCTTAGGGGAATGGTGCAATCTGGGAGCTGATACCAATACTTCCAATCTGAAGAACGATTATGGAATAGTAAAGCAATGGAGTTATGTGGAGAACGACTTTATGGATACAGGCCGACAGTTTGTTGGTCTGGTAATGGGAGATCACTCCAAAGCTGGAATCAATACAATGTTTAATACAGGAACAGTAGTAGGAGTAAGTGCAAATATTTTTGGCGGCAATTTTCCTCCAAAGCATGTTCCTTCCTTTACCTGGGGTGGTGCTGAGGGGCTGGATATCTATCGTTTGGATAGGGCTTTAGATGTTGCACAACGGGTATTGGAACGCAAAGCCCTACAACTTACTCCAGAAGATCGTGAAATACTGACCTATGTGTTTTACGCTACTCATGAAAAATAATAACAGGATACAGAAGCGATTGTCTATATAATGGCCCGAAGAAAACTGCTTAGCCAATACCATCCTGCTTTGTATTTCTTATCTGTGTGGGAAAAGAGGATACGCAGATACATCTGGTGGAAATGTAATAAGGAATCTTATGCTTTTCAGAAACAGAACGATAAGCTGCCATTTCGGGTAAAAAAGCACCAGTCTGTATTGATTCGGAAACTAGGAGATGCAGATCTTGTTCTTCAGTACAATAAAGTAGAGAATCTTAAGATTGCAATACAAGAGATCAATAATATCCTTATAAAGCCTGGCGAAACATTTTCTTTCTGTAATCTGGTTGGAATACCCACCAAACGCAAAGGATACAAGTTAGGAATGGAGCTAACCTTTGGAGAGGCCAGAGCAGGGATTGGCGGTGGCTTATGCCAGATCTCCAATCTGTTGCATTGGCTGGTTATTCATAGTCCGTTACTAGTGACAGAACGATATCACCATAGCTTCGATCCATTTCCGGATCATAATCGGGTATTACCTTTTGGAAGTGGAGCTACTGTATTTTTTAATTATCGGGACTATTGTTTTAAAAATACTACAAATGCCACCTTTCAACTAAACCTCTGGCTTAGTGAAAAATGTTTGGAAGGAGAGTTGCGATGCTCAGAAGAATTTGACTTTGCCTATCATGTAGAAGAGAGGGAACATGAGTTTATAAAGTTGAATAATCAGTTCTACAGAAAGAATGAAATATGGCGGAATAAGATTGCTAAGTTTAAAAGTGGGAAGGTTCTGGAAACAGACCTTGTTACAAAGAATTTTGCAAGGGTAGTTTATACTCCGGATATGTATAGGGAGGTAACACTTGAAGATCTTACAGAAGAGCAAAAGGCAAAGATGTAGTATATAAATACAGGTATTTCGTTTCAGACTGGCGCTACAATTTTTACTTTTGCATGATTAATAACTATTCGAATGCTTTTTAAAGAGATTCCAGGACTTGCAGATATAAAAAGAACTCTTATCCAGTCAGTGCAGACAGGGCATATACATCATGCACAGTTATTTTTTGGTAATGAAGGGAGTGCAAATCTGGCTTTGGCTTGGGCTTATGCAACGTATGTTAATTGTGAAGACAAGCAACCGGATGATGCTTGTGGGGTTTGTCCCTCATGCCGGAAAATTGGTAAACTAGCTCATCCGGATTTACACCAGATCTTTCCTGTAGCGGCTACTAAAAAAGTAACCAAAGATCCATTGAGTGAAAACTTTTTGCCGGATTGGCGTCTCTTTTTGGCTGGTAATCCTTATGCCTCTCTCACGGACTGGCTTAATTATATAGGTACAGAGAATCGCCAGCCTCAGATTTCTGCGGAGGAAAGCCGTCAGATTATTCAACGACTCAGTTTGAAACCTTATGAGGCTGATTATAAAGTCCTGTTTATGTGGTTGCCGGAGATGCTCAATATAACTAGTGCCAATGCTTTGCTGAAGATACTGGAAGAGCCTCCTCCAAAAACATTATTTCTATTGGTTTGTCAGGACCCTGCCAGGTTGCTGACCACTATCATTTCTCGTACACAGATGGTTCGGGTGCGATCTTTTACAGATCAGGAGATTAGTCAGGTGTTAATCGCTAAATTACGGGTAGAACCTCAGCGTGCTGGTCAGATTGCTCATTTGGCCGATGGAAATCTCAATGAAGCGATACGTTTGAGCAATGAAGTAAAAAATGATCAGCATGAGCTTTTCAGAGACTGGATGCGTTTGTGTTTTCAACTGGAAAAGAGACTGACAGACATTGTAAAGAATGCTGATAAACTGGCCGCAATGCCACGGGAAGCTCAGAAGAATGTATTGCAATATGGTATAAATATGGTGAGGGAGTCTTTGGTTTATACCTACAATGAACCACAATTAATCCGTTTGGAAGGGGAGGAAATGACATTTGTACAAGGCTTTGCCAAAGTAATAACACCGGAAAGAGCCGAACGTTTGTTTGGTTATTTTAATGATGCTATTCTACACCTGGAACGTAATGCCAGTCCACGTATTATTTTCTTAGACACTTCTTTACAGGTGGCATCCGGTATAAAAAGCTAATTGTGATAGACTAAGTTGAAAATACGTTCACAAGCAACTATATTAATCTCTTATTTTTCAGAATGGAAGGATTGCGGCAGATTATCGGGCGTTTTGATAGGATAGATTTACCAGACTTTGGTGCAATAAACATTGGTGCTAAGATAGATACAGGAGCATATTCATCTGCTATCCATTGTTCTAAGATTAAGCTATATAAAAAAAAAGGAAAGCGTTATATCAGCTTTCATATTCTTGATTCTCATATACCTGTAATAGAGCATCGGAGATATATTACTTCCCGATTTCGTAAGAAGAAAGTAAGAAGTTCTTCCGGGCATGTTGAGAAACGGTATTTTATAGAGACATACATCATTTTATTTGGCGAAAGGATACTGGTAGAGTTTTCTTTGTCCGATCGTGAGAATATGCGATTTCCGGTTTTACTGGGACGCAAAATGCTAAAAAACAGGTTTCTGGTAGATGTAGCTCTTATCGATGTGTCCTATCATCAAAAGATGGGACAGTCTGATTCTGAAAAAAATAATCCGGATTTTATGGGACTAGACATAGATGCAGAAGAATGAATAATAGTATTTTGTAGAATGGTACGATAGATGTAAAAGGTAGGTAAAATCATAACAATTCCTTCATAAAATTCTCATTCATTTCTCCTCAGGTTTTTCTTTCTTTGAAGATAATATTTTATCTTTCTTAGCTCAATTACGCAAATACTATCCATGTTTTGCCTTGCTGATAATCTCTATTGCAGAGATCTGTTAACCAGCTAATTTAATCACAAAGAACCTTTATGCGCATTGCTATATTGTCCCGTAACGCGGATCTATACTCAACCAAACGATTAGTTCAGGCTGCCCGAAAACGTCACCATGAGGTACTGGTATTGGACCATCTTAAGTGTTATGCTGTTATTGAACGTGGTAACCCTATGGTTCATTATGAAGGTAAGCCTCTGACAAGTATAGATGCAGTGATTCCCCGTATTGGCCATTCTGTAACACAATATGGCACTGCTATTGTGCGACAGTTTGAGATGATGCAGGTATTTAGTGCTGTAAAATCATTGGCTATTACACGCTCACGTGATAAGCTACGTAGCCTTCAGATTCTGTCAAAAGCAGGTGTTGGACTACCTAAAACAGCCTTTGCAACAGATTCATCTGCTATAGACTCTATTCTTTCTCAGGTAGGAGGGGTGCCTGTTGTAATCAAACTTCTGGAAGGGACACAGGGAATTGGAGTGATGATGGCTGAAACCCGTAAAGCGGCTAAATCAATCATAGAAACTTTCTATGATATGAAAACTAATATCATGGTACAGGAGTTTGTAGGTGAGGCAAATGGATCTGATATAAGGGCATTCGTTGTAAATGGCAAAGTAATAGGAGCTATGCGACGCCAGAGTAAACTGGGCGACTTCCGATCTAATTTGCACAGAGGTGGAAAGGGAGAGCCAATTAAATTATCAAAAGCAGAAAAAGAAACTGCTATTGCAGCAGCGGAGGCTATGGGATTAGGAATTGCGGGAGTGGATATGCTTCCTTCACATCGGGGGCCTTTAGTTATAGAGGTAAATTCATCACCTGGCCTGGAAGGAATCGAGGCTGCAACCGGTATTGATATTGCAGATATGATTATTCAGTATGTAGAGAAGAATGTCACAATTAATAAAAAAGATAAAATTGGCGTTTGATTAGTTCTATCCTGTACACCTTCTCTGAATGTCACTATGGAGCTAGTGTTTTCTCAATAAGAATTAGCTCCAATAATTTAAAATGTATTTCTTTTTTTCCGTTTATGTCTGTTATATCCTAATAATTAGGCAGGAACATTTTTCATTCCGTTTAAAACAGTCCAAACCATATTTGTCTTTTTTTCGTATGTATGTCTTATAGGAGATTTGAAATTTCTGGGAGAAGTCCTATTTTATCTATACTCCAGTAGAAATATTTGGAATAGGTGAATAGTGGGAAGAGATACGAAAATGCTTTGTCCTACGGCAAGTAGTATCACTGGAAATTTGTAGGTGAGTATATGTGTTTGATTATCAATTTGTTGGCTGTAGGTTTGTCTGAGTGAATTATCTTTTATGGACTTGTTTATACTATTGGGGAAAATATTTCAAAATATTGATAATCAAAGTCTGAATTGTATTTATGAAAAAGTGTAAATAATCGTATTTACTTTTATCGGAAATACCCTACTAACCATATTTATCAAATTGTATAAAATGAATATATTACAATAATTGCCTATATTATTTCTAATACTGTTATTATATTGTCAAATATGCAAATAGAGTCGGAAAAAGAGTTAAAATGGAATATTTTAAAAAGATTGCAACGTTTACCTTATGATCAGATTGGACTTATACGCCGATCAGTAATGCAAAAAACCAGTTGCACACAAAGTAAGTATTATCGCGTTATTCAGGAAAAAGATAATGATGTACATGTGTTAATTGCACTGGCAGAGGTTCTCAACTGTAAGGTAGACGATATTATTAATCCTGATTATGAGTTCAAAGATCCTCAGCTAACAAAAAATATACTGGAAAAAATTGAGTAAAAGGCTACTACATCCAATACATAGTACGAAAATGTTGGACAATGCATAGGTTTTTACCAGAGTAAATACTATCTGGTAATCTGAAATAGTATCAGATAGTGTGGTATGTAGATGAAATGTGAAAGCAAGAGGTGTTCCAACTTACGACAAGAACTATAATGTTATTATATGACAAAGCCCTGATTCATAATCAGGGCTTTGTTTTTGTAAAGATTTTGACAGTAGCTACAAAGTACCTTCGTACAATACTTAGGATGGGATTGCTCAACTCGATGCGGATATGCACTACTGTAGACTCATTGATTTCCTGAAATAGAACCGCAATAGCTACAGTAGTGCATTATCCGCTTAGTCAAGAGCAAGCTCATGATGCGTGGGTAAACTCTAAACATGATTGACGATACATCAATCGGGTTGCAAGGTCTTTATGACTTTGTTAGTCTACTGTCTATGCCTCAAATATGTAAAGACACAAATTAAAAAGCAAGGTTTTTAGTTCAAAAACTTTGTCCACCAGCTTTGTTTGTTATGTGCAATACGTAATGCCAGGATATGCTCACATGGCCCTTTATATAGCTTGTTCTGTACAAAGAAATTACAGGTACAGGTGGCCTGAACCATGCGTTCATCTTTATCAATAATCACTTCTGGCTTATATTGTTGATTTTTGTCCTTTACCACACCATTTAATTTTAAACCGTTTGGTGTTTGGGTGGCTTGTACATTAACCGCTTTATTGGCTACAAACTCGTTTGCAATTGCCTCACGTGGATTATCAAAACGAAGTTTATCCATAGGAAGTGGCTCCTGACTCAATTCTCTTACTCTGTATACCTTCTGATTCAGGTCATAGATGGCACGTCCTGCCTGGGTATAAGCAGAAAGTGCTCCTTCAATTATTTTCTTATCCAGCCCCAGACGTTGAGAAAGAGACGTCGATGATTCCCGCCAATTCTCTCGAAGAGCTTTAAAGATACGTTCTTTGGTAAAATTGTCAACTTCTGCACGTGGAGCCATCAGATCAAAGTTACCAGCACGAGACCAGTCGTTGGCTGTCCATCCTGATAAACCTAATGTAAAATTCATGTAGCCAAGATCTGCAATAAAGAAAGATGGCATACCATTGCCTAACATATGAACAATGAATTTCTGTGTTACGGGGATTAGCCGTTCCAGAATCAGCAGGCGACGGCGACCCCACAACCGGATTTCAGCAGGTTCATTACCCAGGTAAATCGAACGACGACAAACCAACTCATGATTCCAGGGTTCAAAGATTAGTTTGACAGGCTCACCAGGTTTAAGGACAAATCGGATAGAACGTGGTCCCAGCTTTTCTTTCTGTCTGCGTAGTATGAAACAGATATTGTGCACATCCATAGGATGTAGCTCAAATGTATGGGCAGGCAAGGTCATGGCTGAACTAACCTGAAGAAACCCTCTTACCCAACTGTCTGGTAAATCTATCTTTACTTCTGTGTAAGCGTCTTCGTTGGTTGTTTGCACCTGGAATCCCCCTGGATCAACTGTAAAGTTGGTTTCTTTATAATCACGTATTTTTTGGAACTCATTATACAGGTCTGCAGAGTAATCTATATTAGTAGTGCCACATTCAAACTCATTGATATTTTTGAATACCTCATAGTTACATCCCAGCTTGCCATACGTGGACTCATCCTGACTGAAGCATTCAAAGAAGATCTCGTCTGGGTGAACCGTAATGACAGGATCTAGCACAAACCAGAAGTCACGGTCTTTCTGGTAGAGGTAATCAAAGTATTTCCGCTGGGCTTTGTAAAAAGGGTCCATCAACCTGGATCTATTCTGATGCAGAGAAGATAGCTCTTCGCGTAACTCTGTTAGCTTGGCTTTTATATTGGCTTTATACTCTGTTCCAAACTCTGCCATCCATAGGGCTTCCTGACTGGCCGCCCATTCTTTGTAAGCTGTTTTGTCTTTGGGCTTAAATCGAAGATCTGATACTACTACATCATGTAATGCAGAAATAGCCTCTCTAAAATTAATGTTTTTTGCCAGTACACCAGAGAAATACGTAGGCTGACGCAGGGTATCTGGTGCAAAAGACATATCTACCGCACTGGCATTGCTACTTACTGATGTGCTACCATGAAATTTATAGTTAAAAAGCATATAGCTGATCGTTGTTGTAATGAATTAGTTAGATGTAACAAATTGTGTCACAGGAGTTTCCTTTATTGTCAATGGTAGATCAATAGTTGGATAGCTTTTTCGGATATCATACATAATACGGATACAAGCTGCTTTATTGTCAATAGCCATAGTGGCAGACTGACGTGCTATTATTTTGCTGACTAAGGCTGCTGACTGTTCATTTTTAAGTGCTTCCTGTCTCAAAAAATTAAATATGCGCGTTTTTGCCATGCCTGACCTGTTTACCTGAGAAAGTACAGTAATAAAGTATAATTCCAGTTTCTGTAAATGCTCCAGACTGTCTGTGGCAAACTGTTCGAGATAGTTGGTTGCAAACACCTGAAGATTCTGTGACGGATGTTGGCTGAGCTGAAGTAGATAATCTGATCCGTTTTCTGTTTTGAAGAACCGGGTAATTACTTCTTTTCCGAATTGTTGTACATCTTCTCTGGTGCTATCACATACACTTATCAATAGCGTTGGGGTCCAGTCATCCGCTGTGAAATTCTTCCGGAAATAGTCAAATCCGAACTGTCGGCTATCACTCCATTTTACATCCAGAATTCGTAGTGCCTCACTCGCTTCTTGTTTCATTCGGCTTATTTGTTGTGTATAAATAGCCCATGCATACTCCCGTACTTCCAGCAGTTCATGATTTGCCATTTTAATGATATCGCGAACCGATAACTGAGACGGAGAGATAGTATGTCTAATCACCAGGAAGCCTACACGTTGTGTAGTTCCACGTCGCGAACCCAACATAATCCATGCATCTTCTGATGATATGGAAGAGAGATAGGCAGTTAATCCTTGCTGTATTAACATTAATAAATCCTCATGCAGCCCTTCTATTTCCTGTTTGTGTTGCAAAACCGGAATCAGTTCTTTGATGAAACTTACTCCAAATTCAGGTGATTGTGCTGCTAGTTTTCCGATTGTAGGAAAAATTGCCTGACGTATTTCTGCAAAAGGTGATGTGCAAAATGCAAACAAAATATCCTGGCTAGCCAGTAGTTGTGAATCCGGTAACTTTCCAAATAGCTGAACACCAATACCACGTACCTGTGGTACAGACGAATTAATAAGAGATGAGATAAGACCAGAAGGGAATTCAGTAACAGGAGTTACATGTTTGACAAGGATACCTGCCCCTAATACCTGAACCATAGGTACGGGATGTTGCAGCAATTCCTGTACTACTTCCAGACTTACATCCTGTAATAGACTGATAAAGTAAGTAACCAATGTATAACCAGCTCCCTCTGCAATGGTATTGCTTTGAGGATCATCAGGGTTTAATTCCAGTAACTCAGTAATCGTTTTGACAATCAGCATCTGAGCCTGTTCTTCTGTCAGATGAACTTTGCTCAAAAGAAGACGACCCCATTCCCACACATCTTCGTATGGATTTATAATCAGATCTGCAAACACAAATGTCTGACTAGCAAAATACTCAGGTTGTGCTTCAATCCACTGCTTACCTAACTCCCTTACAAATTGTTTAGGGTGTTTTACAATCAGACTAACTAGTTCGGCATCCGGATTTTGTGGGTTATAAAACTGTTTAACCAGCTCAAGACCTAGTTGAACAGTTACATCATATTCCTTTTCCAGGAGTTTGACAGCAAACTTGCTATCTGCTATTTCTGATAACTTTGGATTGGCTCGTAATGCTTTGACGGCAAATTCATGTACCAGCTCACAACGGCTATCTGTAAGAAGCTGTGCAAGATATTCTGGATGCTTATCCCAATGTTCCGGAAATGCTTCTTCACGTTGGGTTGAAAGCGTATCTGGTTTACTATTAGTTTTGAAACGCCAAGCCTTTGTATTTTTCTTTAATTCATATCGGGAACTGTTTTGATACAGAATAGAGAATAAGTTCAGACAATTGGCAAAGGCTGGGTAATGGGTAACACGGGTTTTATAACTTCGGCTGTTCCATTCATACCAGGTATTATTAACCTGACGAGGATCAGTCTTATCTTTGATATCTGAATATTGCAGCAGGAAGGCCGTTGCTGCTTTTGCATAACTTTCGCTTTGCTGATCTTCCCCCAGAGTGCGCAAGGTACGCCAGCTACGACGGACAAAATATTCCTTTGTAGTATTGGAAAATGCCAGTCGGCTGTTATTCTTATTCATTTCTGTTTTGGTATCGTTGATCCAATCCCATGTACCAGGTGCATAAGCACCTCCTCCCCAACGACTTTGACGGAAATATGCATTCTGTTTTTCAAACCGATACGCTATTGTTGCAAACACCTCTGCATCTTCACGAAACTCTGCAATCTTATAAATATGACGAATGTACTTGAAGATTCCTGGTTGTAATGCCAATACCTGTAGTGAAGAAACAACTACTGGTCGTATATAAGCATATTTTTCTGACAGCAGATAGAGGTGTTCCAATACTTCATAGGTCATTTTCCGTTCTGCAATTCCTACATTGAATGCAAAATGTACAGACTCTGTTTTTCCTGATAATACAGCTGCCTGCATATCCGGATGAAGTTTTTGGAAAATGCTATCCAGAAGGAAATTCTTTTTTGTTTCGTCTGCCAATGCCAGAAGGCTAACCAACGCTATACGTTTTACAAAATCTTTGGAGGCGGCTGCCAGATACAATTGTTCCAGCAAAATAGTAGCACCCCGATCACCACACCGACCCAATGCCCAGCAGATACAATATTGCTGTAGGGCATCAGATTTAATCGCGAGTTTGGTTAAGTCTGGAACTGCTTCTGAGATACGGAGTTCTCCTACACGCCATATAATACGTGAGAGAGGCCATTTAGTATCCTTGAAACCAGGTTGAATAGCCTCACGTAGTTTGGCGAGTATAAATTCTTTTTTGTCTGAGTATTGATTAGTTTTGACAACCGTAGGAGCAGTTCTTGTGACTGTAGATTGCTGTGTGGCTGAAAAGCGGCCTGTTTCCTGGTATCCTCCCTTTTTTTTCTCAGCAATAAGTGCATTAAAAATCTTATCTGCATTGGTACGATCTACTGATGAAGCTGTTTTCGTTCCATCCTTTAATGTTGCACCTCGTCTTCCATAACGGAAGTTTACTACATATTTATCTGTTCCTACTTCATATAGATCCACTTCATATACCTTGTCTGCACTGCCTTCCCGGCACCATAAAGATACTTGTTCAATTAGTTTCATTCAGAAAAATAGGCTGGTTACTAATATGTTTTAATTATAGGTAAAATCAATCGTTACTAAACATGTTAAGCGGGTTTCAATATTAGAAATATCGATTTAACAAACAATTTTTGAGGCTTATTTTTTCGTTTGATTATAGAACCCGTTGCACAATACTTTTTCGAATAAGCTAATGAGAAGTAAAAAACAGGATATACACTAATCCCAATCAAAAATCTGTTTGCGAATGAAATACCAATCTCCGATTTTTGTACAACAGAATGATTACGAACTAAAAATCTTCTGACTACCACTTTATAAACCTATGAGTATAAAAAAAGCCATCCTGGTAAGGGTTCGGATAGCCTATCTTCTGGTTGCCGTATTTGCCATTGGAGTTATTGTGCGTATTGTCTGGTTGCAATGGGTTGATGGAGCAAAATGGCATACCATAGCCCGTAAACGTATGACGGACTACCGTATTGTAAAAGCTGTACGGGGAAACATCTATGCAGATGATGGTAGTTTGCTGGCAACTTCTTTGCCGTTTTACCGGCTTGCCATTGATCCTACAGTGGCAAAGGATACTACAATTGCTAAAGGATTAGACTCTCTGGCTCTTTTACTATCCAACTATTTTGGTGATCGTACACCTGATGAATACCGTCGCAGGATTAAAGATATCCGAAAGTTTAATGAACGTGTGAAGGATGGGGACCAAAAGCAGTATCTGGTTATGAATCAGAAGCTAATAGATTATCAGGGTAAGAAGATGATGGAAAAATGGCCGATATTCAGATATGGCCGTAATAAAGGAGGAGTAATCTTTGAGCGATTGGATCGACGCTACAGGCCTTTTAAATTTCTGGCTCAGCGAACTATTGGGTTTTTAAATGACAAGAAACAAGGTGCTGGGTTGGAATTCAGCTATAATAAGCAACTGGCAGGACAAAATGGAAGAGCCTTGTTTCAGCGAATGTCTGGTGGCGCATGGAAACCTATAGGAGATGCTGATGAGGTAGATCCGGAACAGGGGTTTGATATCCAGACTACAATCAATATTAATGTGCAGGATGTGGCAGAAACCTCATTGTTGAGAGCTTTACAGAAACACAGAGCTAACTATGGTTGTGTTATGGTAATGGAAGTGGCTACCGGTGAAATCAAGGCAATTGCCAATCTCGGTAAAATAGGGGATGGGGTATATGGTGAAAATTACAATTATGCAGTAGGGCCACAAGGTAGAACAAACCCTGGATCTACGTTTAAGCTGGCATCCATGATTGCCTTATTGGAAGAAACCCGTGTATCACCTACGGATAGTATCGAAACCGGAAATGGGGAATACAAGTTTTATGATCGGGTAATGCGGGATGCAAAGGCACACGGAAAAGTGACAGTACAGGAAGCTTTTGAAGTATCATCGAACATTGCTTTTGTGAAGCTGGTTCATCAGAATTTCGGGAATAAGCCTGACCGTTTTATTCACTATCTCGAATCTTTCGGACTTACAAGACCCTTAGGTTTTCAGATGATGGGAGAGGCTGTGCCATTAATCAGAACCCCCAAAAATCCTACCTGGAGTGGGTTATCTCTTCCATGGATGGCAGTTGGATATGAAAATGAAATATCACCTTTGCAGATTCTCACATTTTATAATGCAGTAGCCAATCATGGGAAACTGATCCAGCCTATTATTGTGAGACAAATACGTACAGCGGATGAAACTCTTGAAGCCTATCAGGGACGTGTGATGAATGAGAAAATTTGTTCAGATGCAACTCTTGAAAAAGTTACCCGAATGCTGGAAGGTGTTGTGGAGAGAGGGACAGCTAAAAATATTGCGGGTAGTGCCTACAAAATTGCTGGAAAGACCGGAACGACTCAGAAGCTCCGTAATGGACGTTATACAAAAAGTTATTATACGTCGTTTGCTGGATTTTTTCCTGCTCATCGTCCAAAATATAGTTGTATTGTTGTTATTGATGGACCTCAGGGATTTGAACAGTATGGGTCGGATGTAGCTGCTCCGGTATTCAAAGAAGTAGCAGATAAGATTTATGCGTTGGATGTAGAAATGCATAAAATGATGCCCGAGCGAGGCAAAGTTTCTGGCTTTCCGGTTGTGAGGGCTGGCAATCTGGATGATATGCAGTATTTGTGCAATGAAATCGGTATTTCTAATCATGCCGATGGAAATCTTCAGGAGTGGGCAGTTGCTGTGGCAGGAAGTAAAAGTATAAGTTGGGCTAGCCGACAAGGAAAACCAGGTAAAGTGCCCGATGTAACAGGTATGACATTGCGGGATGCCTTGTATATTCTTGAAAACCGTGGTCTGAGGGTGCGCTATTCGGGAAGAGGTCGAGTTGTAAATCAATCACAATCTCCGGGGAGTTTAGCCTTGAAGAATAGTACTATCACTATTCAGTTAGAAGAGCCTATGTAATTCTGACAAAGGAAAAGGTTTTTGTGTACATTGCCTGCACGTGATCATATAGGTTCTGGTGCAGGCATTTTTTTATGTACTTTTATCCAAGTTAACTGTTCTCATCCATGAAACAGATTCAAGCTCTGTTAGAGAAGTTAGGACTTTCATTACAAGCATTCAAAACGGCACTTGCTGCTGCATTGTCATGGATTGTAGCCGCTCAGCTACTGCATGCACAATATCCGTATTTTGCTCCTCTAGCTGCTATACTAACAGTACAAGTAACTGTAGCTGACTCCTGGGAGAAAGCTACACAACGTATTATAGGATTGATAGGTGGGGTATTGGTTAGTATGTTGATTGGACATTGGTTTCCTATGGGAACTATCTCCATTTTTTTGGTGATTCTGTTGGGAATGGCTTTGGCAAAAGTATTTCGTATGAATAGCCAGATCATTTCACAGGTGGCCGTAAGTTCTTTCATTGTATTAGCCTTTGGAGGTACACAGGGATATGTACTCAATCGAGTCGTTGAGACATTTTTAGGTTCAGCTATTGCCATTGCCGTTAATGCATTGATTGTCCCTCAAAAAATTATTCCAACTATACAAACCCATATTTTGACTCTAAGCAGTGTATCTGCTCAGGCTCTGGGTGGATTGACATTATTATTGGAGAGTGAAGAGAATAATCAAAAAGCCAGAGAGACTATTGCTGTATTGGTAGAAAAGACAGAAGCGGCTATTCTTGCTGCACGTACAGCCGAAAAGGCCTTACGGTATACTCCATTCCTTTCTCGAGTAAAAAAGCGATTAACAGAGTTGGATCAGAATATTCGGTATCTGGAACACATAACCGTACAGATTCGGGGGGTGAGGCGAGCTATATTTGATTTATACACTGAGATGGCCTGGAAGCCTGACAGTAGAGCTACAGAAAGTTTAAAATCCGCTATCTCCATAACTGCTCAATGTATTGAATTATATGGAGAAGCCGTTGTGTCAGGCTCTGAAGTTGCTTACTCAAAGCTGGCAGACAGTATTGAAGAGGCGAAGCAGATTCAATTACAATGTCTGGCTGAGATTCATGCAATTACCTCATTGCCTGTATTGCGTGATATGGGAAGCATCCTCACAGATTTAAAACGTATTCTGAAAGAAGTGACATTACCAGAGAGATAAAAGAAATCTGGTTCAGAATTTTTGTTCCATCACTAAGGCAGCCGCTACTACTGCCAATGCCGGAGCTACTAGCGCTCCTAAAAATGGTATGGCTAAAAGCAGAGAGAATATCAGTCCAATACCTATTGCCATACCTTTGTTTTGTTGGATAAGCAGACGGCTATCTCTACCTGACATCCGCAAAAATTCATTTCGATAATCCATCATGGAAAATCCCACAAAATAGCTTTCTATCAGGAGAATGACAACACCTACAAAGATATCAAGTACAGGAATAAAGAGCAGAAAGTAAAGAGGAATGGTAATAAGCCATTCGGTGAGTAAATTGCGAAATGATAATGTAATGCCTCTCCATACATCAGATATGAATTGCTTTCGATCAAAAGGATGAGTTACCCCTGTTAGTATTTCCTGTGTTTTTTCTGCTATTAAGGCAATCGCAGGAGATGATAAAATGAGTACAATATATCGGAATAGCTTAAAATATAGCATGAAAACAAGAGCCCTGACTAGCCAGGATATCACTCCCCTTGCTATATTTCCCAATGGTCCTGAAAGGGTATCTGCATGAATCCAATGAGCAAGAGGATCGCTTAACAGATTTGTGTTCAGAATGATAACAGTAAGTAATGCTCCATATATAAGAAGATAGATAATAGCAGGGATCAATACAAGCTTCCATAAACGATGGTGATTGATAAATGAAAATGCCTGGACATAAGCATATATCGCCGCCAGCATCTTGCGTAGAAATACTTTCATGGAGTAAATACTTCTCTGATGGTTGTGTGTTCTGATCGAATAGAATCTAAAAACAAAAAAGGTGAAAACAAATTTGTTTCCACCTTCTTGAAGAATGTTCTTTTGAGAAGAAAAACCTTATTTTGCAGCTTTCGCTTCAAATTCAGCCTTAATTGCTTCAACATCAATATTTTTGATGATTGGCTTTTTGCTCAATTGATTGATACGTGACTGACGGTTATTAGCAACCGCACGATTGCGTTTCTCTTTTCTTTTTAATCTGGTAACTCCCATGTTCGCTACAATTAATATTTTATAAAACCATGTAAACTTTTCTGAAGTTAGTCTTTCTGTCTGAATAGAAAACAGAAATGAGGCGCAAATGTACGGTATTTCAATACTAACTACAAACTTGTTTTCAAGAAAATTTTATAAAAAAATAAAATATCTAAATAGATCGGTTGTACATTGATATCCGTCTTTGATAGGAGACAAAAATACTCTTTTTTAAGAACTAACAGGGATCTATGGTCGTTTCCTAAAAATCTGTTTCATTTGTGTATAATATACATCCGAATACCTAATTGATATACTATGACTAACATACAGAACACCCAGCTCGAAATAACCAAAAATCCTTTATTGGAAAGCTTTCAGACACCCCATGAAACCTTTCCATTTGACAGGATTAAGAATGAACATTATTTACCAGCTTTAAAAGAGGCTATTGAAGCTGGTAAAAAAGAGATTGATGCTATTGTAAATAATCCGGAAGCCCCCACGTTCGAAAATACAATCGCTGCCCTGGACCAGAGTGGATCATTAGTGGATCGGGTATCTGCTATATTATTTAATCTGAACTCTGCTGAAACAAGTCCGGAACTACAAAAAATTGTAAAGGATGCATCCCCTTTATTGTCTGAGTATGGCAATGATATACGATTGAATGCGGCTTTATTTGATCGGATAAAAACTGTTTATGACCAGCGTAATGAACTTAATTTATCTGCTGAAGGAAAAACCCTTCTGGATAAAACCTATAAAGGCTTTGCACGTAACGGAGCTAACCTGAATGAAGATGACAAAGCTCGTTTACGGGAGATAGATGTGAAGATATCTGAACTGTCGCTTACTTTTGGAGAGCATGTGCTAAATGAGACGAATGCATTTCTGCTGGAAGTGGATAATGAAGAAGATCTGGCTGGCTTACCTGAATTTGTAAGAGAAGCAGCTAAGATGGCTGCCAAGGAGAAAGGTAAGAGTGGATGGGCCTTCACTTTACAAGCTCCAAGCTATATGCCATTTATGGCTTATGGTGAAAACAGAGAATTACGCAGAAAGTTAGCAATGGCTTATAACTCACGTGCTTTTCTCGGAAATGAAAATGATAATCGTGAGATCGTTAAAAATATAGTTGCATTGCGTCACAAACGTGCCCAGCTGTTAGGATATGAATCCCATGCGCATTTCGTATTAGAAGAACGAATGGCAGGAGCCCCTAAAAAGGTAATTCATTTTTTAGATGAACTTTTGGAATATGCAAAACCTGTTGCTGAGCAACAAATGCAGGAGTTAACCCAATATGCCAAAACACAGGGATTTGCTGAGGAAAAATTGCAACGTTGGGATTATGCATTTTACTCAGAGAAGCTTAAGAAGGAAAAATATGCTATTGATGATGAAATTCTGAAGCCTTATTTCAAGCTGGAAAATGTAATTGATGGAGTATTTAAGGTAGCGAATAAACTTTTTGGATTAAATTTTAAAGAGAATAAACAAATTCCAGTTTATCATCCTGAAGTTACAGCCTACGATGTAACAGATGATAATGGAAACTTTGTATCCGTTTTTTATGCGGATTACTTTCCACGAGAAGGCAAACGAAATGGAGCCTGGATGACAAGCTATCGGGATCAGCGTATACTGAATGGAAAAGACATTCGCCCACATGTGTCCATTGTATGTAACTTTACGAAACCAACAGAAACCAAGCCTTCTCTGCTAACTTTTGGCGAGGTAACTACACTTTTCCACGAATTTGGGCATGCCTTACATGGTATGTTGTCCAAGTGTACATATGGTTCTACTTCCGGTACCAACGTTTATTGGGATTTTGTTGAACTGCCTTCTCAGATTATGGAGAACTGGTGTTATGAAAAAGAGGCTCTGGATTTGTTTGCACGTCACTATGAGACCAATGAGCCAATTCCACAGGAATTGATTGAAAAGATTATTGCCAGTGCTAACTTTATGGAGGGATATGGTACTCTTCGTCAACTTAGCTTTGGTATGCTGGATATGGCTTATCATGGTAATGCACAACCTATTTCGGATGTAGCTGAGTTTGAACGTCAGGCTATTCTTCAAACCAGCCTTTTCCCTGAAACAGAAGGAATTAATACCAGTGTTGCCTTCTCGCATATTTTTGCAGGGGGATACTCGGCTGGATATTATAGTTATAAGTGGGCAGAAGTGCTGGATGCTGATGCATTTGAGTACTTTAAGGAAAAAGGTATATTTAATCGTCAGGTTGCAGATGCATTCCGGGAAAACGTTCTTTCAAAGGGAGGGAGTGAGGCGCCAATGGAATTATACAAACGCTTCAGAGGGCAGGAGCCATCTCCAAAGGCATTGTTGAAACGGAGTGGATTATTGGTTAATTAGAGAACTGTTGTTGAAATGGGCATACATTTAATTTTGTGTGCCCAAAATACAAAAATGTAAAAACCTCTTACATATAAGAGGTGCAAATGAGGAAATATTGTAAATTGCTGCCCCGAATTCAAGAAATGAATCCTGATACAAAAATAATCTCATGAAAAAATTAAGAACTCCTTTTCTTTTGGCTTTACTGATGGCTACACTGAGCAGCTGTAAGGTGCCTTCTTCTTTCAGTTATGCTTTCTTTGGGACTGCTGTTTTGTTGGTAATCTCAATAGTAATTGCTAGTAATATCACTAAAAAAGGAGAGGGACATCACTAGGATATCCCTCGTCAGAAATAAAAAGTCCTCTTTGTTGAGAAGAGGACTTATATCAAAAACAGATATTAATATTTGTCTGTACGTGCAAAATAGAAGTTGCCTTCAATTTCTGCATTTTCATCAGAGTCAGAACCATGTACCGCGTTTGCTTCCAGTGATTTTGCAAACAACTTGCGGATAGTACCTTCTTCTGCCTGGGCAGGATTTGTAGCACCAATCAGTTTACGAAAATCAGCTACCGCATTCTCTTTCTCTAAAATAGCGGCTACAATAGCTCCGGAAGACATATAGGCACAAAGATCTTTATAGAAAGGTCTTTCTTTGTGAACTTCATAAAACTGGCCAGCTCTTTCACTTGTCAGATGAGTCAGTTTTAAAGCTACAATCCGGAACCCGGCGGCTTCAATCATCTTTAAAATACTGCCCGTATGTCCGTCTTTCACAGCATCGGGTTTAATCATCGTAAATGTGCGGTTTCCTGCCATAAAGGTTAATTAATTAGGAAATGAAAAGTTAAGATTTTATAGCTTATACCGACTTTATCTGGCTGGTGTAAGCGTTTTGCGGCGCGAAATTAACCGAAAGGGGTACGTAAGCCAAATTTACAGGCGTTTTTTTATGAACTTACTTATGTTTTGTCATTAATGCGAATATGGGTTACAGGTGATTTGGAGTAGATCGTATCAATGATGCCATTAATCCTGATGAAAGCACGATCCAAATAGATGCGATAAAAATCATGTTTGTTTTAGACCATTTTTATCCTGATTTTTGTAGGCTTTTTTCAAAATAAATTATGTGTTTTCTCCACTTTTTTCTTGTGTGACATGCAAAATTTTGAGGCTTTTAAGGAACTCCTCGGTTCTCCAAAAAGAATTGCGATCATTACCCATCCTAAACCTGACGCAGATGCATTGGGATCTTCATTGGGGCTTGCAGGATATCTTAAAAAGAAAAGCCATACTGTTCAGGTTATCACCCCTACCGATTATCCGAAATTTTTGCAATGGATGGATGGCAATGAAGGCGTGATTAATTTTGAAGCAGAAGGCAATGCTGCCAAAGCTGAAAAGATCTTTCAGGATGCGGATGTGATTTTTTGTTTAGATTTTCCTTCCTTAAGCCGAATTGGAGAGATTGGTGAAATTGTCAGACGTTCCCCTGCTAAAAAAGTACTGATAGACCATCATCTGGAGCCAGAGCTTTTTGCTGATTATACATTGAGTAAAACCAGTGCTGCGGCAACCTGTCAATTAATATATGAACTTATCACAGATCTAGGGGATGTCGATAAGATAGATCTCTCGATTGCAGAATGTTTGTATGCAGGCATAATGACAGATACAGGTTCTTTCCGGCATTCAAATACTACTAAGGATGTGCACCTGGTATGTGCGGCTTTGATAGATAAGGGAGTAGAGATATCAAAAGTAAATCGACTGATTTACGATACCAATACAGAGGAACGTATGCGGTTTCTGGGTTTTGCTCTGAAGGATAAATTGGTTGTGTTGCCTGAATATCGAATTGCTTATTTTGCTATCAGTGCAGATGAGCTGGATAAATATCACTCACAGACAGGCGATACAGAAGGTTTGGTAAATTATGGTTTGTCCATTGACAATATTGTATTCTCTGCACTTTTTACTGAACGTGAAGGTATGATTCGTATTTCATTCCGTTCAGTAGGGAATTTCTCCGTAAACGAGTTCTCCCGAAAGTATTTCAATGGGGGTGGACATAAAAATGCTGCAGGTGGAAGATCTCTGGTGTCGTTAAACGATACGATACAGAAGTTTCTGGATGTAGTTCCTCAATATAAACAGGAATTGTTTATCTCCGATAAATAGCCATAAGGACAAAGTACTGATGTCCAGAGTTAAAATGTTTTTTGTGAATAGTTCTTATTGTAATGCAACCAAATTATGATTTAGAGTGTCTACTTTGCAACCAACCTTCTTACTTTAGTTTATGCAAAAGATTAGTTACCTTTTTTTAGCCGCAATTTTGCTTTTACAAGCTTGTTCATTGAATGGTGATAACACATATGAGAATAATGTGAAGAGCAATGAACAAATTATTCAACAGTACATCACTAATAAAAATTTACAGGTTCAAGCCTCAACCTCTGGTCTTCGTTATAAAGTTACCAACTATAATTCTGCTGCAAAAGCTCCTTCTACAGGCAGCCAGATTGTAATGGCATACGTTGGAAAGCTGACTAATGGGACTGTTTTTGATACTGCGAGAAATAAGCCTGATGAGTTTCTTAGATTTCCTTATCGAGGTAATTATGTAATTCCTGGTATTGAGGAAGTGGTAGGTTACATGAAGACGGGAGATAGTGCTATTGCCATTGTACCATTCTACTTGGGATTTGGGTCAAATGCTGCCTATAATGGAGTTGTTCCTTCTTATTCTGTATTGGTTTTTGACTTGAAGCTTGTTGCTGTACAAACAGAGGATGAGGCATTACAGGATTATATATCCCGTAAAAAATTTCCTGAAGATAGTGTCGTTAAGACCCAAACAGGTTTGTATGCATACTTTAAGAAAAAGAATCCTTCCGGAACAGCTGTTAGTGGTAAATCGCAGGCAACTGTAACCTATAAGGGAACGTTCTTGGATGGTCAGATTTTCGACCAGACTCCAACAGGGCAAACTTCCAATTTTTACCTGACTAATTCAGGTCTGATTGCAGGTTTTACAGAAGCATTGAAATTAATGAAAGTAGGAGAAACAGCTGTTTTTATGATGCCATCTTCTTTGGGTTATAAAGAATCAGGAACAACTGGTATACCTCCTTATTCTCCTTTAGTATTTGAACTATCAGTTGTATCTGCTCAATAGTACTATACTATCTGCAATGCAAAAAAGGCTCATATATGTATGAGCCTTTTTTGTGTAAGTATGAAACATCTCAAATTTGATGAAAAGAAATTGAATGCTTTGTAAAAAAGTTTCAAGTCAGCATAAAATGCATGGTAAACTATTTTTAACAAGGGTAAGACAATATCATTGGTGAACAAACATTTTGTATAGTAGTCACAGTATTTTTTATTTTGACCAGAACTTCGATTATTTTTTCTGTTGTGTATAACTCACGGCAAACTTTTTTGAGGAGAGTTCACACAAGCAACATCTTTGCATTAAACGTAAGTCCTTCTGCCTTGTGAATACTATAATGCTTTATTCGGATAGGTAGTTGTTCTTCAACGTTCGATATGACTCAGCTTATACTAAAGAAAAAGCCCATACATATGTCTTGTATGGGCTTTTTCTTTAGTATAAATCTTATTCATTTATAAGTGCGGTCTGAGTTTGATTTTCTTCAGGTGAAACCAGGTATTCATGGTTCAGATGCTCTTTGGGAATCCATTCTTTCCAGTCTTGTACCAACTTTTTACTTCCTCCTGGATAGCTCATATCTATTGCCTGGACTGATGCTTGTGTATCACGGGCATTTTTAGCCAGATGACTAAGCAAGCCTTTGATGCAGTCTTGTCCCTGTTGATTTGACATCATAAAGTATGCTATAGACCATCCTAATGTGCGGGGTTCATCTGTTTCAGAAACATTGTCATTAAAGTTCCACTCTTTGTTTGTCATGGAAATAGACGAAAGCAGATCTGGCATGCGGTGATTGCTCAACCAGTTCTTAATGCGTGTATCTTTAATAACCTGTGGGTGAATTACAACTTCTTCTCCTTCAATGTCCATGAACTCGAAATATTCGGCCAGGCCTTCATTCAGCCAATTTGGACAGTTCTTTACTTTATCTGTCAACAGAAGGTGACTAGTTTCATGAAATATATTTTTATAAAAAGCATCTTCGTCTTTTTCCAGGCTTACCAGAATTTCATTTACTCCTGATAAATATACTCCTATCCATGTTTTGGGAATATGAGGATAGTTAGCATCTATAAATGCACGATACGTATCGGCATCTCTGAAAATACGTATACGTACAACCAGATTGCTGCTAAAATCATAGCCAAGGTGTTGTGCATAGAAGTCGTATTGAAACTGAATTCCTCTGTAGATTTTGCTTTGCGTCAATGGATCTAACTGACATTCATGAGTCAACAACTCGACTGTTGGACTATTTGGTTTCTTGGACTTAATCTGAATTTTTTCAAAAGGAAGAGAGGGATGAGAGTATCCACCAACTGGTGCAGCACCTAGTGATAATGCAATACAGAGGATCCCTAAAACATGATTACAAAACTTTGTCACAATCATAGCTACGCTCATAATTTTCAATACCTGACAGACACCTAATAGTCTGCTGTAATTTCACATTACATAATTACCAGCTATTTTGCTTAATTGCACTTCAGTTTTTAAACGAATAATACATTGGTTAGTAAACCTTTAACAAATAACAAAGCTTGGATATGTCTATGAAGTATAGATACATCCAAGCTTTGTTATTTTGTTGTTAACTTATTGATTATTAATGTTTTCTATGCTCCTTCTGCTACTACCTCTTTAATTTCCGGGAGCATACGTTTAAGTAAATTTTCTATCCCGGATTTTAACGTAAGTGTAGAAGATGGGCATCCGCTACAAGAACCTTGCAACAAAAGCTTTACAATTCCATCATCATATGAGTGAAAAGTGATTGCCCCACCGTCCGATTCAACTGCCGGACGGACATATTCATCCAGTAAATGTTTGATCTTTTTCACGATCTCAGGATCATCGTCATTGAAGATAATATGACTGGTTTGCGCTTTTTCGCTTTCAAGTACAGGCTTGTTGGCTTCGAAGTATTCTTTTAAAAATTGCTTCATATCCGGAATTACACTATTCCATTCTACCTCTTCAGCCTTAGTGAGAGTGACAAAATTACTCATGAAAAATACTCTTCTAACAAACGGAAATTTGAAAAATTCTGTCGCTAACGGAGATTCTGCTGCAGATTTAGCATCCGGAAAATCAAAGCTAACGCCTTCAGGGACAAGCATAAAATTAACGACAAATTTCAGAGAATTGGGATTTGGGTTTGCCTCTGTGTAAATATTTACATATCTGGAAAGCATGACACGCAAGATTAGAATGATAGATTGATATTCTTTTTCAACATTTACACTAGGAGAATGGTTGCAACGATGTCGCCTTTTTCAGAAAAAGGCAGATAATAAAAAAGCCGATAACGGTTTCGCTATCGGCTCTCATGTCTATATAACTGAATTACTCAGCTGCTACGGCAACTACTTCAGTAGGCTCAACAGAAACGAAAGAACGTCCTTTAAAGCCTTTTCTGAATGTAACACGACCGTCTACCAGTGCAAATAATGTATGGTCTTTACCAATACCTACATTCACATCAGGGTGGTGTTGAGTTCCACGTTGACGAACAATGATGTTACCAGCTTTTACTACCTGGCCGCCAAATTTTTTCACACCCAGGCGTTTGCTATGCGATTCGCGACCGTTTTTGGAACTACCGGCCCCTTTCTTGTGTGCCATTTCTTTGTATAATTAAGAATTTAAAATCAGAAAAAGATTATAAGGAAATACCATTGATCATGATCTTGGTATATTGCTGACGGTGACCGTTTTTCTTACGATATCCTTTACGGCGTTTCTTTTTGAAAATAATCACTTTTTCTCCTTTTACATGTTCCAGAATTTTAGCTGAAACAGAGGCTCCTGATACTGTCGGTACTCCTACTGACACATCTCCGCCGTTATCGACAAGCAATACCTTGTCAAATGTCAAGTCAGCGCCGGCTTCTCCATCTAGTCTGTTAACATAGACGAACCGATCTTTTTCAACTTTGATTTGCTGACCTGCGATTTCTACAATTGCGTACATGATTTATAAAATAGAATAAAGTTTTAAAAATTGGGACGCAAATATAAGTGATTCAATGAACAATGCAAAGAGAATCCTGACTTTTATACAACGGAAGGCTAAAGAATATGTGATTTGATTACTATATATATAAATAATCTTATAGAATATTTAATAGAAAGGCAGAATACCAGATGGATCCTTTTCCTTATATCTGACAATAGGATAAGTAATTCAGACTGATTATAGTAAGCTAGTCTTTAAGTACTATTTAAAGGTCAATTCAGTACTAGTTATTTTATATGTGTAATACGCAATAATTATACAGATTTTATAACATGTATGGAGCTGAGTGTAAAATTATTTTATGAAAGTAAGCTCTGTAAACATCGTGTATTTAATTCCACAGCTAATGGATGCTAAAGTGTTGTTATTCTAAGGCTATTATAGACCTGATTAGAATAAAATGTGTAAAAATACGAATATTCTTACATGGGTACAATATTTTTCAGTACTTACAGTTTTGGGTAGTTATTTCCTCTATTAATTTATCATTATGAGGGTTCCTTTACCATGCCAGCCGCAATCTTGGCAGAAAGAAGAGATAACGGTATACCGCCTCCAGGATGAACACTGCCTCCAACAAAGTACAGATTCTTTACCTTAGATGATTTGTTATCATGTCGAAGAAATGCTGCAAAACGATTATTGGAACTAATACCATATAATGCACCCTGACTGGATGAGGTTCGTGCTTCTATAGTTCTAGGGTCCTGAATGTATTCGCAGGCTATAAGTTTACTTATGTCTGTTTTCAGAATCCTGCTTAACTTGAGAATAATATTTCGACGAGCTTCGTCTATCAGACCATCCCAGTCCTGACCGGAGTTATTAGGGACATTAATCATTGTAAACCAGTTTTCGCATCCGGAAGGAGCATCATCAGGTTTGTACTTGGAAGTAATATTGATGTAGATGGTTGGATCATTGGAAATGGTTTGCTTATGAAACAAGCAATCAAATTCATGCTGATAGTCTTTACTAAAAAATATATTATGAAGATCCAGTTCGAAAAAAGATCTGGTAATACCCCAATAAAATATTAAGGCAGAACTGGATTTAGGTTGTTCTAATATACGGGTAGGTGCTGCCACATGAGGGAGTAGCTTACGATAGGTATTTACAATATCCATATTGCTGACTACTACATCAAACGATTCATAGGTTGGTGCTGGCCGACCATCAATTTTATTGGGACGTACTCCTACTGCCTTGTTGTTTAACACAACAATTTCATTAATACGGGTATTATAGCAGAATAGCACTCCCATATCTTCTGCCAGACGAACGAGACTTTGCGTGATATTATACATCCCTTTAGCTGGAAAGAAAGCTCCAACATTATACTCCAGGTGCGGAATAATATGCATTATTCCTGGAGTCTCATAAGGATTAGATCCATTGTAGGTAGCATACCTGTTAAAAAGCTGCACAACACGAGGATCTTGGAAATGGCGTTCGTTTACTTCATTTAATGTTTGAAATACATCTAGTTTTGGAAGGTTCCAGTACCCCCTGATCGCATCCAGATTTAACCAGGTCGATAATTTGTGTAGAGATCGTTTTAAAAAAAGATTAGCTGTTACTTCATATTTGAATGCACTTTGCTTTAGATAAGATAAGACACTTTTCTTGGATTGCCCTGTTTTCTGTTCAATTTCTTCTGCAAATTTTTCAGGATCGGAATAGGCTCGTATATGAGTACCATCTTCATAAAAATATTCACAGATAACGGGAAGCTTACCATATGCAATATAATCAGCCGGGTTTTTACCTGCAATCAGAAACAATTCTTCAACAAAATGAGGCATTGTAAATAAAGAAGGGCCTGCATCAAAACGATAGCCTTCTAATTCAAACTCAGATAATTTACCACCTGGATAACTGTTTGCTTCAAATATGGTTACTCTAAATCCTTTGGCGGCTAATCGGATTGCAGTGGCAATACCTGCGATTCCGCTTCCAATAATGGCTACTGTTTTTCGGCTCATAGTTGCGTGGTTCTGAGTATAAGGAAATGATGAGTTTTTGACTCACCAAAAGAATCATTAGTTAGATTTTGTTTTCCATTTATTGTTTAATGGAAAGATCTATAACGGTCAAATCTATTCATTCAAAAGGTTTAGATTATGTAATTACTTTAGCTGTTACAGCTTTGTAAAAACATAATACCGTATTCTATAACGAATAATTGGTTTGTTCTGTATTTTTGGCAAGGTTGTAAATTTGTCCTGATCTGTGTAGTATTTTATTCTATTAGTTCAAAATGACTCAAAAAGTAACCTATAAACTTGTAAAAAGAACATACTTAGAGTTCAGAAAGCATTCTTTCCTGCAAATGCCAAATCAACTGGAAGATGTAGAAATTATTCGTTTAAAAAATCCAACAGTAGCTTTTTATCTTTTTCTGTATAAAGAAGTCGGACAAGAATTTGGATGGGCAGACAGGCTTCTTAAAACAAAGGACGAGCTGTTGTCTATTATTCAGAATCCGTTGATAAACATTTATGTACTATATGTCGGTGGTGTACCTGCAGGCTATGCAGAAGTAGACTGTCAGAATACCAGCGAGTATTTTTTAACATTCTTTGGGTTAGTACCAGAGTTTAGAGGGATTGGATTGGGTAAATATTTTTTACGGTGGGTCATTGGAAAAGTTTTTGAGGACAACCCTAATAAGTTGTCATTGGATACTATGGATCAGGATCATCCTGCTGCTTTGCATAATTATCTGAAAGCAGGATTTGTCATTGTAGATGAACGGATTGAAAAACAAACAGTGATAGAAGAAATAAATTAGTTTTCAAATGAGGTTATAAGAAAATATTGTGTAATACTTCTTATAAGCCTTGTTTATATGATTCGTTTTCCAAAAATTTGCGGGCATTCTTTATAAAAGACGAATTTCTTCAATATATCTGGTTTTGGAGACTGTCAGATAGGGAGATTCGTTATTTTTTTGACATCTGACCTTAGACTTAAGTTACTATATTATGCTTAGAACACACACTTGTGGAGAACTCCGAATTGATCATGTAGGACAAACTGTTACAGTTTGTGGCTGGTTGCAACGTTCACGTGACAAAGGACATATGCACTGGATAGACTTGCGTGACCGCTATGGACTTACTCAGCTTATTTTTGAAGAAGGGAAAACGGATAAAGCATTGCTGGAAAAATCACGACTGGTAGGTCGGGAATTTGTATTGCAGGCAACAGGTAAAGTTATTGAACGAATCTCCAAGAATCCGAATATGCCTACCGGAGACATTGAGATTCTGGTAACTGAGCTGGAAATCTTAAACCCGGCAAAATTGCCTCCGTTTCTTATTGAAGATACAACCGATGGAGGAGATGATCTTCGCATGAAATATCGTTACCTGGATTTGCGTCGTACTCCCGTTCGTCAGAATTTACAGTTGCGTCATAAGATGGCGCAACAAACACGTAACTATCTGGACGGATTAAATTTTATTGAAGTTGAAACACCTGTATTGATTAAGTCTACTCCTGAAGGGGCTCGCGACTTTGTGGTTCCTAGCCGGATGAATCCAGGTGAATTTTATGCGTTGCCACAATCTCCGCAGACTTTTAAACAATTGTTGATGGTATCTGGATTTGATCGGTATTATCAGATTGTAAAATGTTTCCGTGATGAGGATTTGCGTGCTGACCGCCAGCCAGAGTTTACACAGATTGACTGCGAGATGTCGTTCATCACACAGGAAGATATTCTAAACACCTTCGAAGGGTTAGTAAGGCATTTGTTTAAAAATGTGAAAGGTATGGAGATCGGTGAAGTATCTCGAATGACCTATGCTGATGCTATGAAGAACTATGGCTCAGATAAGCCGGATATCCGTTTTGGAATGACATTCGTAGAATTGAATGAGATAGCCAAAGGAAAAGGATTTGGTGTGTTTGATGATGCTGAACTGGTAGTAGGTATTTGTGCAAAAGGATGTGCTGATTATACCCGTAAGCAGGTAGACGAACTAACGGAGTTTGTAAAACGGCCTCAGATTGGAGCGAAAGGTCTGGTGTATGCACGTTATAACACAGATGGGTCACTTAAATCCTCAGTAGATAAATTCTATAGTGAAGAAGATTTGAAAAAGTGGGCTGAGGCGTTTGGTGCGGAGAAAGGAGATTTGATTCTGATTTTATCAGGTGAGGCGAATAAAACACGTAAAGCATTAAATGAATTGCGTCTGGAGATGGGTAATAGATTAGGATTGCGTAAGCCAGATGAATATTCAGTGCATTGGGTAGTTGACTTTCCTTTACTGGAATGGAGTGAGGAAGAAAGTCGCTGGTTTGCTATGCACCATCCATTTACTTCTCCTAAGCCAGAAGATATTCCATTGCTGGATACCGATCCGGGAAGCGTACGTGCCAATGCCTATGATATGGTGATCAATGGAGTAGAAGTAGGTGGTGGTTCTATACGGATCTTTAATCGTGAGCTACAGGCTAAGATGTTCTCTATGCTTGGTTTTAGTGATGAAGAAGCACGTTATCAGTTTGGCTTTTTAATGGAGGCTTTTGAATATGGTGCTCCACCGCATGGAGGTATTGCTTTTGGCTTTGATCGTCTGTGTTCTTTGTTTGGAGGTGCTGATTCTATTCGTGACTTCATTGCCTTCCCTAAAAATAATGCAGGTCGTGACGTAATGATTGATTCTCCATCCATTATTTCAGAGAAACAATTGGATGAGTTGTCAATCAAAACAAATGTAAAATAAGGTTTCTATAGACTATACTACAATAGATTAGGTGCCTTGTTATAGGGCATTGAACAAAAGAAAAGGTCCAGCATTATAGAATACTGGACCTTTCTTTATTTATAACACTAATCAGGCCTTCTTTAAATAGTCATTCATTATGTATTTGATACCACGCAACGGAATCAGTACCCAATCCGGACGCATATTCAGTTCATAATTAAGCTCATAGATTGCTTTTTCCAGAATAAAGATTTGAAGCAGCAGATCAATGTCTTCCTGAGTATCTGGTAAAAAGTTTTGCCCTTTAGCCTTACCCATGTAGGCTTGCATAAAGAAGCTGGAAACATAATGATACCACTGTTCTGCCCATTTCTCTAGGTATGCTATATCCTCAGCCCGGAATCGATCATTCTGAATCAACTGATAGAAGGCTGCATAGTGGAATGACCGAATCATACCTGCTACGTCACGTAATGCCGAACGTTTCAGACGACGTTCACTAAACGAACGGATTGGCTCGCCTTCAAAATCAATGATAATGAAGTCTTTTCCGGTAAATAGAACCTGTCCGAGGTGATAGTCACCATGTGTACGAATCTTATCCGTATTGATTTTGTGATCATATACTCGTTGCATGAACTTCAAAATATCCTGACGCATTCCCATTACTTCTTCCGCTTCGGCTCTTACAGATTCAGGCAATGAGTTTAATTTCTTCTTCAACAAATCAAACGAGTTCCGAACCTGTGATACCAGTGAAGAATATAAAGACCGCTGATAGTGTAATGAGTAAGCTTCTGCTTCAAACCCTTTCTGTTCCGGATGTGAGGCAAGTGCCAAATGCATTTCCGCTGACCGTTGCCCCAGTAAACGAACCCGCTCAACATAAGCACCACCTAACAGCTGCTGCATAATTTCAGGAATTTGTTCAAATTCAACAGGATTAGTCAGCGTTCCTACTGGCGTTGGGACTTTCAGTGAACGATCTTCTGTAAGTTTCCGGTCAAAGAAGCGTCTCAATACATCTCCGATATATGCCCAGGCATCGCCTTGGTTAGGAACCATCTCCTGCATCATGCCTAATACCATCGGCAATTGCTTACCCTGCTGAAATTCCAAAGCACCTATAAACTTAGGAACATTGGTAAACTCTGTATTCTCTGTTATGAAACGGGTAATCTCCAGATCCGGGTTGTGTGCCCGATCTAATTTGCGGTAAATCTTAAAGAAATACTGATCGTTGAAGATAATGGATGTATTGCTTTGTTCAGCATTCAATATCTTCGATTTTATATCATCAGCTTTTATTTTCTTAATTGCTTTTTCTGCGTCTTTGGATATATATCCGTTTAATTCGCTGTCTCCAATATGAAGTTTTTTCTTCTGAGCCATTAAACGGTAGAGAGTATTCCGAAACTCGTCACTATATACTGCATCATACAAAATACCTTTTTTGGTCCCAAGTTGTACAGGTGCAATGATACCTTTCGGATAGTTGTCTCTGATTTTTTTCTCCTGATCACCAAAAGCCAGTGTTAGAGGCAAAGAATACATTTCTGGTAATCCCTCATTGTAGTTGACTTCGATTACAAAGAATGCTGCCTCACCTTCCAGCACAGGGATGGTTATGTTTTCAACAATTTGAATATTCTGGATTGTACGGGCTTTACCTCCAAACCATCGACAGGAATTCAGGTAGCCAGGCAGGAGTTTATTTTCGATAAACTTTGTTTTCTTGGCTTCGGATAGTTCTTCCCAGTCTGTAAGTTCAAGAACAGGCATTTGTGTACCTTCGTAGGTAGTATCTGTTGTTTCTTCTTTTTTCAGTACTAACCAATAGTAGCCATGAGCTGATAGTGTAAACAGGTAAGGTGCATCTTTGATAACAGGAAATGCATTCTGACTGAAAACTTCAGTTGGTGTATATCCTTTATAAGCTTCAAGATCTAATTCTGCTGCCTGAGGAAAACGAGATAAGTTTACCACGACCAGGATTTGCTCATCTTCATAGGAACGGATGAAGGACAAAACTTTTGCGTTGGCAGGGTGTAAAAACTGGATTTCACCTCTGCTGAATGCCTTATGTCTTTTACGAGCTTCGATGATTCTCTTTGTCCACCAAAGCAGTGAGTTTTGATTACCTTGCTGATTTTCTACGTTTACTGACTCATACGTAAACTCAGGATCCGTAATCAGTGGGAGTAGCAACTGCTGAGGATTGGCTTTAGAGAAGCCTGCATTACGATCTCCACTCCATTGCATAGGAGTGCGCACTCCATCTCTGTCTTTCAGGTAGTAATTATCACCCATACCAATCTCATCACCGTAATATACTACTGGAGTTCCTGGAAGAGAGAATAGCAATACATTCATCAATTCAATCTTGCGACGATTGTTTTCCATCAGAGGAGCCAGACGGCGGCGGATACCTAGATTGATTCGGGCTGTAGGATCTTTTGTATACACTCGATACATATAATCCCTTTCCTCATCCGTCACCATTTCCAGTGTTAACTCATCATGGTTGCGAAGGAATATTGCCCATTGACAGGCATCAGGAATAGAAGGTGTCTGGTCAATGATATCCATAATTGGATAGCGGTCTTCCATCTTTACCGACATGTACATACGAGGCATGATCGGAAAGTGATAGTTCATATGACACTCATCTCCATTGCCGAAATAGTTGGCAGAGTCTTCTGGCCACATGTTGGCCTCTGCCAGAAACATTTTATCCGGGTAGTGTTTGTCCATATGGGCACGCATCTTCTTCAAGAATGCATGTGTCTCCGGAAGGTTTTCACCATTGGTCCCTTCACGTTCAAATAGATAAGGTACTGCATCAATCCGGAAACCATCTACTCCCAGATCGGACCAGTAATCAAATACTTTGAAAACTTCTTCCTGAACTTTAGGGTTATCATAGTTAAGATCAGGCTGGTGGTAGAAGAACCTGTGCCAATAATATGCACCTGCTACAGGATCCCATGTCCAGTTGGAAGGTTCAGAATCGGTAAAGATGATGCGGACATCCTGGTATTTTTTGTCTGTATCACTCCATACATAAAAGTCTCTGTATACAGAACCGGGTTTGGCAAGCCGTGCACGTTGAAACCATGGATGCTGATCAGATGTATGATTAAGTACCAGCTCTGTGATTACTTTTAATCCTCTGCGGTGGGCTTCTTTCAGGAGTGTTTTGAAATCCTGAATATTACCATAGGAAGGATTTATCGCATAATAATCCGCAATGTCGTAGCCATCATCACGAAGTGGAGAAGGATAAAAGGGAAGTAGCCAGATTGCTGTTACTCCCAAATCTTCAAGATAATCCAGTTTCTGGATTAATCCCCGGAAGTCACCAATTCCGTCGCCATTGCTGTCTGCAAATGTTTTAATGTGTAATTCGTAAATGATTGCGTCTTTATACCAACGCAGGTTTGGATCCTGAGTAATCACTTTTTTGGCCATATGAGTAGTTCTGAAAGTAAAGAGTCACTGTATAGGACAGTTTTACGTTACTGGGTATTTCGGAATAGTATTCTTTTATAGTTAAATTATTTGTATGGCTTATTGTACTTTTCTGTGCGAAAAATAAAGCTTTTTCGTATTGTGCAAAACAAAAAGCCTACAAAGTTCTGCAGGCTTAATGGTAAGCTGATGCACCATTGGGTTTTATTCAATCCTGAATACGTGTACAGGCATAACTCCCGGATGCAACTCTACATAGTTCCATTCGTGATGCCATTGATATCGTGTATCTGTCATCAGATCATTAACTGTGTAAGTTGATCCGGTTGACAGATTCAAGTATTGTACAGGTACTTTTATCCAGCCGGATTGAACATGGTGAGGGTCCAGATTGACAACAACCAGTATCTTATTGCTTTTGTAATCATCAACTTTAGCATAGCACAATAATTGCTGGTTATCTGTTTCCCCAAACTCAATATTCCAGGTTGTTTGTAATGCCGGGTTTTCACGACGAATGCGGTTAATCCTTGTCATTACATCCCGGATTTTAGTTTTCCGATTCCAATCCCAGTGTTTAACTTCGTATTTTTCTGAGTCCAAATACTCTTCCTTACCTGCATAGACAGGTGTATTGATTCCAAACTCATATACCGGGCCATATAATCCATAGTTGGAAGAGAGCGTTGCTGCCATAACCACACGACTAATATGTGCGGATTCTCCACCATTTTGTAGCATTTCTGGCAAAATATCTGGCGTATTAGGCCAGAAGTTGGGACGATAATATTCACGCATATCTGTTTTCGTCAACTCAGTCATATACTGTTTGATCTCAAACTGGGTGTTACGCCATGTATAATATGTGTATGACTGATTGAAGCCTATTTTGGCAAGCTGTTCCATTACCCGCGGACGAGTAAAGGCCTCTGCTAAAAAGATCGCATCCGGATGTTGACGGCGTATTTCACGTATACACCACTCCCAGAATATAAACGATTTGGTATGAGGATTATCTACACGGAATATATATACTCCTTTATCAATCCAATATTCAAAAACACTTTTTAGTTCTTTCCAGAGGTTTTCCCAATCTTCTGTCTCAAAGTTGATAGGGAGTACATCCTGATATTTCTTGGGTGGATTTTCTGCATACTGAACACTACCGTCTGGACGCCAGCGGAACCATTGCGGATGTTCTTTTACATAGGGGTGGTCAGGTGAGCATTGAAAAGCCACATCAATAGCAACTTCAATATTGAAGTCTTTTGCTTTGTTTACAAGGCTGACAAAATCATCTATACTCCCCAACTGAGGATGAATGGATTTGTGTCCGCCATCTTTGCTTCCGATAGCCCACGGGGAACCTGGTTCACCAGGCTGAGCTGTTACAGAGTTATTAGCTCCTTTTCGGTTAGAATCTCCAATAGGGTGGATAGGTGGAAGATAAATAGTATCAAAACCCATTTCGGCAATGCGAGGTAGCACTTGCTCACAATCTTTGAATGTTCCGTGTTTCCCTGGTTCATTGGATGCTGATCTTGGGAAGAATTCGTACCAGGTACTAAATAAGGCTTTCTGCCGTTCTGCTTCCATGAAAAGTGTTCTATGGTACAGACTAGCATATTTTTTATCCGGATAGGCTTCTACCAGTTTGGTTACCTCCTGGCTTAATGCAAAAGTTACTCCTGCTGATTGATTGGATTCGTTACGAAGCTGTGTTGCCCAGTTACGCAAGGTTTGAGCATCATGAGCCGGTGCACGTTCAGCTGCCTCTTCAATCCAATTCGCACCAATGAGTAGTTCTACTCCTACATCCTGAATTGCCTCAAACTTCTTTTTAAGACCTTTTTGCCAAGTTAGGAGGTGATCTACCCAGCCTTGTACGGTATATTCATATACACCTCTTTTCTCTGGAGTGAAAGATGCTTCCCAACGGTCGTTTCCTTGAAATTCCATAGGAATTTCCTGCCAATCGCTGTCCTGTTCATGCTTTACCAGCAACGCAGCTCTCACTTCATCATGACCATCTGCAAAAACATCTGCTATTACGGTGAGCCTTTCACCAACTGTTCGTTTGACTGGAAAACGTCCACTATTGATTTGCGGCTGTACATGTTCAATGACAACACGACTTCTACCGTCTTTTTCTATCATAAGTATTCAGGAGATTTTTGAAATTTTAAGAATTGGTAGTTCTTTAGTTAAAGACTTTATCTGGAGTTAAGTGGTCTAAAAAATACTAAACGTACCAGTTGAAAAAACTGAACCTAAAGAAAAAAGCTTTGTATAGAATTTTCAAAAAAACATGTAAAAATGTTTTGGTTCGCAACTAACAAAAAAGGGATAAGTATACAAACCTTATCCCTTTTTATTTCAAAAACTATGTATATGAATGTTTGATCTAGTTCCGTTCAGCCTTGAAGTTTTTTAGACATTCCTGTAAGGCCATGGCTACATCATATTCGTTGGCTTCGATAACAAATTCTTCAGAAAGTGTGCAATATTTCATAAATTCATCCAGGTCTGCTCCTGATAATCCTGTGATTTTGCCCACAAAAAAAGGATTAACTTTCGCTTCATACATTTTTTTTCGTTTATCTTCTGCCATCATCTTCGCCAGCTTTTTTCTGGATTTAGCTTCTCTGCTGAAACTGTTATAGAGGGCTGTTAAAGGGCCTGAAAAGACAACTCCAACCCCCGCACCACTCTGTGCTACAGAAGACGGAGTAGCCAGACGCGGAATAGCAGGTAATTGAAGCTCTGGTTGATCATCTGGAAGCTGTAAGGCCAGAAAATCTTTTTTAAACTGTTTTTCTGTATAAGGGCGAACAACCACCTCATTTAGCTGATAGGTCTTTGAATTCATCACTGCCCGTACAGCTACTCTATCGGCGGCATAATAGGCAGGAAGTACATAAATGGCTGTTTGGAGGTTTACAGCCGAGAATTCAAGTGTATCACCTCTTTCTGCGAAAATAGAAAAGTACCCATTGTCTGCACTAATAGTTCCAAACTGACTCCGTTTATTGATTATAGTTACATAGGGTGCCACAGTCATACTATCTCTCTGTAAGGTGAACCCTTGTACCAGTACCCCTCCCCGAGAGAAGCGGGATACTTGTGCCTGAATAGTACAGATTCCTCCGCTCATTAATCCTAGATAAAGTAGGAGAAAAAATAGTTGCTTTTTCATATATATGAGCCTCCTCCTGTTGGGCAATGAGGGTAAGATGAATAACTATGGGTAAATGGTTTACGAAAGTAGGTATTGTTTGGGTAGTAAATACTATTTCAATGCCATTTTAACATAATTTAAGTTTTCCTTTTGGGGCAAAGAAAAACCCATATATAGATTTTATATATGGGTGTGTTGGGGAGAGAAATTCAATCTTTGGAAATAACTCGTGTAGAAATTATTACACAGTTTTGTTTACATCTTTTCTTACTGCATATTTTTCATTTATTTGTTCATAGAGAGAAGCAGGCACTTTGGACTCAAAGTCAATGGGTTCAGGTTTGGGCTTAACCCAATCAAGATAACCTTTCACCCAGGCATAAGCGAGTCCCAGTGACAGAATAGCTACAAATATGAACATTTCTATCAATGTAAACCAACTCCATAACCCTTGTGTGGCAGAGTTGAGATTGGCATCTCCGAATACTACTGCCCAGGGAAATAGAAACACAATCTCTACATCAAACAGAATAAATACTAAGGCTACAATATAAAACTGAACATTAAATCTTCCCCATGCATCGCCAATTGGTTCTTCCCCAGACTCATAGGTAGAGAGTTTCTCAGAGTTGGGTCTGTCAGGACGAAGAAGTCTGGCCGAAAACATCGCAATCAGGAAGAATGCAATGGCTCCAATAATAAAGAGAAGAATAGTTCCAAATTCAGAGATCTGTGACATAGTCAATATCTGTTCTCAGTTTACTTAAATAATATCCAGAAAAGCTGCTAAAGACATTAAAAGTCCGCCTATTAGGAGTAGCATAGTTAAAATAGAGAAGAACTGAGATTTGCCTGCAATGAATAATAGGATAATACCTACTGCCACAGCTACCAGAGAAAAGAACAATATAGGTCTCAATCCAAGAATAGTTCCATCTTGTTGTGCAGGACGTCTTTTCTTAATCTCCTTCGCAATTTTCTTCTCTGCTGCTTTTAGTACAAGTTTGGATAGGCCCATTGGTTTACGCAATGTCTCTGTAAGAGCTTTGCGGTTGGTACTAGCCAATCCATCAGGTTGTATATTTTCAGCTCTTTGCGTTTTTTTCAGAATCTCAGTAGCACTGAATATGGGTGTAGTATTTTCTGTCGCTTTATCTTCTGCAATAGAAGTCTGAGCTTGTGCGGGTTGTGCCTGCACATCAGAAGTAGAGGCTACTGCTGTTGAATTTTCTTTATCAGAAGTTGGGGTTTGAGACAAATTGTGTTTTAAAGGCGAACACGCTATCAGGCTCCCAAGAACTATGAGCATACATAACAGATACTTCATCAGATACTTCATTGGTTGTATAGTTGGTTTATATATAAGAATGTAGTTTGGATAACAGGTATCCTTTTCAATGTTTTGAAGACAACAAAACAATCCAAAACTACCTGCTTCAAAAACAAAAATACAGTACGTAATGGTAATGCCACTAACTTCTGACAGAAGATTTTTTGATTTTGCGCCTAAAATGGCCCAATTATTATCCATAAAGGAAGAAGTAGGATACCATCACTCAAAAAACGATACCTGTATCCTTCCCGGAAACGATCAGGAAAGAAAGTAATGAAAGTTAACAGAGAGGCAATAATTACTAATGTTAACCAGACCTTCTGGTCCAATACTGTGTTATTAAGTAAAAGCAATCCCCCTAAAGTAGCAGCCAGTGCCAGTATAATCAGCATTTTCAGAAAAAGATGAAGACGGGTTACATTTTGGCGTTGCATAAGTGAAAGCATCTCTTGTTGAGTATCCTCTTCTGATTCATACCAAGCCAGTAACATGGCTTGTTGCAGTATGATAATTCCAAAAATGCATCCTGTAAACAAGTGAGATTGTCGAATGTGGGAGGTCTGTACTGCAACACTGCCCCATACGCCTAACGTATAGAGACAGGCTACCCAACCTTCCTTAAAAAAGAATGAAAAAGAAAAAAAATGTGTAAGTGCTAAATACGTTAGCATTGCTGCACCTAAAGCCATACCAAACAAGATAACAGATATAGGAAGTTTGGTAAATGTAATCCCTGCAGTAACAACACATACCACTGCGGATAGTATACAAAGCGGTTTTTGATATTTTTTATGAAAACGATGTCTCGGACTTACAAGTACAGGATTACGAAATGCATCCAGAAGATGATCAATTGTATAGATAAGCCATACACTACTGGCCAGTACAAAATACTGGTACCAGAATATCTTGATATGCATTTGCCTGGCAAACATAGCACTACAGCAAACTGCTCCTGCTACTACATCCAGGCTAAGAATACTTATCTTTTCATAAATGGCAATTACACTTTTCAAGGAAAACAAAAAATATGAAGTCTGAAATGAATATAACGGCTAACTTTGGCAAATTACATGTATAAAGCCAAAAGTTTAGAGCCTCAGATCTTAAAGCAGGAAAAGTTTGAGATAATACAACTGCTTTCAGGTAATTTTTAGGCTTTCGGACATCAAACTTAGAACCTACATTTTTCATGTCTCAGAAAAAATTATTTTTACTTGATGCTATGGCATTAATATACCGTGCACATTTTGCGCTCGGTAAAACTCCAAGGATTACATCCAAAGGTTTAAATACAGGAGCTGTTTTCGGTTTTACCAATACCTTACTGGAAGTACTGAAAAAAGAGAAGCCTACTCATATTGCTGTTGCTTACGATACGGCTGCACCTACTTTCCGTCATGTGGCATTTGACGCATACAAAGCACAGCGACAGGCTCAACCTGAAGATATTACGGTTGCAGTACCGTATACAAAACAACTGTTGCAAGCTATGAATATACCTGTGTTGGTAAAAGAAGGCTTTGAAGCAGATGATATCATTGGTACAATTGCCAAACGAGCTGCCCAACATGGATTTGATGTATACATGATGACTCCCGATAAAGATTATGGTCAGTTAGTAGAAGAACACATTTTTCTATACAAACCGGCTTTTATGGGGAATGCGAGTGAAGTGTGGGGAATCCCGGAGGTGTTAAATCGTTGGGGAGTAGAACGTATAGATCAAGTAGTAGAGATGTTGGGTCTGCAGGGAGATGCGGTAGATAACATTCCAGGCATTCCCGGATTTGGAGAAAAAACTGCTCAGAAACTAATCGCTGAGTATGGTACTATTGAGAACCTGATTGCCAACGCCGACAAACTAAAAGGTAAACAGCAGGATCTAGTAAAACAATATGCAGATCAGGCTCGATTATCAAGGCAATTGGCAGTTATTGATATTAATGTACCTGTAGAATTTGACGAAGAAACATTTCGCTGTCAAGAGTCAAATAAAGAAGAACTGATTCGTTTGTTGGATGAACTGGAGTTCAGAACGATCCGGAAAAAATTATTTGGAGAAGATGGAGCCACTTTGGCAACAGCAACTAAATCTGTTGCCAAAGCGAAGAAACCAGCAGACAGTAGCCAGATGGATTTGTTTGGAGCGCCTGCACCGGCTGGGGGAGAAGGAGAGTTGCCTCCATTTTTAGATTATACAGGAGGTAGAAAATCTATTGCAGATACATTGCATCAGTATCATGTTATCAATACGCCTGAACTACGTCAATCGCTAATCAAACATTTGAATAACCAGAAGGTCTTTTGTTTTGATTCGGAAACAACCAGTATTGATGCTACCCAGGGAGAATTGGTAGGCCTTTCATTCAGCTACTATGCTGGTGAAGCTTATTATGTGCCCTTTCCTGCCGACCAGGCAGAAGCACAGAAAATATTAGAGGAATTCAGAGGGGTATTTGAAAATCCTAAAATCCAGAAAATTGGTCAAAACATTAAATATGATCTGATTATTCTGAAAAATTATGGAATTGAAGTAAAAGGACAGCTGTTTGATACTATGCTGGCCCATTATCTGTCTGAACCAGAAGGACGCCACAATATGGACTACCTGGCTGAAAATTACCTGAATTACTCTCCGGTTTCTATTGAAACCCTGATAGGAAAGAAAGGGAAAAATCAGTTGACTATGCGAGATGTAGAAATTGAAAAAGTAGCGGAGTATGCAGGAGAAGATGCCGATGTGACGTTCCAGTTATATGATATCTTTCACAAAAGGTTAAAAACAGACCAACTGGAAAAGTTGTTTTGGGATGTGGAAATGCCTTTGGTCCCTGTACTAGCCGATATAGAACAGGCAGGTGTACGCATAGATGAAACAGCACTAAAGGAACTATCTTTATCACTGGAAGGTGATTTGAAGGGTTTGGAAGAGAAGATTTATGCTTTGGCTGGACAGACATTGAATATTAATTCTCCTAAGCAATTAGGAGAAGTCCTCTTTGATAAGTTAAAGCTTGATCCGGGTGCAAAGAAAACCAAAACAGGCCAATATGCTACAGGCGAAGAGGTTTTGTCCAAGCTGGAACCCAATCATGAGATCATTCGTCATATTCTGGATTACCGGGAGCTTCAGAAATTAAAGTCTACTTACATTGATGCGTTGCCTTTACTGATTAGCCCGCGGGATGGACGTATTCACACGTCCTTTAATCAAGCTGTTACAGCTACTGGACGGTTAAGTTCTACCAACCCGAACCTGCAGAATATTCCTATTCGTACAGAACGGGGACGAGAGATTCGAAAAGCTTTTGTACCAGTTGATAATGATCATCTGATCCTGTCTGCTGATTACTCCCAGATTGAATTACGTTTGATGGCTGAATTCAGTGGCGACCCTACTATGATGGATGCATTTAAGAATGGCAGAGATATTCACGCCTCTACTGCCAGTAAAGTATTTAAGGTGCCATTAGAAGAAGTTAATGCGGAGATGCGTCGAAAAGCTAAAACAATAAACTTTGGTATTATCTATGGCATTTCTGCCTTTGGGTTGTCTCAGCGACTGAATATTCCACGTAGAGAAGCGGCAGAAATAATTGATTCCTATTTTCAGGAGTTTCCACTGATAAAGAAGTTTATCGATGATTCTATTATCAAAGCTCAGGACAAAGGGTATGTAGAGACATTGTTAGGACGCAGAAGATATTTACGGGATATTAACTCAATGAATCAGACTGACAGAGGATTTGCCGAACGTAATGCTGTGAATGCTCCGCTTCAGGGTACCGCTGCTGATATTATCAAACTGGCTATGATTCGGATACATGAGTTTCTTAAAAAAGAAAATCTACGTACCCGTATGATTCTTCAGGTACATGACGAATTGGTCTTTGATGCACACAAAGAGGAATTATCTGTTGTTAAACCTGCTATTGAAGATCTGATGAAAAATGCACTGCCTCTGTCTGTACCAATGGAGATAGGAATAGGTACAGGTATTAGCTGGTTGGAAGCACATTAAGAAACAATGCCATTCCAAAATATGAGCATATGAGTATTTAAGCTGATCCCTTATCAACTTTTACTTTTATCTTATGTCAGTATATCTTGATCAGAGTTCACGGCAGTCTAAGTGTCTGCGGTGAACTCTGATCAGTTTCTCTCTTGCTGTGAACTATGCGCAGAAAAAGTTTTGCTGTGAGTTATGCGCAAGACATCCCGTGCCGTGAGTTATGCGCAAGAGAAAAAGTGATCGGAATTCAGGTCAAAATAAAAAATGATTGGACTTGTGCGCAAACCCTCACGAATGAGAGGGACAGATTCGCTTCTACAAAATTATCCTTTGCCGTGAACTATGCGCAGACAGCAAACGCGGCCAGAATTATGTTCAAAAGCAAAATTGATGTGAGTTATAACTCACATGCTCTCTACCAGTGGGGTACTCACATAAACACAAACAAGAGCCTTGTCGTAAAGCACGTTTCACCAACAGCGGGATATGCTTTATAACAAGGCTCTAAAGGAGATCACAGCCGGGTAACTATAGTTTGGGATATTTATTACCCTCCAGAGAAGGGTGGGAGTAAGGCTATCTCATCTCCATCCTGTAGATGATGAGTTGTATCTACCATCTCCTGATTGACTGCATAACGAAACTTTTGTTGGGCAATAGCAGGGTAGGTGGTTGTCAGATACTGATGCAAATCTTCTATCGTTAGAATCTGCTCATTGGTAAGTGAGATACCTGAAGCAGATAGAGTGTCTGTTAGAGCACCAAAAGGCAATATGCTAAATCTCATATGGTATAAATTGTGGACTGTAAATCATGAACACATTTTTAGAAAGGATCATCCCAGTATTTGGCAAAAATAGCAGGGCAGATCTTCTTCATACTTTCTGGATTGTCTTCTGTCCAGTTAAAAACCATTTCTGGAAAAGGAACTCTGGGAAACTCATCTAGTCTAGCATAGTAAGCATCAATGCCATCATCCCGATCTGCAAAATTATATTTTTTGATATATGCATCTAAGGGAACACCCAACATACTTTCAAATTCCGGATAATCGCCTCTATTTTGTTCGCGTAAGGTATCAAAAGCAGACACTAAGCTATCCGGATTATGCATAGCATTTTCAAATACTTCCTTTCCCTGCGCAATAAGCCATGCCCGAAAATAATCAAAACCATCATCAGAACAGCCTCCCATTGCCACGTAGGCTACACACCATAGGGGAGATGTATAGGATTTAGCGTAAAACTTTTGAAATTGTTCTTCAAATGAAAATATTTCTTCTTCTGTCTGTGTACTCAGATAATTAGTCAGAAACTGAGTTTGTTCGTATTTATTTTCTGTGGTCTGCTTTTTGGATATATCTATCAGTTCCCAGAATGTTGTTTCGGTCATGTAAAATGGCATTTATATAAAAAAATAGCCTTATAGCGTAAAAACTATAAGGCTGATACTTTGTTTTCTTAGTCGAACAATCCTTTAACCTGCCCGGCAGGTGGATTGATGCCCAGATGACGGTAGGCCATTTCGGTTGCTTCTCGTCCACGAGAGGTTCGTTTAATATAACCTTCCTGAATCAGAAACGGCTCATATACCTCTTCTATGGTTTCAGCTTCTTCACCACAGGCAGTAGCAATAGTTGACAAACCTACAGGGCCACCTTTAAACTTCTCAATGATGGTAGACAGAATGCGATTATCCATCTCGTCTAATCCATGTTGATCTACATCCAGTGCGTTTAGTGCCATTTCTGCAATACCAACCGTAATTTTACCATTTCCTTTTACCTGAGCAAAATCACGTGTACGACGCAACAGGTTATTGGCAATACGTGGAGTTCCCCGACTTCTTCGGGCTATCTCATAGGCCGCCTCTTCGTCAATAGGCGTATTCAATAGATCCGCAGAACGTAGTACAATGGAAGTTAATAGTTTGGCATTGTAATATTCCAGCCTGGCATTAATACTAAATCGTGCACGTAAAGGCGAAGTTAACAATCCAGCTCTGGTAGTAGCACCTACTAACGTAAACGGATTTAAACCGATCTGAACAGACCGGGCATTGGGACCGCTATCTAGCAGGATATCAATCTTATAATCTTCCATAGCAGAATACAGGTATTCTTCTACTACCGGATTAAGGCGATGGATTTCATCAATGAAAAGCACATCGTTTTCACTGAGGTTGGTAAGTAATCCTGCCAGATCACTAGGCTTGTCCAGAACTGGCCCGGAAGTCATTTTTATATTTGCTCCCAGTTCATTGGCAATAATCAATGAAAGGGTTGTTTTCCCTAAACCAGGAGGGCCATGTAAGAGCACATGATCAAGTGCCTCCCCTCGCTGGCGGGCAGCCTGTACAAAGACGCGCAGATTTTCAAGAACTTTATCCTGTCCGGTAAAATCCTCAAAGCTGACCGGACGCAACGCCTTTTCTATTTCGCGTTCTGTTGGGGTTAGCCCTTCTGCTTCACCTTTCAAATAATCTTTACGCATATAAATTCAAATTAACAGTTACAGTTCAAAGGTTTTGAGGTATTCATCTCAAAACAGAACAAGATCGGATAGCGTAATAAAAGGCAGGAAAGATAAAAAAGAAGGAAGATTGAAATCAAGGGAATTGCAAAATATCGCATATCCGGTTGTTTCACGAAAGTACTAAAAAAAGTTAAAATGACCTAATTTCGTTTCCATCGAAAATAAACTGACATTTGCACTTGTCTGATCGGGTATTTGTTTATCAGTAGAGACAGGATCTACATCTATTCCTGTCGAATTTATTCATGAGATATGTTTACCAGACGATTAGTTTAGGTAATAACAATAGAAATTGCAATGATTAAAAATATGGAAGTCGTGCATGAAGTAAGCAGCAAAAAGTCCAGAGGCGCTATTAGTAAACGAGAATGGTTCAGTGAATGGTTTAACTCACCTTATTATCATATTCTATATAAGAGCCGGGATAATGCAGAAGCGCACCAGTTTATCGACAATCTGCAAAAATATTTTCAGTTTACCTGTGAAGATCAAATACTTGATTTGGCATGTGGGCGTGGACGACATGCTATCTATCTTAATTCCAAAGGGTTTGATGTAGTAGGGATTGACATTGCGCCTGAAAATATCTCTTATGCTAAACAGTTTGAAAATGAACGATTGCATTTCTATGTACACGATATGCGCCGTCCCTATGTGCGAAGCAGGTTTTGTTATGTGCTGAATCTATTTACAAGCTTCGGTTATTTTGAAACAGAAGGAGAGAATATTAATGCGGTATGTACAGTAACAGAGGCATTAAAACCTGGGGGAAAGTTAATTCTTGATTTTTTCAATACAGACCGGATCTTAAAAAATTTAAAACCTCATTACAGACAAGTTATTGATGGAATTCAATTTGATATTCAAAAGAAACTGGAAAGCGGATTTATTGTAAAAGATATTGAGTTTGAGGACGAAGGAAATTCCTTCCATTTTCAGGAGCGAGTAAAAGCGATCAGTTGTGAACAGTTTCTACACTATTTTGATGTTGCCGATCTGGAACTGATAAGCATCTTTGGAGACTATGCGTTGAATCCATATGACAAGGAAACATCTGACAGGATGATTTTTGTGGCTCAAAGGCCGCAACGCGAAAGTTTTGGATTAAGATTATAAGCCCCCTGTAAAAACAAATACCTCTCTATCAGAGAGGTATTGTCATTGTCAGAAATAGTGATCAAATCAGTTAATAAAAACAACAAATCATCAGAAGAAATGCTGTATGGATGTTTTTAAAAGTGGATTACTGATAGGTGTTTTACGTGGTTTGTACTATCTGGTTACTTTGTTTTAAAAGATATTTTCATAGTCGTAGTGTATAGTGTATACACCAAATCTTATGCCAAATCTTTTGACAGTATAATTTCTTTTGAAAAGAAGATAAAAAATAGTTACATCACTGGAATTAATTACTTTTCTTTCAGTAAACGAAGCAACACGCCATTTGACCAGCCAAAGCCATCCTGTACAGGGTATTCTCCTCCTCCTGCCTTTAAGGTAATATCTGTCACATTGTATTTTTCTACCATTTTACCTGTTTGTTTGTATACACGTACATTATTAGAAATCCAGCGGTTTTTAATTTTATCTGCCAGTTCGCTGTACCCGTTATCTTTTAATCCTTTATAAGTGATCCATTGTAAAGGTGCCCAACCATTGGGTGCATCCCATTGCTGTCCTGTGTTTGTTAAGGTGGTAAGCACCCCTCCATCTCTCAGAAAATCTTTCTCAATTCGCTGGGCTACAGTCGCGGGTGTTCCAATATTCATATGTACAAAGAAAGGATACATGCCTGCCAGGGAGAAGGTTTGGGTGGTTTGCCTGGTGATAAAGTCATAATCTGTAAAGTATTGGGCTTTTTTATCCCAACAATACATAAGTACGGCTTGTTTTCTTCGTTCTGCTGCATCTTGATAACTTTTAGCTTTTTGTGCATTCCCTTTCAATGCGTAAGCTTTACTTATAGTCATTTCAAGATTATACATAAGTGCATTCAGATCTACAGGAATAATATCTGTAGTATGGATTGTTTCCATAGAATTGCCGTCCTTAAACCAGCGATTACAGAAATCCCAACCACTTTCGGCTGCAGCACGAAGATGCCGGTAGATAACAGCTCGCTTTTGATCAATAATAAATTGTTGAGATGCCTTTGATGCTTTCTTAGGCATTGGAATGGTACTATTTTTTAAAATAGCATCGGCTGTTGCTACATCTTCTTTATAGGCTTCTGGTCTTGGTGTTGCCGAATCATCCCAGTAGCGGTTTAGTATTTCGCCTCCCTGCATGCGTACTACTCTTCGGAATGTGCCACTTTGTTTGCCTAGCTTTTCAGTGCCACCCATCCAGAAGGCATATTCTTTCTCAAGCTGAGGAAGGTATTTGCTATATGTCTCGTCACCTTTTGTATTGGCGAGAATACCTACCATTAAGGCAAAAAACGGCGGTTGTGAACGTGTCAGATAGTATGTCCGGTTCCCATTCGGAATAAAACCAATTGTGTCAATCAGGAATGCAAAGTTATCAATCATATGCTGGACCAGGTCTGTGCGGCCAGAGGCTTCTAAGCCCAACATGGTAAAATAACTATCCCAATAATATATTTCGCCAAATCGCCCTCCAGGCACTACATATTGGTAGGGTAGGTTCACTAACGAACTTCCTGGTATAGGCTTTTCCGGTTTTCGCGTAAGTACATCCCATAAGCTGATGATGTGTTCCGTTGCAGACTTGCTGGTGTCAGATGTAAAGTCTGAAGAATAACTCTTAGGCAATGTATAATTAGCCAGGACAAACTCCTTTAATCCAAAATCGGGTAGAGTATGTTGCTTCTGGTACTTCTTTACAATTTCTGCCAACGGATATTTTGGGGTACAGTCAGGAAAAGTTTTGGAGTCTGGAAAAATAGCAGCCAATTGTACAGTTTTGAAAAAATCCTGGTATCCGGCAACATTTTGTCCAATTGCCTGCTGATTTAGTGCGATAAGTAGCACAACTAGTATAGTATATTTGGAAATACAACGCATAGACTATGAATATAAGATCAAATACTAGGCTCTAGTATTTATTCAAATTGAAATACAAGTTTAATTAGCAATTATTGGTATTCTATCCTACTGATGGTTGATCTTTTGTTACACTATCTGCTTTGTGTGTTCCTGAATAGGAGATATCAGCGGAGCGTCTATAGGGTTGAAAAGGTATTTGCAGCAAATTAGTTAGTTGATTATTCTCCTTAGCATCCATATGTGTATCTACTCCATAAATTAGATTGGCTGGATTTTCTGTAGCAAAGGTGCCAAACAACCGATCCCAAAGTGAGAATATATTCCCATAGTTTGTATCTGTGAGGGGCTGCTTGTAATGATGATGTACCTTGTGCATATTGGGAGAAACAATAATCCAGCTTATAACCTTATCCAGTTGAACTGGCAGCTTAATATTGGCATGGTTAAACTGAGAAAATATCACAGATAAACTTTGATATAACATAACCAGCCAAATCGGGGCTCCTGATATAAATACAGCCAGAATAGTAAATATAGCCCGAAAAACACTTTCACCTGGATGATGCCGATTGGCAGTAGTGGTATCAACGTATGTATCTGTATGATGGATAAGATGAAACTTCCATAGCCATTTTAGTTTATGTTCCAGCCAATGAATCAGATAAGCTCCAATTAAATCAAGCAATAGTAAGCCTAGTAAGATAAACAACCCCAAGGGCATTGTTGTTAGATACAGTAGGCCAAAGTGCTGATCGGCTGTCCAATCACTTGTTTTTAGAAGAAGGGCTGCAAAAAGAAAATTAATAACAACAGTGGTTAAGGTAAAAAACAGATTTAACCCAGCATGTCTCCACTTATGATAAGGCGTTAATGATAGTGGAATAATTCCTTCAATACTCCAGAACAACAGTATTCCTCCAATAAGGATAGCGGCACGATAGCTACTGGGTATATGTTCAAAGAAAGCAACAACTGTCTCCATACTACTATGTATAATCTGCTGTATAGTATAATTAATGATTAATTTATGATTATTTCATGAGTAAATAAAATTTAATGGATCAAATCATTGAATCACCATGGATTGGATAACTGATTTTATTCAGAAAATTACTGGAGATGTAGATGCTGGGAAAGCAAAATAAAAGGCTATTGTATATCACAATAGCCTTATGAAAAGAGAGAAAAGTATGATCTATTTAAATGCAGGAATACCTGTAATCTCATTACCCAGAATGAGTAAGTGAATATCGTGTGTACCTTCATAGGTAACAACCGATTCCAGGTTCATCATATGGCGCATAATCGGATACTCACCTGTAATACCCATACCCCCATGAATCTGACGGGCTTCACGCGCAATGTTCAGTGCCATCTCTACATTATTTCGTTTGGCTAATGATATTTGGGCAGTGGTTGCTTTGTCTTCATTTTTTAACATACCTAATCGCCAGCAGAGGAGTTGTGCTTTGGTAATCTCAGTTAACATTTCAGCCAGTTTCTTTTGTGTCAATTGAAAAGAGGCTATAGGTTTATCAAACTGTATGCGTTCCAGTGCATAACGCTTCGCTGAATCATAGCAGTCCATTGCTGCTCCAAGTGCTCCCCAGGCGATACCATACCTAGCAGAATCCAGGCACTGCATAGGACCGCGCAAACCCTCTATACCCGGCAGTAAATTTTCTTTGGGTACCTTAACATTATCAAAAACCAGTTCCCCTGTAGTAGAGGCACGCAACGACCATTTATTATGAATTTCAGGTGTAGAGAAACCTTCCATTCCTCGTTCTACAATAAGGCCACGAACACGCCCATTCTCATTTTTAGCCCATACCACTGCAATGTCTGCATAAGGCGCATTGGAAATCCACATCTTTGAACCATTAAGCAGATAGTGGTCACCTTCATCTGTAAAATGGGATTGCATACCAGAAGGATTTGAGCCATAGTCTGCTTCTGTTAATCCAAAGCAACCTAGCATTTCACCAGAAGCCAGTTTGGGTAAGTACTTTTGCTTTTGTTCTTCCGTACCAAATGCATAAATGGGATACATGACCAGTGAACTTTGCACAGAGACCGTTGAACGCATGCCAGAATCTCCCCGTTCAATTTCCTGCATGATGAGGCCATACGAAATATAATCGAGTCCACCACCTCCGTATTCTGATGGTATGGTTGGCCCAAAAGCGCCTATCTCACCAAATTTTTTGACTATATCCTGCGGAAATTCTGCTCGCTGGGCATAGTCCTCAATAATAGGAGAGATCTCCTTTTTAACAAACGTTCTGACCGCATCCCGAATGAGCTTATGTTCTTCTGTTAAAAGATCGTCAATCTGATAAAAGTCAGGTGCTTCAAAACGATCCTGGCTGGAGCGGATATGTATATTAGGGTCTGTTGTTTGCATTGTAGTCTGTTGTTAAAACTTGTATGAGGCTATAAGATTTAATATATGCCTTACTAAAATCGCATTTGCCAAATTTACATTTTTAGAACTATTATTTCTTATCATACTATAGTTTCTTTGTATCTGACTTTTGTATATAGCAGATGGATAATAATACCAATAAGATGTAGTTGTTTCTCTGAGAGTCACTCAGTCATGCATACACTTATTGTAACTCATATTCTTTTGTTTTACCTATCAACCTGTTTTCTTTCATATGGCACTTCAGAAAGGCGATAAAGCTCCATTTTTCAAATTAGTATCTTCTGATTTTAAGTCTGCTAATTCAGACAAAAAAGAAGTTTCACTGGATGATTATAAAGGAAAAAATCTTGTGGTTTTATTTTTTCCTTTGGCATTTAGCAGTGTATGTACTGCTGAGTTATGTAGCATGCGGGATGATATAGGAGAATATACTGCCCTCAATGCAGAGGTTGTGGCTATTTCTGTAGATTCACCTTATGTACTGGATAGGTTCAAAAAAGATCAGAGCCTTACGTTTCTTTTACTATCTGATTTTAACAAAGAAGTTTCAACAGCCTATGGAGCTCTTTATGAAAACTTTGCGTGGGGAATGAAAGGCGTATCCAAACGTTCGGCTTTTGTGATTGATGGAGATGGTGTGATTCAATATGCTGAGGTTTTGGAAAATGCAGGGGATGTGCCAGATTTTGATGCGATTAAAAAGGTATTAGATGAGTTGACTAGATAAACTATCTTCTATTCTTTTTTATGCCATTACTGATGATTGAATTCAGTAATGGCTTTTTTTCATACCAAAGGATTTTTCCTTTGGAAAAGATACTATTTTTGAAGCATACTATCTCTTCTTACAATTTATTATGACAAAATCATCGATTATTCTGAATGCCAGAGTTGTAAACGAAGGTACAATTACAGAAAAAGATATATATATAAAAGATGGGCGTATCGAACAGATTGGAACAGATTTGCAACATAAATCTGCTGATCAAGTAATTGATGCAAACGGACAATATCTTATGCCTGGTGTGATAGATGACCAGGTACATTTTAGAGAGCCTGGTCTTACACACAAGGCATCTATTTATACAGAAAGCAAGGCTGCTGTAGCAGGAGGAGTCACCAGTTTTATGGAGATGCCTAATACAGTTCCCAATGCACTGACACAGGAATTACTTGCCGATAAGTATCAGATTGCCTCACAGACTTCTCTGGCAAACTATTCGTTTTTCATGGGGGCTTCAAATGATAATCTGTCAGAAGTACTTAAGACTAATCCCAAAGATGTATGCGGGATTAAAATATTTATGGGATCCTCTACAGGTAATATGCTGGTAGATGATGAAGGTACGTTGGCTGCTATATTTCGGGAAAGTCCCATGCTGATTGCCACTCACTGTGAGGATGAAGCAACTATCAAGCAGCGTCAGGAGCAATATCGCCAGCAATATGGCGAAGATGCTCCTGCCCGTATTCATCCAGAGATCCGGAATGAAGAAGCTTGTTTTAAATCGTCTTCAATGGCTGTGACATTGGCTAAGAAGCATAACACCCGCCTGCATATTTTGCATATTACTACAGGGGATGAACTACCCTTATTTGACAATACAATTCCTTTAAAACAGAAACGAATCACTGCTGAAGTGTGTGTGCACCATCTCTGGTTTACAGCAGACGATTACGAGACATTGGGGAATCAGATTAAATGTAATCCTGCTGTAAAAGATAAACGGCATAAGTCAGCTTTATGGGAAGGATTATTGGATAATCATTTGGATATCATAGCTACAGATCATGCACCTCATACCTGGGAAGAGAAATCTCAGAACTATTGGAAAGCACCATCAGGTGTACCTTTGGTACAACATTCTCTTGTTTTGATGCTGGAAGCTTATCATGAAGGACGAATCTCACTAGAGAAATTGGTAGAGAAGATGTGCCATGCACCTGCTGATTGCTTTCAAATCTCACAACGGGGATATATCCGTGAGGGCTACTTTGCTGACCTTGTTTTAGTAAATACACAGCAAGAATCGACAGTTTCAAAAGATGTTATCTTCTACAAGTGTGGTTGGTCTCCATTTGAAAGGAAAACATTCAAATCGTCTGTTACTCATACCTTTGTGTCTGGAAATCTAGTGTATAAACAGGGAAATTTTGATGAAAGTCAGAAGGGTGCAAGACTTGTATTTGACAGATAATAAAAAAAATAATTATTTGTTTTTGGAATATATTAATCTTGTTGTACTTTTGTAGCCCAAATCACGGAGGATGTAGCTCAGTCGGTTAGAGCACTAGATTGTGGTTCTAGGGGTCGTGGGTTCGAGCCCCATCTTCCTCCCTAAGCAGGCTTTTAAGCCTGCTTTTTTATTTTATAGCTTTTGTCTCTGTTACTTTTCTTAAAGTTACTTGCCAAATAACTTTCCTATACGTCCAAACATTCGTTTTTCAAAGTTCCAGAAGAAGGCGAACTGTCCTAACAGAAATCCGTAGAATAATAAAAAGACCTGATAAGCAGGAAAAATGGTAAGTAACCATATCAGTGTTCTATACCACCAAGGAGTGGTAGGTGTGATACCAAGCCATACAAAGATCGGTTTTTTTATATACATAGCCGTAAAACCTGTTAAAGCGAAGACAATCAGGATTACAATAACCTGCCATACTGTGTGAACACCCCAGCGAGTCTGAAGTTTTTGAAGAAAAGAAGACATAACTAATTAATGCAGGTTCTGGATATATACCGAAACGGAAGCTAAAAAACGAAAATAGTATATCAACTACAAGTAAAATTTGCTGAGAAAATTGACGATTAAGATGAGGGGAAGTTTAGCATATCTGTAATTACTAACAGTAAAATGGTTGTCAGCTATTGATTATTCTATGGTTTTTGTGAGATTTGTAAATATTTGAATACGTAATTTGATATATCCATGTTAAAATCGTTTACATGTCTGCAATACGGGTTTCTTACTCTGATTTTATTTATAGGTTTGCTCTCTTGTAAAAAAGAATCATTAGTACATAAGAAAGGATATCAACTTGTCTGGAGTGATGAATTTGAGTATAAGGGTTTACCTGATCCTGCCCGTTGGGGATATGGAGAAGGAGGAAATGGATGGGGAAATCATGAACTACAATACTATACAAGAGAACGTATAGAAAATGCGCATGTAGAAAATGGAGTTCTTAGAATAGAAGCACGCAAGGAAAAATTCAATCAGAATGAGTATACATCTGCACGTTTACATACTAAAGGTAAAGGAGACTGGATGTATGGGCGGATTGATGTAAAAGCTAAACTGCCCTCAGGGAAAGGTACATGGCCTGCTATTTGGATGCTGGCGTCAACAACTCCCTTGAAATGGCCTGATGATGGCGAACTTGATATTATGGAACATGTAGGATATGATCAGGGAGTGATTCATGCCAATATCCATACCAAGGCTTATAACCATACAATTGGTACCAATAAGGGCAATCAATTATCTGTATCGGATGTTAGTAGTGCCTTTCATGTATATAGCATGGAATGGGATGAGGAGAAGATTACATTCTTTATAGATGATAAATCTTATTTCACTTTTACAAACGACAAACAGAATAATTCTGCTACCTGGCCTTATAACCAGAAGTTTCACTTGCTGTTAAATATTGCTATTGGTGGAGATTGGGGTGGGAAAGAAGGTGTAGATACCAGTATTTTCCCTCAAACAATGGAAGTTGATTATGTTAGGGTTTATCAAAAGAAATGATTCTGCTATGGTTGGTAATCAAAAAGCCCATTCCTTGTTTTAGAATGGGCTTTTAATTTTATTCTGAAGTGCCTCGCATAATGCCTCGTTCCGAACTTCGGATAAACTCTATAATCAGATCTCGTTCTACAGATGCTGGTAAGTTAGTTTCTATTGATTCCAGTGCATCTGCGTTATTTAATCCTCTCAGATAGATATAACGGTAAATTTCCTGAATTTCGTTGATTTTCTCATTAGAGAAACCTCTGCGACGAAGTCCAATGGAGTTAACACCACTATAGGCTAGTGGCTCACGAGCTGCCTTAACAAAAGGAGGGACATCTTTACGAACAAGAGAACCTCCACCTATGTATGTATGAGCTCCAATTTTTGAAAACTGTTGTACGGCGCATGATCCCCCGAATATTACATAATCATCGATCTGTACATGGCCTGCCAACTGCACCACATTACCTAAGATACAGTTGTCTCCAATAATACAATCGTGTCCAATGTGAGCATAGGCCATGATAAGACAGTTTTTACCAACAACGGTAGTATACTTGTCTACAGTCCCTCTACTCATGGTGACAAATTCGCGAATGGTAGTATAATCGCCAACTACAGCGGTTGTTTCCTCACCTACAAATTTAAGATCCTGTGGAATAGCCGAAATAATTGCTCCTGGATATATTTTGCAAAACTTCCCAATACGAGCACCTTCGTTGATTACAGCATTGGCTCCTATCCAGGTGCCTTCTCCAATCTCAACATTTTTATGAATAGTAGCGAAAGGCTCAATTATTACATCAGGGCCTATTTTTGCTTCGGGATGAATGTACGCTAATGGTTGATTCATTCTTTTGATATATATACACAAGTCTGTAAAACAATCTGAAAAGCACTAAGGCTGTCATCGCATATTTACAGACAATATGGTTTATTTATTTTTTTCTAACAATACTAGCTGACATAACGGCCTCACATACAACCTGACCAGCTACAAAAGCCTGTCCTTGCATTTTAGCAATACCACGTTTTATTGGAGCCATTAACTCACACTTGAAAATAATAGTATCTCCTGGAAGAACCATTTTCCGGAAACGGCAATTTTCAATACTTAAGAAATACGTCCAGTAATTTTCAGGGTCAGGTACTGTACTTAGTACAAGGATACCACCTGTCTGAGCCATTGCTTCTATCTGCAACACTCCTGGCATAACAGGATTACCTGGAAAATGCCCCATAAAGAATGGCTCATTCATGGTTACATTCTTTACTCCTGTCACTGAACTTTCATCCAGGTGAATAATCTTATCGATTAACTGGAAGGGATAACGATGTGGAAGAATGTTACTGATTGCCAGTGAATCCAGAACAGGAGGAAGTTTAGGATCATACACCGGAATGTTACTGCTGGCAGACTCCTGCATTTTCTTCTTGATCTTTTTAGCAAAAGCTACGTTTGCTGCATGACCTGGACGGGCTGCAAGGATTTGTGCCTTTAATGGACGTCCTGCCAGAGCAAGATCTCCCATTAAATCCAGTAATTTATGACGAGCAGGTTCATTTTTATAGCGTAACTCTACATTATTCAGAATACCTTCTTTGCGAACTTCTACTTTGGGTTTATTGAATAACCCTGCCAGATAATCTAATTCTTCATCTTGAATGATGCGGTCTACAATCACAATAGCATTATTAAGATCTCCACCTTTCACTAATCCTGCCTTATGAAGCATTTCCAATTCATGGAGGAAACAGAAAGTTCTGCAATTGGCTATTTCGTTAGAGAACTGACTGATATCTGTCAAAGAAGCATGTTGACTACCTAGTACTGGAGAGTTATAGTCAACCATTACTGTCATTCTATAATCACTGAGAGGCAGAGCCGCAATTTCTACATCTCTTTCCTTGTCTCTGTAGCGAATCTCTTCTGTAATTTCATAAAAATTACGAAGAGCATTCTGCTCCTCTCTTTCTGCAAATTCCAGTGCCTGTACAAATTGAATAGAACTTCCGTCCATGATAGGAGGCTCTGGTCCATCCAGTTGAATCAGAACATTATCTATTTCCATACCTACCAATGCAGCTAGGGTATGTTCTACTGTATTGATTCGGGCTCCACTTTGTTCAATGGTAGTACCACGTGATAGGTCTACCACATTATCAACATCTGCATCTACAATGGGTTGCCCTTCCAGATCAATTCTTTGAAATTTGTAACCATGGTGAGGTTTTGCTGGCAGAAAAGTCATATTCGCCGGAACCCCTGTATGTAAGCCTACTCCTGAGAGTGTTACAGCTTTCTTAATGGTGTGTTGTTTAAGATGCATTAGGATTGGTTAAGTTCTGTGTTCTGTGTTCAGGTTCAAAGCATACTAAGACCAGAACAAGAACTCTGGACCCTGAACTATTTTTCATTAATCGACAAAGTTAGTATTTTTTCTTCCAATTCTTCAAGTCGCTTTTGAAGTTGTGGTAAGTTTCGAAAAACTGCCAGCGATCTGAGATTATCTTTATAGTCAAATGCGGGTGATCCCTGTAACTTTAATCCTTCTTTCTGAATAGATTTTGAAACACCTGATTGGGCACCAAAACTGGTTTTATCTGCAATCTGAAGATGCCCAACAATACCAACCTGGCCAGCTATCACGCAATAATTTCCTATTTTAGTAGATCCGGATATCCCTGCCTGTGCTGCAATAACAGTATGTTTACCTATTTCAACATTATGTGCAATCTGTATCAGATTGTCCAGTTTGGCACCTTGACGAATGATAGTTGACCCCATTGTGGCGCAATCCACAACTGTATTGGCTCCAATACAAACATCATCTTCCAGGACAACATTACCTACCTGAGGGATAGGGCGATAGCTTCCATCGGGTTGAGGCGCAAATCCAAAACCATCACTGCCAATCACAGCTCCTGCATGTACTACACAGCGATTACCTATTACTATATCACTATAAATTTTGGCACCCGCGTAGATAACCGTATTGTCGCCAATCGTTACGTTATCACCAATATACGCCTGAGGATATATTTTTACATTGTTACCAATTTTACAATTGGAGCCAATATAGGAAAAAGCACCCCGAAATATATTATTGCCTGTCGTACTATTGTCTCCAATAAAAGAAGGTTGTTCTATACCAACCTTTGCTGCCATTAAAAATTGCTGATATTGTTCCAGTAAGATAGTAAATGCCAGATAGGGATTATCTACACGGATTAATGTAGCTGTATACTCTTTCTTCGGCTCAAAGTCTTTACCAACAATAACGGCTGTTGCCTCTGTTGTGTATAAATAAGGTTCGTATTTTTGATTGGATAGAAAAGCCAGACATCCTGCGGTTGCTTCTTCAATCTTAGCTAATTTATTTACTAATAATGAGCCGTTGCCTTCTACGCTTCCCTTGAGCATTCCGGCTATCTGTTCTATGGTAAACTCCATAAGTTGATAAATGTATGAAGAATAAACAATTCAAAATAGTTAATGGATGCACTAGATGTTGTTTTGCTCCATTCTTGTTCATATTGGAAACTATCAGATAGTGTTACTTTTATAGACTAGCCTGTTTCCAGTTTATTTCTTTTGCCCAGCATGCATAATATTTTCGCACAATTTTACTCATAGCTTTGATATTTGGCAAATCTGATGCCAGGGCAATGTCAAGAATCTTACCTTTCTTGGTTAGAATATTGATTCCAGTACCTTGTGACAAGTAGGCTGCATTGCTGGTAGAGCCCTCTATGTACAAGTAGTGAACATCTTTTGATGGTATACGATAAAATGTACTTAATTGGTTCTTTATCGTTTTACTGAACTCACGGGACGGCTTTTCTGAAGATAGAGTAATACGAAATAGTTTTCTCTCCAATAACATTCTGCTCAGAGAGGATAGAATAAAGTCGGAATGGTTTATCCATATCTTCACAGAACCCCATATATCATAATCATCCAGGCATTGAAAAGTCTGTAAGTATACAGGATCATTCAGAAAACTTTCCATACGTACTGATTCTTTCAGAAACAAAGAAAGTGGAGGCGAGGCAAAAACTTCAATACCTGCATGGGTCAGCTCTCGGGCTCTTCGTATCACCTGAATTAACATGGTTTCGGCACTGATTGCTGTTTTATGCAGATAAACCTGCCAGTACATGAGTCGTCGGGCATTGAGAAAGTTTTCAATGCTATAAATGCCTTTTTCTTCCACAACCAGGTTATCATTCACGATGTCAAGCATCTTTATAATCCGCTCCGAACCGATAGTCCCTTCGGATACTCCTGTAAAGAAACTATCTCTGTTTAGATAGTCCAAACGGTCTATATCTAACTGCCCGGTAATAAGCTGATTAAAAAAGCGACGGGGATAGGTGCCGTTAAACATCTGAAGTGCCGTATCCAGTGCACCATTGAATGTTTTATTTAGCCTTTGCATGATTAGCAAAGAAAGTGATTCATGTTTGACATCACTTAAAATGCTATACTCCAATGCATGTGAACAGGGTCCATGTCCGACATCGTGTAAAAGAATCCCCAGTAAAGCCGATTCCCATTCATGGTCTGTAATTTCATGTCCTTTAGAACATAGCGATTTTAAAGTTGATTCCATCAAATGCATTGCTCCTAGAGCATGATGGAATCGGGTATGATGTGCACCCAGATATACATAATCTGCTAAGCCCATTTGCCGGATACGGCGTAACCGTTGAAAGACAGGCTGTTCGATGATATCAAAAATTAAATCACTATGTATACTGATGAACCCATAGACAGGGTCATTAAAAATTTTCCGTTTATTCAACTTTCTAACAGATTAAAAATATATACAGCCAGTTAAAAGGATTTCTTTCCGGAAATGTGACCTGAAAACTAAATCATAGAATTTACGTTACAGATTAAAATGTAACTGGCATGAAAATGGCTAAAAGCTAGTAGTAAATGCAATTCAGACTGTCAATAAGTCTATACAATCAAAAAAGTCCAATAAGCCGTTTCTTTCGTTATCTGCTAAAATAGCTGATACCTTATATAGAGGCGGATGAGATATATTTGATTATCTAGAGATAATTTTTATTTAATCTACTCTAACCGTATAATTGTTTTGATAAATTTTTAATTTTTTTACATTGCTTTAAAATATAATCTACTGATAACCAGTAGAGAATTACTTTTTTAATTTTTAAACGAATTTTCGAAATGCAAAGATATTCTATTTTATGGGCTGATGATGAAATTGACCTGCTCAAACCACATATTTTATTTCTGGAAAACAAAGGATATGATGTTACACCTGTAAATAGCGGATCAGATGCACTGGATAAATGTCAGGAGCAGAACTATGATATTGTTTTTCTGGATGAGAATATGCCTGGAATGACAGGACTTGAAACACTGACCCAGATTAAGACTACTAAGCCTAATCTTCCAGTTGTGATGATTACCAAAAGTGAAGAAGAACACATTATGGAGGAAGCAATAGGGTCAAAGATTGCTGATTACCTGATTAAACCATTGAATCCTAATCAGATACTGTTGTCTGTGAAGAAAATTCTGGATAATAAACGTTTGGTGAGTGAAAAAACTAATCAGGGATATCTGCAGGATTTTCGTAATATATCCATGGCGTATATGGATCGTATTGATCACAATGAATGGGTGGATATTTACAAGAAGCTTATTTATTGGGAGTTGGAGATGGATAGTTCTGAAAATAAAAGTATGGGAGAGGTTCTTGATAATCAGAAAAGTGAGGCTAATACCAACTTTGTGAAGTTTATCATGGATAGTTATGAGGACTGGTTGAATGATCCCAAAGTTGAAAAACCACTAATGTCACATCAGTTAATGAAAAAGAAGGTGTTTCCATTATTAGGGGATGAACCTGTCTTCTTTTTTCTGATTGATAATCTGCGGTATGATCAATGGAAAGTTATTGAACCTATTCTTGCAGAATATTTTAATGTGGAAGAGGAAAGTACCTATTATTCCATATTACCTACTACTACTGCCTTTGCCCGTAATTCTATTTTTTCGGGAATGTTGCCATCTGATATGGAGAAATACCATTCAGATCTATGGGTAAATGATGACGATGATGAAGGGAAAAATAACCATGAAGAAGAATTTCTGAAGCGTCAGCTACAGAAGAATCGTATTGATGGCAAAGTAAGCTATCATAAGATTATCAATGTTTCTCAAGGTAAAACACTGGATGAGAACCTGCATAACCTGATGACCAATCAATTGAATGTGATTGTATATAACTTTGTAGATATGCTTTCGCATGCCCGTACAGATATGGCTATGGTTCGTGAATTAGCCCCTGATGAATCAGCCTATCGTTCAATTACCCGATCATGGCTTTTACACTCTCCACTTATCGAAATGTTTAGAAAACTGGCAGAGAGAAAAGTAAAGGTGATAGTAACTACTGATCATGGTACTGTTCGGGTAAAACGTCCGTTCAAGATTGTGGGAGACCGGAATGTAAATACAAATTTACGTTATAAGCAGGGCAAAAATCTGGGTTTTGATGATAAAGATGTGTTTGTTGTACGTAAGCCAGAGCGTTTCTTTCTGCCAAAGATTAATGTGTCTACAGCATATGTATTTGCAATAGAAGACTATTTCTTTGCTTACCCTAACAACTACAATTACTACGTTAATTATTATAAAGATACATTCCAGCATGGAGGGGTATCGCTGGAAGAGATGATAATTCCATACATTCAGTTATCTCCTAAGCAATAATAAGCTTTTATAAAAAAATCCCTGTATGATTATTATACAGGGATTTTTTTATAAAAGACTACTTAGGATGATTGCTTTTCCAGTGTAAGATGTTTCTTCTGCTTATTTGTCGTTCTGAGGAAGATACCTGTTCCAATCAATGCAAGAAGAATTCCTCCAATAATCCAGATCCAGCGATAAGAGGTATATACAGGAACTTCATCACCCACTAATACCATATTAGCCCAGTAATACGGATTTCGTCTGGAGGAAGGTGCTTCCTGGAGATAGTCTTGTTTTGCTTTATTGAGAGCTTCATCTTTGGTATATCCTTTTTTCAGATACTCATACATGCGTGTAGTAATTTGAGCTGTCGCTTTGTCATCAGCTCGCCAGAGTGTCATGGCAATGTTTGGACAACCGGCATAGGCAAATGCTCTGGCAAGGCTCATTACCCCTTCTCCACGCACAAGTTGCCCACCACCTGTTTCACAGGCACTTAAAACGACAAGCTTTACATTATCCAGTTGAAGATTATAAAGTTCAGAGGTATATAACCGGTAACCTGATAGGGAATCAGCATCTTTGGGATAGAAGGTAATATACGAGTTAAGTGGTTCCTTGCTATCCGCGGTGGCGTGAGTGGCAAGATGGATAATACCCGATTGTGATACTAACTTCAGAAACACTTCTTTAGTCGCTGCCGATTCCAGAAAGATATGGCCACCGATTGTTTCTACTTCAGCCTTTGAAGCTGGTAATGGTGAGATTTGTATACTACGAAAACTATTACCTGTACTGCCTGCAAAAGGTGCCATTGCTAAGACCTCACCTGTATTCTGAACGTTTTGTTTAGGATTAGTGAATTCCAGTAGTGTTCCAGAGTAGGCGTAACGAATAATGTAGTCATCCAGTAGATAATGCAAACTATTAGGATTTTTAACAAGGGCCTCAAAAGGAAGATAGCTTAACTCTCCATCTGGTACAATGATTAGCTTCTGATAGTTATTGATAACAGGTAGCAGAGGCGTTATTAAATTCTGGTACAATATATTAGCCCAGATAGGTTGGATAGGAGATGGATGGTGATCAAATAAAGAGAGTGTATATTTGGTCAATGCGTCTTTGAATACAGGAGTGATGGGAAGTTGAAAGACTTGAAACTCTTCATTTGTAATTACAAATGCATACAGAACTCGGCTTCCAAAGAAATATTCGATAAACGCAGTATTGGAATTCAGTACTTTCTTTTGTATCTGGATCAGACTTACAGGTTGAGTATTGTATTTTAACTGGTAATATTTCTCATTTGCATCTAGTTTCTTTATCAGCTGAGCCAGATTAATCTCATTATCACGAATCTGATCTTTTAGAGATACTATCTGTACAGAATCTTTGGTCTCAATACTAGCAATGGTTAGTTTGGTGATTTTACGACGTAATTCTTTCTCTTCTTGAAGTAAAGTTGTGGGTACACCTTTTTGCTGACTGATTTGTAGCCCTCTTAATGTTTCAGCAAGTACAGCAGCCTTACTCTTTTCTGAGATTGAGAAAGCAAGTTCGGTATAATTGATTTTTTTGGTTTGATTATATAACGTAAACGCTACTGAGATTGCTTCTTCATAAATAGGGAAAACCTGCTGAATAAAAAATAACTTAGCTTCGTCTGTATCATAACTAAGTCGCAATCGTTCGGCTAGCCTTATCGCAAGCTGATAGGTTTTAAAGGAGAATTCCAGGTCTGTAGATTTTCTGGTTTGCTGTGCATATTTTTGAAGTGCCAATGCTTTGGCTCGTAATGCTTTATAAAAGTCCAGTCGGGAAATTACATTATCCGGATCATCAGGGTTTATATAGATATCAGTGTTCTTAAAAGATAGATGTAATACCACCAATGCCTTTTGTATTGTATTGATTGCTTCCAGGTAATGTTTTTGATCTATATACACCTGACCAATGCCAAGATAGGATGTTACCAGTTTTGTATTTTTAGTACCAAACAGCTTTTGATTTAACTGAATGGATTGATTGTAATAATTTAGAGATTGTATATAGTCTTTTCGTTGAGCATAGAGATTACCCAAGTGATTCCAAACAACAATCCGATTGTCTGGATTATTTGTAGTTGCCGACTTTTGGAGGAAAAAGAGGGCACTATCTGATTTGTTTAACTTTAAATAGGTTTCTCCTATTTTGCGATATACTATTTCGGGGACATATTTATAGCTAAGTGCTTGCCGATAAGCTTGCAATGCCCGCTCATACTGCTCCAGATTATTAGCTGCAGAAGCTATATTCAGTTGATTCCTGCATAATATAGAGGGATGCGTTTTTTGCTGCTGCGCGGAGGCTATAAAGGCTTTCTCAAAGTGTGTTAAACTCTGTCGGTAATTTCCATCTGCATAATAGATTGCTCCTAATACATTGTAGAGGCGCTCTATATTGTGTTCTCTCTGTTGTTTACTGATGAATGCTTTTGCCTGATTACAATAAATCAATGCAGAATCATATCGTTCTGTTTTGTAGAAAACTTCTCCTAATAAGATAGTTGCCGTAAAAAAAACAGGTGTTAGAGCTGAATCCAGATTATTTTTACTGAGAGCTAAAGCAGCCTTATAGAAATTAATAGCTGCTTTAGGTTCGTTCTTTATTTCTGCAAGAGATCCCATTTTTACCAGCAAATCTGCATAGTTAGCATTCACAGCTTTTAGCGACTCATACAGTCGTTTTGCTTGCTGATATTTTGCTAATGCAGCCTCATCTGATTCTTCTTCAAATAAGATATTGGCTTCTTTATATAGTTGTTCCGCCTTCTTATAGTCTGGATTTTGCGGTTGTGCACTTACAGATAATAGAGACAGAAGAATAAAGATACTATTTCTCATCTTTCTAACAGGCTATGTAAAAGGAAGTCATACTTCAGAAAATTACTTCTCAGTAACAATAACTCCAGGCGGACGATGGTTTTTTTCTCCATTAATCCTGCCTCCCCGGGTTTCTTCCTGTTGCTCCTTAATTTCCGCTAATAATGCTTCTGGTATACTTGACTGTGCATTGTAGTATATAAAGTTGAGAGTTACCTGATTTTGGATTCCTCCACTATCATCGTTAAGCGAAAAAGGAATAGTAACCTGTACTTCTGATCCATCTCTGATGGTACCGGACTGACTAAATAATCTGTTAAGGTTTACACCTTTCAGATCAATACTTCCATCTGCTGCGGTAACCTCTGGCAATACAATTACTCCTTGTTGGTTTCTACCTCCTTGAAAATTACCACTGGGCAGGCGACTATCAGAATTGGCATTGTAAATAGGATTAACAACAAGACTATTGGCCGTGCTCCGATTGTAAACACCTGCTGTATAGCGTACACCACTAATAGTGATAAAGGTTTCACAGATTTGATTATTGTCCAGAGATATATATTTAACAAGGTACTTCTGTCCGGTTGCACTATTATTGATATCTATATACCCTGTATTCTGATCAATAGATAAACCATCTGGATCTGCTGCAAATACCCCCCTCGCATTGGGGTCAACAGAAGGAATGGCAGGGGTGTTTGCTGATGACAAATAAAGAACATCTCCCTGATCGTAGGAGAGTTTACATTTATTTACAATTAATTTATCCTTGCACCCTCCTGATAAGAACCAGAGCACACAAAGAGTAATACCCAATTTTATTGTCTTCATTTTAGATTGTAAGTGGTTGTGAGGTATGAATTATAACATCTTTAGGAAGCGGTTGTATTGTTAGTTCGTAAATAATAGCTTGGTAAACATTTGCTTATGCTGAGAAAATATAGTAAGAAGTATTTTCACTACTCTGTATTGACTATACAGATCTATTGTAAAAGGATGATTTCGGAGACCTTTATACTACTACATAAACAACAATCCGTCTGTAGTGCCGTTTGTCCTGAAATGCGTTGACTTTACCAGGAAAACTATTCACCTTGTGTCACAGGTAAATTTTCTACGAGGTATCTACAGTCTGGATTTTTATAAATAAAGAGGCTATAGGTACTATTTTTCAAAACATTCTTGGTTATTAGTAATTTAGCCACATGCGTATTTATATACAACTTATGTTTGAAAGCTTCCGTTTTGCGTGGGAAGCACTACGATCCAACTTATTACGGACTATTCTTTCTTTGCTGGGGGTTACAGTGGGGATCTTTGCGATCATTGCTGTATTCGTATTAGTTGACTCGATGGAGAAAAATGTAAAAGATAATCTTGCCTTCCTGGGTGACCGGACTATGTATGTGCAGAAGTGGCCATTTGGTTTTGGTGGTCCCTATCCCTGGTGGAAATATGTAAATCGTCCTTCTGTGAATTATGCAGAGTATGAGTTTCTGTCCAAACGTGTGACTATGGCTGAGGCTGTTGCTATCTTTGATCAGCAAGGAGGTATTACCATGAAAAACGGAAGTAGCAGTATTGGTAATATAACAGTGCTGGGCGTTACCGAGAGTTATCAGACAATTGTAGAGATTCCTTTGGGCGATGGTCGTTTCTTTAATGAACTTGAATCAACGGCAGCCCGACAAGTAGCCATTATTGGGGCAGATATTGTAGATGCATTATTTCCAGGTATAGATCCTATTGGTAAGACGTTTAAGATGGATGGACTGAACTTTGTAGTTATTGGTACAATGAAAAAACAAGGTGAGTCCTTACTAGGTGGTCCTGATTTTGATGTGGCTTGTTTTGTTCCGTATGGCACATTTGATAAACTATATCATACCAAAAACTCAGATCCGGCTATCTGTATTCGTGGGCTGGAAACAGATAAAGGAATGGAAGAACTGGAAGCTGAGGTTACAGGATTGATGCGTACACGTCGAAGCCTGAAGCCTATGGAGGAAGATTCTTTCTCAATTAATCGTACAGAACAGGTGGTAGCAGCTGTAGAAGGTATCTTTGGGGCATTGTATACTGGTGGTGCTGTTATTAGTTTCTTTTCACTTTTAGTAGGAGGTTTTGGTATTGCCAATATCATGTTTGTATCTGTTCGGGAGAGAACCAATATCATTGGTATCCAAAAATCACTTGGAGCTAAAAATGCCTTTATTTTGTACCAATTTCTGTTTGAGGCGGTTTTTCTAAGTGTTCTGGGTGGATTAGCAGGGTTGTTTCTGGTATTCTTGCTAACCTTTATTCCGTTTGGAAGCTTGGAGTTGGTGATGCGTGCCAATAATATAATCCTGGGTATAAGCGTTTCTGCTATTATTGGAACATTGGCAGGTATTATTCCTGCTGCTATTGCTGCTCGGATGGATCCAGTGATTGCGATCCGCTCTAAATAATATAACTCATAAAGTAGTAGTGAAGCCATCTTTTAACGGATGGCTTTTTTAGTATCAGTATAGAAGTTATCCAAAACAACTTATCTAGTAGCAATTTTCGATTATTGCATATAGAGTAGCTTTTTTGTATTCTTGAAAAATTTAACTGAAACTATTTATACTGTCTATGAATGTATTCAAAGCGTTTGGAATTGGTATCGTTCTTATTGGTATCGGCTTGTTGGTATATTTCCTTTTTGGAAGTAATAGTGATGGCACACGAGCCGGTACAATTGTAAAGCTCAGTCACAAAGGTGTTGTTTTTAAGACAATGGAAGGTCAACTGAATCTGGGTGGACTTACCTATGATAGTGGTAGCCCTGCTTCTTCCTTATGGGACTTTTCGGTTGATGAGGATGATAAAGAAGTGATAGACGCTCTAAAAGAAGCTAATCTGAATGGCCATCGGGTAATGCTTTATTACAAAGAGAAGTTTTATAAACTACCATGGAGAGGAGAGACTAAGTACTTTGTCTATAAGGTAGAAAAAGCTAAAAACTAAAAATTTCCTATCCGGATGGATTGACTCCGGATAGGAAAAGCATTTTACTTTTTCTTGCGAATCTGATAATTAGAGCTGCGGGAGGCTTTCTGATTGTATTTGAGTTCTTCAGAAGACATTGTTTTGGCATTCTCGACTTGTTTCTCATATTCCATTACTGTATTGTACTGCCGTGACAGATCCGCATTTTCAGGAAGGTTTTTCATTTGTACTTCCATCTCTGCTTTGAGAGTAATGATCATCTTTTTGGCACCTTCAAAATTACCATGATCTACTTCCAGCATGGCATTTTCCAGTCTTTCATTCGTTTCAAATAAAACAATATTCTGCAATACGTCTTTGTCAAACGAACGGTCAAACAATGTCTTATCTGTGGTCACCTTTAATCTGGTATTTTCTGAGGCATTGACACGCTGAAACGTAACGGCATCATCATAAGTCAATGTGGAAGTAAATATAGCATCTTCTGTGAGTGGTTCTGTTACTGTAAACTTAATCAGGATAGCCTTCTGCTCTTCTGAAAATACATCTTTCAGATCAAAAACAAGTTCATCACCTTTTACTTGACCCTGATAGCCAAACATCTTGTTGACAGACAGGTTCCGGCTTGGAAATTTGATCCGTAATAAGGTGTTCTGGGCTACTACCGACAATAATCCGTGTAGTTCCTTGGCAAAAATGGAGGGTATCTTATCTGGAGAATCAATGAAATAATAATTCCCACTTCCATATTCAGCTAGATTAGTCATGAGCAGTTCATTAAAATCAGCTCCTACACCAAAGGCGGATAGTGTCATATTATCTTCATTATTTTTTTGTCGGGCTAGTTGCTGTAGTACTTTTTCGTCTGTAATACCCTGATTGGCGAGTCCATCAGATAGTAATAATACCCTGTTTACATAATTCCTTTGTTGGGTTTTGTGTACCTGAGCATAACCTTCCAGCATACCACCACTTAGATTGGTAGAACCTCTGTCATGTACATTGTCTATCAGTTTTTTCAGAGTTGCTTTATCTTTAACAGGGGCAGAGGCTGTGAGTACATCGACCTGATCATCATACACAACAATAGATAGATTATCGCTTGGTTCCAGATTGTCAACTACAAACTTACAGGCTTCACGTGCATATTTAATCTTGTCTCCATTCATCGAGCCACTCCGGTCCAGAACCAAAGAAAGATTGAGTGGTGTTCGGTCACTTTTTTTCTGTGCTTTGGATGCTTTCAGGTCTACATACAGATAAAGCTCTTTGCGTTCTTTTACATAATATAAATTGTCTGCTACTACTTTCCATTGCAATACATTGTCTACAGCCATAGATTCTGGTTTTTTAGGTGGAGGTATTGACTTTTGATTAAAAGAACTGGCAATAAAACCAGTTCCCACAAGGCACAATAAAGAGACTGGAAGTCTGAGCTTATAAAGAAGTCTAGACAGTACCTGATCAGGGTGTACCATAAGATATAAGGATTGTTTATTCATTAATGGAAAAAACAGGTAATGGTAAACCGGATTTTGTAAGATTAGTTAGTAAGGCATTAACAAGCTTATGGGTGCTTGTTGAAAACAAAAAATCCCTGAATAAGTATACTAAAAACTTATTCAGGGATTTGGCAATTATCTATTCTGAAAATCAGATTGGTACGTTTACATGGCGTTCTGCATGATAGCTGGAACGCACCAACGGGCCTGATTCTACATACTTTAATCCACGCTTCAGACCTTCTTCTTTGTAATGAGCAAATTGTTCAGGACGAATGAATTCAATTACCTCATGGTGCATCTTGGTAGGTTGCAGATACTGACCCAGTGTCAGAATATCCAAACCATGTGCAGCCAAGTCATCCATTGCTTTATAGATTTCATCTGGAGTTTCTCCAAATCCTAACATAATACCAGACTTGGTACGTTTGCCCTGCTCTTTGGTACGTTTGATTTGTTCCAGACTACGAATGTATTTGGCTTGAGGGCGTACATTACGGTACAGGCGCTCTACTGTCTCCATGTTATGAGACACTACTTCCTGTCCACCTTCAATCATACGATATAGGGCATCCCAGTTTCCTTTTACATCCGGAATCAGTGTTTCTATGGTTGTTTCAGGAGAAAGTTCTTTTACCTGGATTACTGTCTGATACCATATTTCTGCACCACGATCTTTTAGCTCATCTCTGTTTACTGAAGTGATAACGGCATGTTTTACTCCCATTAACTTAATCGCTTCCGCAACACGGCGTGGTTCGTCTATGTCATATTCGTTAGGGCGACCTGTAGCAACAGCACAAAACGAACAGCTTCGCGTACAGACATTGCCCAGAATCATAAAGGTAGCAGTACCTGCACCCCAGCATTCGCCCATATTGGGACAGTTTCCACTCTGGCAGATCGTATGCAGTTTGTGATCATCTACCAGTTGACGTACTTTACGATAGCTTTCCCCAACAGGTAGTTTTACCCGAAGCCAATCAGGTTTACGTGTTTTCTCGGAAGAAATCACTGGTAACTCAATCATATCAGATGTAAAATTGGATCTTGAGTAAATATTTATTAGAAAAGGATTCCTATCACAAAATAGTTCAGCCTGGAACTATGCTGATCGAAAACTCCTATTCTGGATACTGTATCCAAATGCAAAGTAAATAGATTTATCGCTTACTTTTGAAGAAAATATTAAGGTAAATAGAGGTAAAGACACTCCGGTTCTCAGCAAGAGGAACAATGATAACTTTTTTTGTATACGCTTCCACTAATGCACCTACTTCAAAACCTGTAGCACTTGATCTGAATCCACCAATTTCAAAACTAAGTCCAGCTTTTGCGTGGATTCCCATGGCTATTTTAGTGCCAGTCAGACGGGTAAATGCTGCTGAGCCCAATATATTTTGTTGACTATGTCTAATATTGCCTGGGTCAAACTGTTCAATTGTTACATTCCCAAATCCATCATCAAGAGCAATAAAGTATGGCTTTACAATACCGAAAGATGGACCGATAGCTCCGATAGCACTGATTCGAACTCCTTCTTCTGGGGCTTTTCGGAAAAGAAGCAATTCACGTCCATATTGTGGTCTTATGGCAAACAGATAATTGCTTTTACCATAAATATACGTATTTCCGTTGGTTGCACTTTGGGAACGAATTTCCTTTGGGTGTTTGACGTTGACAATTTCCAATCCAAAGGTTTGCTTCATCTTACTGTCAATAACAGTAGAATAACGTAAGACTAGCCCTCCAATTAAGCCACCATTGGTATTGAAGTTGATTCCATATAAAAAATCTGTCTGATATTCATCATCTTCATCACTTTCCTGAGCCCAGCTTATTGTTGGAAGCAAACAGATTAAAAAAATGCAGTATATAATTCTTTTCACCACTTCAGAAGTTTTTTTGAATTAAAAGTAGTCAATTTTACAGGCAACACAAAAATATAGATTCAGTTTTAGATATGAAGTTATATAACATAATTAGTAAAGAAACTCAAATGCTGAATTTTGTGCTGTATCTTTAGCAATTATCCTATACCTCTTTTACATATAGTAACGATTGATCGAATGTAAAAAATATATTGTTGTAAAAAGAAGTTGACAATACATAAAAAGAAATAATGATACCTTTGCAAGGTAGTAATTTACTATTTATTCAGTTTTTATATTTACAAGCTATATACAAATATGCCAACAGTTTCGACGGAATATCTGGGTCATTTGCGTACGCAGGCCAAACATGTCGCATCCGGAAATACTATTATCACAGATGCACCCCTGGATAATCATGGAAAGGGAGAAGCTTTTTCTCCTACAGATCTGACTTCTGCTTCTTTAGGAAGTTGTATGATGACTATTATGGGTATTGTAGCAGAGCGGGAGAATCTTGATCTGACTGGTACTGCATTTGAAGTTACTAAGACAATGGCTGCTGATCCTCGTCGTATCTACAAAATTGAGGTGAATTTTAAAATAAAAAGTAATGTAGAACTGTCTGAAGCACAAAAGCAAAAGTTACAAAATGCTGCCCGTACATGTCCTGTTGCCTTAAGTCTGCATCCGGATATTGAACAACTAGTGACATTTGAGTTTTAAACCAACTGGTTATTTAATAGAAAAGCCCCTGTTCAGCAGGGGCTTTTCTATTAAATATGCGAACTCTCAAGCTGCTTCTTTATGTCTGCATACGCTATATCCCAGTGAGAGGCGTTATATACACATTCTCCTTTTTGAATAACTAACAGCTGAGGCGATTGGTGTTCTACATCAAATGTGTGTGCAATGCGTGTAGATAAAGTCCGGAATGAAATCAAGTCAAGGTAATAGGCCTTTACAGCTTGCATTTCTCCTTCATTCCAGTTGCGTTCCAGACGCCCTAAGGCCGTTGCGCTGATGGAGCAGCGGGTACTATGTTTGAATATAACAACAGGTTGCTGATGTGATACCTGTTCAATTTCCTGTAATTGTTTCTCTTCTGTTAGCTGAATCCAGTTCATATAGATAATTCCCAATAAATATATAATACAATTTTGTAATCCGGTTATAGGCAAAACCCATAATTTGCAAAATTGATTCCATTTAAATCAACACATCATAGTGGTCATTTGTGTTATAAATAATCTATAAGTCTCTTTAAAATACAATAGCACAGAGCGATCTGTGCTATTGTATTTTATTATCTATCTTGGCTTATCCCAAATTTCAGATTCCCGACTGTCATATCTTGGTTTTTCGTCTTTCTTCTTCATATAAGATGGCACATATTTCTTTTTACCCATACGCTTGAGTATCTTTTTACGATATTTCTCTTTTTTCTCAAACGAGCTGTTCTTGTATCCACCACGATATTTCAGATTTGGATAAGTGCCTTTCGGACGTTTGCGTACTACAATATCACCTTTGTAAGAAGACAGTTCTTTGGACTTCTTCTTATACATTTTCTTGCGATACTCTATCCGTAAGGTATGTCCACCACGATAAGATGACAGGTCTTCTGCTCTCTTCTTGTACATCTTCTTGCGATAAGGCATCGCTAATGTACGATTCTCGCCTCTAAAGTTGTTGAAGTCTTCAGCACGTTTTTTGTACATTTTCTCACGGTAAGGCTTTGCCAGTGTTCGGTTTTCACCTCTGAAACCACTAAACTCGGCATTACGCTTTTCCATCATCTTTTCCCGATAGGCAGGTCCAGGCACAAGCATTCCCTTTGCTTTCGAGTTGGCTTTGACTGAACGTTTGTACATAGCCATCCCCATTGGATTTTTACTTCTCAGAGGAATTTCCGCGGGTTGTTTATTCAGATTAAGGCTTCTTGGGTTATTGACATCTGTTGCATCCTGAGGACGACGCACAGGTACTAACATAGCTTTCTTATCTGAATTGCGTTGCACACTCTGTCGAAACATCCGTTTTCCCATGGCATTATTGCTGGGAGCTGGTTGCGAAGAACGAGTTGCCTTTTCGCCTTTTTTTCCTGAATACTCTTTTTGTTTGCTACGAGTCTCTGCTTTGGTTGGTACTCGGACCAATTGAGCCTGTACTTCACTAGTAAAGAAAACTGTATATAAAATGATTCCGAAACCTATTTTGAGGCTTCGGTTCATGGTAGAATGCCAATATCTTTTTGCGAAAAAATGCTTCATGGACAGATATATCTTGAGGCCATATGCTGGCAATACGTATACTTAAGAACCTTTCTTCCGGGGGTCGGTTCGTTTTACTTTATTTCGTTGCATTGGCTTTTTGGATATAATGCCATTTTTATCCCGTTTCACACGTACCATCGGGAATTCAGAAGTAGTTTCAGGATCGCCGGAACCTGCTGACATACTGGCATCATTACCACCTCCGCCATCAGCAGGTTTGGTGGCATTGGTTTCAATTTTCCAGTCTGTTTTATCTGCGCCACCAGAAACAGCCGCTCCGGAACCACCTCCATCCGAACCTTCCCAATAGACAGGACAATAGCTTTTGCGTGAGCAGGAAGCTAGCAGAGTGGTCAGCAGAACCATACCCCATACTATCTTTTGTAGTTGTAAAACTTTCATATAGTATTTAATAGTTTGACAATCAAAAGGATGAAAATATGTATTTTATTTGATTGTATAACGTTGTTTTTAGTAAGATATTGGTTAAACAGCATTTTTCCCGACATCTGATCACCCCCCTTGCACTACAGAATAACACACCACTATCTTTTTATACATAGCTAGCCTATTTTTCTGTATTCCTGGGAGTAGTTCATTTTCCTACCTGTTTGCTTGACAAAAACCGAACCAGTTTTAGCGTATAAACGCTATTTTACTGATTGCAAGGTAATTGAAAATAATAGGTTTTTTTTCGTATTTTCTTTGATTCCTTCTTCGGGTAAGAAATGAGGGTGAAATGTAAGGATGAGCTTATGAAAAAAAGTAAAAAAATATTGGGAGGAAAAGGCAAACCCTCTAACTTTCGCCCACCTTATAGATCCTCTTTTATCCTGAATCTACGGTATCACTTTAACCTGTATGCCTCATGGATGTCGAATTTCTCTCCCGTCTGCAATTTGCCTTTACTATAGCTTTTCATTATATCTATCCACCATTAAGTATTGGTCTGGGAGTATGTTTGGTCATTATGGAGGGACTGTATTTAAAAACAGGAAAGTTGATGTATGAACAGATGACCCGTTTCTGGATTAAGATCTTTGCCTTGATTTTTGGGATTGGAGTCGCCACTGGGATAGTTATGGAATTTGAGTTTGGAACAAACTGGGCTACCTATTCACGGTATGTGGGCGATATCTTTGGTAGTGCACTGGCAGCTGAAGGTATATTCGCTTTTGCTCTGGAATCTGGTTTTTTGGGAATTCTGATCTTTGGTTGGAATCGTGTGAGTTCCCGGGTTCATTTCTTTTCTACTATTATGGTAGCGCTGGGGTCTATGTTTTCTGCTATCTGGATTGTAGTAGCCAATTCGTGGCAACAAACTCCGGCAGGATATCATATTGTTGGAGAGGGGTTAAATGCCCGTGCTGAAATTACAGATTTCTGGGCTATGGTTTTTAATCCTTCCTCTGTAGATAGGTTGTCACATGTGATTAATGGTTCTTTTTTAGCAGGGTCATTTCTGGTCTTAAGTGTAAGTGCCTTTTATATACTCAACAATCGGTATGTTGAACTTTCCAGAGCTTCTTTTAAGATTGGTTTGGTCGTAGCTGGAATAGCTTCTCTGTTACAGTTGTTTACTGGACATCGTTCAGCAGATGGAGTAGCACAAAACCAGCCTGCAAAGTTGGCTGCTTTCGAAGGACATTATGATAGTCTGGAGGTTGCAGATATGTATCTGGTGGGTTGGGTAAATCAAAAGACAGAAGAGGTGTCAGGCCTTAGCATTCCCAAAGGATTGACTTTTCTGATTCATCAGGATTTTACAACGCCTGTCAAAGGACTTCGACATTTTAAAGAAGAAGATCGCCCAACGGCTGTAAACTTCGTTTTTCAGACTTACCATCTAATGGTTGCTATTGGGATGATACTTATTGGTTTGACTTTGTTGGCTGCATGGCTTCTCTGGAGAAACAAACTTTTTACACAACGTTGGTTAATGATTGTCTTTGCGTTCTCTGTTTTACTGCCTCAGATTGGAAATCAGGTAGGTTGGTATTCAGCTGAGGTAGGGCGCCAACCCTGGGTAGTGTATGGTCTGTTGCGTACTTCAGATGCACTATCCAAAGCTGTAACTGCCAATCAGGTTATATTTTCCCTAATACTATTTACTGTAGTGTATGTTCTGCTCTTTATCTTGTTTATCTATCTGTTGAATAAAAAGATACAACATGGGCCTTATGATGAAGAGGCACAGGAGGATATTCCAGATGCAAGCAAACGCGATAACCCATTAATGGCACATTAGTAAGACTATCTGACTTTAGATTTTTAACCGGATAAATATGGAAACGATTTTAGGACTCGATCTGCCAACCTGGTGGTTTTTGGTTGTAGGTGGACTTTTTAGTGGCTATGCTATTCTGGATGGATTTGATTTAGGAGCAGGAGCATTACATTTATTCTTTAATAAAGAAGAGAGTCGTCGGATTGTTCTGAATGCTGTTGGACCTGTGTGGGATGGGAATGAGGTTTGGATTGTAATAGGAGGAGGAGCTCTGTTTGCTGGTTTTCCTTTGGTATATGCATCTGTATTTTCGGCCTTTTACATTCCCTTCATGTTGTTTCTGGTGATGTTGATTTTTCGGGCTATTTCTATTGAATTTCGAAGTAAAGAACCTATGCACTGGTGGAGACAGCTTTGGGATATTAACTATTGTATATCCAGTATTATGATAGCCTTCCTATTAGGATTAGTACTAGGAAATGTAATCCAAGGCATTCCAATTGATCAAAATGGAGATTTTACAGGGAGTTGGTTAGCGTTTATAAATCCCTATGCCTGTATAGTAGCTGTTACAACAGTTGCCTTGTTTATGATGCATGGGGCTATTTATCTTACAATGAAGACTGAAAACCGTTTGTATACTAAACTTACTATTATGGTGAAGAATACAACCATCTTTTTTGTAATCTGTTATGCTGTTACTACACTGGCAACCTTGTTGTATGCGACTCATCTCTCTGAAGACTTCAAACAACATCCTCAATTGTTTAGTATCCCTCTTGTTGCCATTCTATCAGTGGCGAATATTACCCGACAGATTACAAAGCGGAAATATCGCTTCGCCTTTATTTCATCATCTGTTACAGTGAGTCTATTGTTAATACTGATTGCTATTGGCCTATACCCCAATATTGTGATTTCTACAGTGTCGCCAGCTTATAATCTGACTGTGTATAAAGCTGCCTCTTCTGCAAAATCTCTGAAAATCATGTTACTATTTGCAGTTATTGGTGTACCATTGGTTGCAACCTATACCACATTTGTTTTCTGGACATTCAGAGGTAAGGTAAAGTTGGATGAGCATAGCTATTAGTTAACAGTTTCTAATTGCAAAATTCTTTGCCAGAGTTTGACAGGTGAAATAGCACAGATACCCGAAAACTGTGCATCACCTACTTCTATCAATGTCCATTCACCCGACTCTTTTTGCCCTATATCTACTGCAATATAGGGCACACCTATTTGTACAGATGCTTGCGTGGCCGTATCAAGTATAATCGTTTCTTCTGCTTTGGAAACTGTACGTAATAGGTCGTCGTTGTCCCAATAATAGCTATAGTCTATCACCTGGTTATTTAGAAGAAATACCCGGTATTCTCTTCCTTTGGGAAAGTCAGTACCTGTTTTTTCTACATGTCTTAGTTGCATTACTTCCCGGATAATGACTTTTCCTAGTGAGCGGGATGTACTTTTATATAAGTTGGAAACTATATTCTCCAGAGCGGATTCCTCATAAGCTACACATGATTTCCATCCCCATTTTTTAAACGATTGGATAGTACCTTTGATAAATACCGGATAACCTATTTTTTGTGCCATCATTTTTGCTTCAGATACAGATGTAGCCACCAGACTTTTACAGGTCATATGTTCTATGTAGGGATAATATCTGTCAAATTCTTCTGCTTGTTGAAAATCTTCAGGGGAGTTAACTAATCGGATATTTTTTTTGAGAAGTTCCTGATATACATTTCTGTAGTGTTCAGGGTCAGGAACATAGCCTATCCAGAATGCTATTTCCTCTTTTACCATCTCTGGTATATGTGAGAATGCATCTTCTATAGAAATATTATCAAAGCTTTGTGGGATGTAATAGCTTTGGATGCCAACTAGTTCAGCTGTCTGGGTAACTTTACGTATATCATTGGCACTGGCCGAAGGAGGTAATTGAGGTGACGATTCAGAAATGATTATCATACAAATTGGAAAAGAAATTTTGGCATATAGATTACTGGAAGTTCTACCAGGATGATCTTATAAGGCTTTGATAGTAAGTTGTATTTTGCAAAATAGTGTATATGATCTGCATGCAATAGGAAAACGTAATAATTACGTTTTCTATATTACTTTGGTATATGTAGAAAGATGGATTGTCTTATGGAATAATTGCTTTTTAAAATCTGTAGTAAAAAAAATATATGAACAATGCCTCTCAAAATTCCACATTTTAAATTTCCTTTGAAAAGGCAACGCAATGCTACATTATATTCTTGTTTTATTATTCAATAGTTAGTTTTTATGCAAAAAAACTGCATTTCTCTGCGCCTGACACAATTACTTTTATTAGTTGCACCTTTGGTAGTTCAGGCTCAGAATGCTCCTAAAGCTGTAACACCATTGGCTGTTACACCTCAACCCAGACAACTTGCTTATCAGCAGCTTGAAACCATCGCCTTCATTCACTATACTGTTAATGCCTTTACTGATAAAGAGTGGGGAGATGGAACTGAAAGCCCTAAAATCTTTAACCCATCTGAATTAGATGTAAAGCAATGGGTAAAAGCTTGTAAAGATGGTAGTCTCAAACAAATTATTCTGACTGCAAAGCATCACGATGGATTTTGTTTATGGCCAAGCAAGTATACCGAACACTCTATCAAGAATAGCCCATACAAAGGGGGAAAAGGGGATATTGTAAAAGAACTATCAGAGGCTTGTAAGGAAGCTGGAATTAAGTTTGGGATATATTTGTCTCCTTGGGATCGTCATGAACCTGCTTATGGAACGAGTACATACAATGATTATTACAAAAATCAACTACGTGAATTGCTGACAAACTATGGTGAGATCAGTGAAGTATGGATGGACGGAGCCAAAGGAGAGAATGCAAAAAATATGGAGTATGATTTTGAAGGGTATAGAGCTATCATACGTGAACTTCAGCCTAAAGCTGTAATCTTCTCAGATGCAGGTCCTGATGTACGCTGGATGGGTAATGAGAAGGGCTTTGCCGGTGAAACGAACTGGTCATTACTGGATAAAAGCTCAATAGGGATCGGACAGGCTAACTCACCCGGATACAAATTCCTGAATACTGGTCAGGCTGATGGCAAAGATTGGTTAGTAGGTGAGTGTGATGTGTCGATTCGTCCAGGCTGGTTTTATCATGCGTCAGAAGACAGTAAGGTAAAATCATTGGAACATTTGCTGGATATCTATTATAAATCAGTAGGGAGGAATGCAGTATTGCTTCTTAATTTACCTCCGGATCGTCGGGGACTGATCCATGAGAATGACGTGGAGCGGTTAAAAGAATTTCGAACAGTAGTAACTGAGACTTTTAGAACCAATCTGGCTTTGAATAAAAGTGCTAAGGCAGATCATTTCCGTAGCAAAGAGTATCTGGCACAGAATACGACAGATGGAAGCTCCAAAACGTTCTGGGCAACAGAAGATGGAGTAAGTCAGGCTATGATTACTATTCCATTTGGAAGAGCAACTACTTTTGATCGGATTTCCCTAGCTGAACCTATTGAATTTGGACAAAGAGTGAATACATTTACTGTTGAGGCTTTTGTAGATGGTAAATGGGAGTTCGTGGCAAAAGGAACTACAATCGGATATAAGCGATTGTTGCGTATAAAGCCTGTAACTGCTACACAAGTCAGGATGACAATTGGAACAGCAGGTACTCCCCTGTTAATTTCAGAGATTGGCATATACAAAGCCTCTGCAAAAGATACAGGAGTAGATGAATTTAAATGAGGCGGTTAGATAAATAAATACAAAAAAGCAATAGATTCTGAATCTGTTGCTTTTTTGTTGGTAGTGAAGATTGCAAATAATCTAGATTGTATTCCGAATTTCACATAGTTCAATCCAATGTCCATCCGGATCTACAATAAAAATCTGCCAGTTGCCGTCAGGACGTTGTTTAGGGCCTGTAAATGTTGCATTTTTTGCTTTTAGCTCAGCTTCAACGGCTTTTATGTTATCTACCTGTAAGGCAAAATGAGTTCCTCTTGAATGCGAATGTACGGCCTCTGTACGATTGCCAATTAGGTGTATTTCCTGTGTTGTTCCAATACGAAACCAGGCACCTGGAAAATCAAAAGCTGGCCTGGGTAATTGAGGTAATCCCAGAATATCACGATAAAATGAGATGCTTGTCTTTACATCTGCGACATGTACTGCCACATGATTGAGTAACTGTATATTCATACAAAGTCTAATCTGGTATGGTAAAAATAAGACCTCGAAAATACACGAACCCATTTACAAAGGCAAAAAAGGAGTTGAATTAAGATTAACTTTACTAGACTTCTACAAAAGAAGCACACCTTTGTCAAAAAAAAGATACTATTTTTGCCGCTTCAAGATGTACATTCCAACTTATGCAACTAATCGAAGTTACAACTCCTGCACACCGCAAAGAATTTCTGGAATTGCCTGTTCGTATCTATAAAAACGAACCTAACTGGATTCGGCCATTGGATCAGGACATTGAAAAGGTGTTTGACCCTGCAAAGAATCCGTTTTTCAAACATGGAGAATGTATACGTTGGTTGTTGCAGGATAGTAGCGGTAAAGTAATTGGGCGCGTAGCCGCTTTTATTGATCGGGAGTCAACGGTTAAGACGTGGACTCTTCCTGATGGAACAATAAGAAAGGACCAGCCTACTGGGGGAATGGGGTTCTTTGAATGTATCAATGACCAGAAAGCTGCTTTTACATTGTTTGATGCCTGCAAGCAGTGGCTTGAAGCACGAGGTATGGAAGCCATGGATGGTCCTATCAACTTTGGAGAAAGAGATCAGTGGTGGGGACTGCTGGTTGATGGTTTCTTACCTCCAAACTATGGTATGTTTTACCATATGCCCTATTACAAAGAACTCTTTGAAGCGTATGGTTTTCAAGTATTTTTTAATCAATATACATATTACCGCACAGTAAAGGCTCCTTTGCATCCTGCAGTATTTGCTCGTGCAGATCGTGTTCGTAGTAACCCTGATTATACATTTGACCATATTAAAAAGAATAACCTGGAGAAATATACAGAGGATTTTCGGGTTATATTTAATAGATCATGGGGAGAAATTAAAGCAGGTGAGGGTGAGATGAGTTACGAACAAAGCAGATCCATAATGAAACAACTCAAGCCAATTATCGATGAAAAACTGATCTGGTTTGGTTATTATAAAGGAGAGCCTATTGGCTTTTTTGTGATGCTACCCGAAATGAATCAGATTTTCCGCCATATGAACGGAAAATTTGATTTGCTTGCTAAGATTAAGTTTCTGTGGCACCAGTGGCGTGGTACATCCCGGAAAATGTTTGGAGTAGTTTTTGGAGTTGTACCTGAGCATCAGGGAAAAGCTGTTGATGCAGCTATTGTAATGGCTGCCAGAGACCTTATTCAGGATCATTATGACCGATACGACGATCTGGAGATGAACTGGATAGGAGATTTTAACCCACCTATGATGAAAGTGGTTGAATTAATGGGTGGCAAAATCATAAAGGTGCATGCTACTTACCGAAAGCTATTTGATGAATCCAAGCCTTTTGAGCGGCATCCGATTCTCAAAAAAGGACCAGCCAAGACGAATCCATCTTGAAAATTACAGCCAGGTGTTTACTCCTGACCTCTTTTCAGAATTAATTCCTGGAAAAAAGTACTACTTTTGAGTCTTTATAGAATATATACCATCTAAACAATTAACTATCAACGAAATGAGCTTAATCGCAGTGGGAACGGTGGCATTTGATGCCCTCGAAACACCTTTTGGAAAAACAGATAAAATCATTGGTGGCTCTGCTACATATATAACATTGGCGGCTTCTTATTTTACAAAAGATGTGAAACTGGTGGCAGTGGTTGGAGATGACTTTGCTACTTCTGATATTACTATGCTTCAGGAGCATGGTATCAGCACAGAAGGTTTGCAGATCAAAGCTGGTGAAAAATCGTTTTTCTGGTCAGGTCGTTACCACAACGATATGAATAGCCGTGATACACTGGTAACTGAGTTGAATGTATTGGCAACATTTGATCCTGTTATTCCGGAATCTTATCAGGACTGTGAGTTTTTGATGCTGGGGAATCTGACTCCTGCTGTTCAGAAGCAGGTTATTCAGCGTTTGAAACGCCGTCCAAAGTTAATTATGATGGATACGATGAACTTCTGGATGAATACTGCATGGGATGAACTGATGGATGTGATCAACCATGTGGATGTGTTGTCTATTAATGACGAGGAAGCTCGCCAGTTGTCAGGAGAATACTCATTGCGTAAAGCTGCTTCTAAAATCTTAACATTAGGGCCTAAGTATCTGATTATTAAAAAAGGTGAGCATGGAGCTTATCTGTTTAAAAAAGATCAGGTGTTTTTTGCCCCAGCACTTCCTCTGGAAGAAGTATTTGACCCAACAGGAGCTGGTGATACGTTTGCAGGTGGTTTCATTGGGTATCTGGCTAGCACAGGTGATATTTCTTTTGACAACATGAAACGGGGTATTATCTATGCTTCGGCTTTGGCTTCTTTCTGTGTGGAGAAGTTTGGTACAGAGCGGATCGTAAATCTGGATAAGAACGAACTGGATAGCAGAGTGCAGGAGTTTGTTGATCTGGTGCAGTTTGAAATCACAATGGCGTAATATTTCTGATGATACGCAAGCCCTGTCTGCTACAGACAGGGCTTTTTATTTATATTGACAGTCATACCTGTTACAAATGAATACACTAGTAGTCAATGAATCTGAAAGAACAATTACTAAAGGAACATAGCAAAGAAAACACACTGGCAATAGCAAAATACATTTCCTATGACTCGCAACGATTTTCTGAGCTGATAGAGCTGTTTTTAAGTGGAGAATATCGCCTGAGTCAGAGAGCTGCATGGCCTGTTTCGTATTGTGTAGAGGAGTACCCGGATTTGATACAACCCTATTTATCACAGATCATTACGATAGCACAACAAAAAGATATACACCCTGCCGTAACCCGGAATGTATTACGATTGTTGCAGAATATAACTATCCCTGAAGAACTGGAAGGTGAAATTATTGATTTCTGCTTTGTTATTCTCAAAGATCGGTCTCAACCCAGTGCAATCCGGGCTTTTGCTATTACTGTAGCTGCTAATATCTGCCAACAATACGAAGAACTGCAACAGGAGCTTTGTCTGCTGGTAGAAGATCACTTGCCGTATGAGAAACCAGCGTTTAAAAGCAGAGCCACCAAATTACTGCGAATGGTGAAAGGACAATAATTCTGATTTATTTTATTAACTTCGCCCCCGCATTTTTAACATTTACTATTCACTTATTAATTTATATTTCTCCATGGGTCTTCAATGTGGGATCGTAGGTCTACCTAATGTTGGAAAATCTACTCTTTTTTCAGCTTTGACCAATATTCAGAATGTGGCAGCCAATTACGAGTTTGCTACCATTGATCCCAATATCGGTATCGTAGATGTACCTGACCAACGGTTACAGATATTAGAAGGTATTGTGAATCCTCAGCGTGTGGTACCTGCTACTATTGAGTTTGTAGATATTGCAGGTCTGGTAAAAGGTGCTAGCAAAGGTGGTGGTCGTGGGAATGCCTTTCTTACCAACATTCGGGAAGTAGATGCAACCGTACATGTAATTCGTTGCTTTGATGATCCGAATATTGTACGTTCTTCAGGTCCTGTCAACCCTGCTTCAGATAAAGAAGTGATTGAATTCGAATTGCAGTTAAAGGATCTGGATTCGGTAGAGAAGAAGCTATCTAAGGTAGAACGTGCTGCCAAAGCCGGGGATGCCAAATCAAAATCAGAACTGGCAGCCTTACAACGATATAAAGCTCACCTGGAACAAGGCAAGAATGCCCGTACCATGGACGCAACAGAAGAAGAGAGAGAAGCCGTTGCCGATTTGTTTTTGCTAACATTAAAACCAATGTTATACATTGCTAATGTGGATGAAAACAATCTGCATGAAGACAATGATTATGTGAAGGCCTTACGCGAAGCTGTAAAACCAGAAGGTGCTCAGGTATTACGTATTTGTGCAGCTCTGGAAGCCCAAATTGCTGAGATTACAGATCAGGAAGAGAAGGAAATGTTTCTGAGTGAGTATGGATTGAAGGAGTCAGGGTTGGATCAGATGATACGTGCAGGGTATGCATTGTTGGATCTGATTACCTATTTCACAGCTGGTGTGAAAGAAGTACGTGCCTGGACTATCCGTAAAGGCTGGAAAGCACCCCAGGCAGCCGGTGTGATTCACTCAGATTTTGAGAGAGGATTTATTCGTGCAGAAGTAATCAAGATCGCTGATTATGAAAAATACAAGTCTGAAGCGGCCTGTCGTGAAGCTGGAAAAATATCTGTGGAAGGTAAAGAATATGTGGTAGCAGACGGCGATATCATGCACTTCCGCTTTAACGTCTAAGTAGAATATGAACTGAAAAGGTTGAGTATCAGTGTAATATAATTCTGATAAATATTTTTTAACGCAAATGCTTGCTCTGAAAATAGAATTCTCTACCTTTGCAGTCCGTTTCCAAATTTACAAGCCCGAGTGGCGGAACTGGTAGACGCGCACGACTCAAAATCGTGTTCCTTCACGGAGTGCCGGTTCGATTCCGGCCTCGGGTACTAAACAAAAAGGCGATCTTTTAAAGATCGCCTTTTTGTTTATCTACTTCCATGCCATAAATCCTTCAAACATAAAATACAACATTGTAATGTAGATAGTGTACTTGGTTAGTTTCTTGACAAGCTTGTATGTTTTGAATATAACAGGGTTATATGCTGACTTGTCAAACGTTACATGTGTTGTCCGTTCCATTTTGATGTGTGTTTTGAGTGAATATTAAAGTATGCATCAAAAGTAGTAGCCAGACTTATCCTAAAATTGTAAGAAAACGAAATCAGAAGGTCTTTATACGTCTGTAAACTCCTTAATAACCTCAGCGAAACTACGAATTCGCTTCTTCCAGTGCCAATAAGAAGCGTAAAGCAGAATTAGCATCGTACAAATAATACCCGCCAGCATAAAGTATTTGATAGTAGTAAAGTGAATAGTAGAAGTAAGAAAACTCAAAAGGAACGCACTGTAAATAGCAGAAGCAAGCAATGAAAAGACAGAGAGTCGCCTTAATGTAACAATATGTTTTTCTACAGATGTTTTTATAGTACTTGACACAACAGGATTCCTTATCGCCAGATAGCTCAACACATCATTGAGAATAAACAGAAAAATACTGATTCCCAAAAGTATATTAATATAGAGCGGTTTGTGGGCTCCGTCAAACCAGTCTCTGTAGATAAATAATATAAATACCAGAAGTCCTGCTTCCAATATCAGTCTCACTCGTATCTTTTTTAAGGCCGGATGTTGATTGATATGGGTCATTTGTTTTAGTTCTGATTCCTGTTTGGGGCTGCCTTGAGATTTTTCCCAATTTGATTTTAGTGATTCGAAATCCATAGAGTTATCTGTTTGAGAGTGATTTAAGTTTTTCTTTGATACGATTGATTTTTACACCTACATAGTTTTCGGTAATTCCGGTAATGTCTGCGATTTCTTTGTAGGAATATTCTTCCAGATACAAAGTAAGTATGGCTCGTTCAGAAACATTCAGGCGCCTAAACAATTGATACATTTGTTCTTCCTGATCCAGTTCTTCTGACCGACCTGGTACAGATACTTTGTCTGGCAGTTGGTCTGAATACGAAATATGAGGTTTTGATTTCCGGAATTCCAGTATAGCAGTGTTTAATGCTATGCGATACATCCAGGTAGTAATTTTAGACTCACCCCGAAAGTGAGGAAAGGCCTTCCAGAGTTGAAACACAATCTCCTGAAATAAATCTTTCTGATCTTCCTTTGTATCGCGATACAAACGGCATATCTTATAAATAAGGTTCTGGTGTTCATGAATAGCTTTTAAGAATACCTTTTCCATTGATTAGTGGAGTTCAACTATCATCTTATTGTATTTTACAGAATAAGTTGTTTTTAAAATCCAAAACTTACACATTGGCAAAAAATAATTGAAATAAAGCTACTTGCGACCAACTTACACCATTCTATGATTATCCCTTCAGATCATACAATCACATATCAATCTACTTATCGGAAAAAGTTACTTAGTAGTCAGCTTTGGACAGGGCTGTTTGCTTTTCTTACCGCAGGCTTATTATATATCATCAGTCCTGCAGAAAAGCTTGGGATTGCTACAAGTATTTGTTTGTTGCTTTGGATATGTATTGGTATGGTACACTGGCAATACAATAAGAAGTATTATAGACGGCTAAAGCTGATTAATACTCCTTTTCCAGAAGCATGGAAGCACTATCTGGAAGACCATTCTACCTATTATCAGAACCTCACAGAACCGGAAAAAGAAATATTTAATACACGGGTTCAGTTTTTTCTGGCAGAAAAGAAGATTGAAGGAATAGATACTGAGATTGACGATACAATTAAACTATTGGTAGCTGCCAGTGCTATAATTCCTACATTTGCGTTTCCTTTCTATGATTATCGTTCTATTCACGAAATATTAATCTATCCTAATTCTTTCGACGAATCCTTTCAGACAACACGTTACGAGGGGCATGAACAGCGTATTACGGGTATGGTCGGCAATCGGTTCATGGAGCATAGTATGATTTTATCAAAGCCTGATCTGATAGCAGGATTTAATGGTACCGTCAATAAAAATAATGTTGGCATTCATGAGTTTGTACATTTGCTTGATAAAGAAGATGGAGCAGTGGATGGTTTACCTGAAATATTCCTAAATCATTCTTATACAAGTGGATGGCTGCAAGCCGTCAAACAGGAGATTGATAGTATTCAGAAAGGGCATTCGGATATCAATCCATACGGCCTGACAAACAATGCTGAATTTTTGGCTGTAGTAAGTGAGTATTTCTTCAATAATCCAGTAAAGTTTCATGAAAGACATCCGAAATTGTATACTTATTTACTATCCATCTTTCATCAGGGTGGTATTTTATAGTACAGTTGGAAAATTTACTTATTCTTGAAACTATATAAGCTTTTTGGCTATACTAAGAGATAATATGAAAATCTTACTTATTTTACTTTCATGGATGGCTTTTGCATCTAATGTAAATTGTCAAACTGTAAAGCCTCGGATAATCAATTATCCTCTTGATTTACTTTTCAAAGACTACATGGAAGAATGTTTGTCTCCTGTTGGTGTATATTATAAACACTTACAGAATGCAAAAAATACATTTATAGCCACTCTTGAATTTAAAGAAAGATTTAAAGGGCCTTGCGACTTCAATATTATGACTATTTATAATAGTAACAATATTGAACTTTGGAAATTAGATTCAATAGCAGCAATCTATACTGATACAGCGTATCTTATTAATGGAAAGCAAGTTGTTGAATGTAATGCCAAGAGAGACACAACTGCTGAAACGAAAAATCCTCCTTTATATACTATAAAGTCAGGAAATATCTATTGGGACTTTGCCTCACAAAAGTTAGGGAAATTGATATATATTGACTATTCAAAAATTAATAATAATTCTCCTAGTCTACGTAATGATTTAAGAAAAATAGGGTTAAAGAAGGATGAAGTGGAAATATATCTGCAACTCTTGAAAAGAGTAAGGCAGAAAGAAAAATCATAAAGTTCCAAGTCTGAGATTGAAGATCAGTTCTTCTGTATCTTCTACCAATAAAAAGGCTCTCTTATAAGTAAGAGAGCCTTTTGGCATTTTAAACCTAGTCGTAAAACCAATTAATGTGAGCTATGCTTTTTCTCTGTGAGGTGTGTAGCAAGTCCCATTCCTAAAAAAATTATAGCAATAAATAAAAGAGTAAATTGTTCCATAACTGTAGCATGTTGAAAGATATTGGTAGCGCTAATGACTTCATCCACAATGTGTTCTGACGTTCATATACTATTAGTGAAGGTTATTTGAAAAGGTAAACTATTTCAAACAGGTATTTTGCAATAAATATTTCATAGCACACCAACTTGAAAGAGTATAAGGCTGGTATGCTATTTGTGTTAGAAAGATATCTGTAAAAAAGATATCGCATATAAGTTAATGCCTGTAGAATTTGCGTTTATCTAAGGAAACACAGGGTTAATCTAATTGTTAGTAAATAATGGTAGGAATATAGTATTAATGAGTAACTATGAAAACCTCTAAAGCTACCAGTTACGGAAATATGAAATTAAAGTTTGATACTGATAATATTGTCGTCTATTACGACAAGGTCAATCAATGGTTATTTGTAAGTTGTGCAAATCAATTAACCTTTATTGAAGCCCGCAAAGGATTTGGAGAGTGCCTGGAATTTATTGAGCAGAACCACTGTTCGCGTTTGATTATTGACAGCTATGCTATTAAATATAGCCCGTTATTACCTGAAATTAATCGTTGGCTGGTGAATGAATGGTTGCCGACTGCTAATGAACAAGGTTTACGATATATAGCTCAATTGACTCCTCCAGAGCAGGAATGGCGTTTATTTAATGCCAATAACTCTCTTGTTATACCTCCTACTGTACAAATCGAATTATTTACCTCTCTGGTAAATGCAGTCAAGTGGCTGTATATCCAGGAGTAAATGATACCTATTGATAGATACGTAAAGTGGCGGCCCCACTCCAATATGCCGCTACGCGCCCGCAGGATTACCACCATCCTTGCGGGTTTTTTATTATAATTCTATACATTTGGTATTGTATTTGATCATTTCATTAGCATGATCCGTATTATTTCTCGTCTATTTATTCTGATACTGATTATTGCAGGAAGTATCGCTATTTATATCAAATTCTTTTATCATCCGGAACTACCCCCTGCCGAAACACAGATCTCACATACTACTGTCTTGCAGGAAATCAATCGGATTGGTAAACTGGAACTGGTACGTTACAACTTCAAGGATATTCTCGAATACGAGAAGAAACGTGAGTTAATAGAAAACAAGGCTATCAAAGAATGGATACCGTTGACCATACCTCTCGAAAATGCCAAGGTTGTCTTAATCGTGAAAGGTGAAGCTGTTGGCTGTATTGACCTGACAAAGATTAAGGGTTCCGATCTGGTGACAGAAGGAGATACATTAATTGCTTTTCTGCCAGAGCCGGAGTTATGTTACTATCGTATCAATCATGACCAGTCTAAGGTATATGATGTAAAGAATGTAGATGAACAAGCGGTTATGATCAATGAAGCATATAAAAAAGCAGAAGTTCAGATCAAACAATCTGCCTTGGATATGGGAATATTGGAACAAACTCGTACCAATGCATCCCGGATACTTCAACCCCTTCTGGAAAAATCATCTGGTAAAAAGGTATTTATCCGCTATCGGTTAAAAGGTAGATTTGATGAGTTGGGACGTTAGAATAATGTAGTCAAGGTAAGGCGTTTAGTAAACTTAACCTCTAAAAGAAACCATTCCTCGCTATCTTCTCGAAACAATCGCTATCCCCTTTTTTTGTCCTTCTGAAAGAATCTCGTGGCAAGACCGGCGGCCTTTGTATCTGGAAAAAATCTTTTCAGAAACCAAACGCGGCTCTATTTGTCAAGAGATTCTTTCAAAAGGACAGAGGAGAGTGTGATTTTTCCAAAAGGGCGTATGTCTTTTATAGGACAAAAAATAAAGAGGGTAATCACTCTTCCTCATTTACAGAATTCACAGCTTCCCATACCAGATCTTGCTCGTATCCCTTACCCAAAAGAAATCGGGCTACTTTCTGTTTGCGAACAAGAGGATTGGGCTCTTTTTCTGATGCATTTTTCTTATCAGCAAGTTCCAGTAGGGTATCCCAATAAATTTCCGGGTCTATCTCATCCATTCCTTTCTGAATACAATAAGCTGATAAGCCACGTGCTTTAAGTTCCAGACGTATTTTAATGCGTCCCCATTTCTTCAGACGAAATTTACCGCCTGCAAAGGTTTTGGCGAATCGTTCCTCATTTACAAAGTTCTCCTGAAGCAGTCTGACAATGATTTCCTCTACTTCGTCTTCTTCCAATCCATAGGTATATAGTTTCTCTCTTACCTCCTGCTGTGTACGTTCCTGGTAGGCACAAAAGGCTGTAGCTTTTACATAGGCATCGGCAGGAGAATAAAACTTGGGTTGTTTAGCTGGCATGATACTATAATTCAGTTTTATCGTCTATGGGTAATTACTTTAAACGTTTGCTGAGGAATGACGACCTAACAAAGATATTATTTTATCAGAATTTACACACAACCATTTCTTTGTTTACCTTTGCGGGCTCAAAACAGTAGGTACTGGCCAGTAAGCAGGCTTGGGAAGAAATCTCTCGCAACAACTTAACACCTACTGACAAACTGCTTACTGCTAACTCTTTATCTGAATATGTCTGAAATGATCCGTATTGCCATCCAGAAGTCAGGACGGCTTAGTGAAGACTCTCTCAATCTGATTCGGGAGTGTGGCATTCAATTTAACAACGGAACTGGCAAGCTAAAATCAGAAGCTGCTAACTTTCCTGCCGAGTTTCTTTCCCTTCGAGATGATGATATCCCTGGTTATGTAGCGGATGGTGTGGCGGATATTGGTATTGTGGGAGAAAATGTTCTGATTGAAACTCATCAAAAGGTAGACCTTGTCCATCGTCTGGGGTTCAGCAAATGCCGTTTGTCTTTAGCTGTACCACGTGGGGACGATTATCGGCAGCTTACTGATCTACATCAAAAACGAATTGCTACATCCTATCCTCGAATCCTGTCAAACTTTTTGCAGGAACATAAAATTGAAGCAGATATCCATGAAATCAGTGGTTCGGTAGAGATTGCTCCCAGCATCGGACTGACTGATGCCATCTGTGATATTGTAAGTTCAGGTAGCACCCTGATGAGCAATGGTTTGAAGGAAGTGGAAGTAATATTCCGCTCTGAGGCTGTATTGATTGCGCATCCTAATTTGAGTCCTGCCCGGCAACAAATTCTGGATAAGCTAATATTCCGTATTAAATCAGTACAGGCTGCCAAAAATAACAAATACATTTTGCTCAATGCACCTAAGGATGCAGTTGCTAAGATTACATCTATCTTACCAGGAATGAAAAGTCCTACGATTGTGCCCTTGGCAGAAGAAGGCTGGGTTTCTATTCATTCTGTAATCAATGAAAATGCTTTTTGGGATATCATTGATAATCTGAGAGCGGCAGGTGCACAGGGTATTCTGGTAGTTCCGATTGAAAAAATGATTATGTAACGGGTACACTATTTCCCAATGGCATACATTTAGTATATTTTGTTTCATTACCATTTACAAACTATGCCAAAGATTGCTAAACATGTAGAGAAGGCAATTCTGGAAATGCCTCAGAAAGAAAAAGACAAGTTGCTGATCCGGCTTATTTCCAAAGATACCTTGCTTACTGAAAAACTGGAACATCAGTTGCTCGGGGATGATAATGATACATTGGACAGACGGAATGAATTGCTTCAGCAAATCATAGAAATGGCTTCGAATGAACACTATGACACACCGGGTTGGCTGATGATGGCTATGCGTGAAAAAAGTGGTCAGATCACCCGACATGAAAAGGTGACGAAAGATAAGTTTGGTGAAGTTGTTCTGTTACTGGCATTAATCAATGAGCCGTTTACCCGGCAAAAAGATATGCTGGAAAAGAAGTCAAAACGTGCTGATAACTTTGCTGAATATGTAGTAAAAAGAGCAAGGATAATTGTAAATAAAGCAGAGAAGCTTCATTCTGACTATTATGTAGAAATAGAAGAACGTGTCAATGACATGCTTACCTTTATTCACAAGTATCAGCCCTGCCGATATTATTTAGAGACTACTCCTCTTCCCAAGTCCTGGAATCCGTAAGTGTTTTCAAAGAGGGACATTCAATACATTTATACCGATTTACGTTATGCAGTTTATATCTTATCCTTCTGTCTCTGTCTGGCCTGAACTGATTATTCGTCCGGTTGCCAGTGCAGCAGATATCCGGCAGAGGGTTGTTCCTATTCTTGATCAGGTTCGTCAGGAAGGAGATGTTGCGCTAGTTCGTTTTACAGAACAGTTTGACAAGGTAAGCCTTTCACAATTACAGGTTTCCGAAGTAGAGATACAGGAAGCAGAACAAGTATTATCAGAGGAATTAAAAGCTGCTATCCAGGCTGCCCGAAACAATATTACTACTTTCCATCAGGCACAACTGCAACAACCCGAGCCTATCGAAACTATGCCAGGAGTAACTTGCTGGCGTAAAAGTGTGGCAATTGATAAAGTAGGCCTATATATACCTGGAGGTACAGCACCTTTGTTTTCAACTGTATTGATGTTGGGTGTTCCTGCTCAGATAGCTGGATGTAAAGAGGTTGTACTTTGCACCCCTGCTAATAAAGAAGGAAAAGTGCATCCTGCCATTTTGTATACTGCCCATCTGGTTGGTATTCATAAAATCTTTAAAGTAGGAGGGGCACAGGCTATTGGTGCTATGGCCTATGGTACACAGTCGGTACCGAAAGTATACAAGATATTCGGGCCGGGTAATCAGTATGTTACTGCTGCCAAACAGATCGTTTCTCAGGAAGGTATCTCTATTGATATGCCTGCGGGACCATCTGAGGTGGCTGTATATGCAGATGATACGGCTAATCCTGCCTTTGTAGCTGCTGACCTGTTGTCTCAGGCTGAACATGGAGTAGACAGCCACGTATTTCTGGTGTCTGTGAGTGAAAAGTTAATTCAGGAGGCTCAGAAGCAGATAGAAGAGCAAGTAAAACAACTTCCCCGAATGGCAATGGCAGCACAAACACTGCAACACAGCAAAGCTATTCTGGTAAAGGGTGAAGCTGAAGCGATTGAGTTACTCAATCAGTATGCCGCTGAACACCTGATTCTGGCTACAGACCGGGCTGAAAGCCTTGCTCCACTGGTAACCAATGCCGGTTCTGTATTTATGGGACACTATACACCCGAAGCAGCAGGAGATTATGCGTCTGGTACTAACCATACACTACCTACCAATGGATATGCCCGTGCATACAGTGGCGTATCAGTAGATAGCTTTGTGAAAAAAATTACCTTCCAGCAGATTACAGCTAGTGGTATTCAGCAGGTAGGACCTATTGTAGAACAGATGGCAGAGGCAGAAGAACTGATGGCTCATAAAAATGCAGTAAGCATTCGTCTGGCATCCTTGATCTGATAAAAATAGTTAGCATATTCATACTTAGTTTGTATCCATGCTGTTCTGAACAGCATGGATATTTTTTTATTCGGAGGACTTTACAAAATGATCGGAATTCTGTTCAGAGGGAGCTACTTAGCAATAGGATATAGGTTGCTAATCAAAGGTGTTTTTGACCATTATTTAAATCATTTTTGCGTTTGAATGGAATACCGATCATTTTCAAAAATTATTCGAATAATGGTCACTTTTGAGTTTGACCGGAATTTAGTTCAAACTTTTGCTTGACTGGAGTTCCGGTCATTTTTTCAAACTATCGGAATTCTGATCATCTTTTTAGCATATCAGACTGCTGATTATTGTCAGCTGTTTTGCATCAATAGAAAGTTGTGCTGTCAAAAGAATTGATACTTTTGCCATCCCCATATTTAATTTAACAGAACCACTCTTCTTTGGACTTGAAGGAAAGTAAATAAAATTAGTATGACACATCAGCAAATCCTAGACAAACTAGCAGCTAAATATCTGGTACAATCTATTGACGATGACATTTCAAGGCTAACCTGGTATGCCATGGCTTATGATAAACAGGGAAACCAACAAAGTCATCTTGCCTATATTCTCCCAAAGCTTTTATTGCGCTGGAATTGTATACTACATGCTGATAGCAAAGAAGTATCAGAACATTATAAGCAGAAGGCTGTTCTTGCTTTAGCCGTTACACTCCATAAGTATGGTTTTGCTGATCCAGTACTGACTCAAAATGCCATCCAGGCGATTGATCAATTGAATCAGGAGGTTGTATTGAGTGATGACTTTTTCAGAAAGTCAGAAGAGATTAAAAAGGTGATAAGTGCTGCCCCTGTTGCGTTAAAACGTAAACCTGCGATGCCTGAGAGTATCACCTTTTACAGACCAAAAGATGTAGTATCTATACAATTGAACGGAAAGTTTTACGCAGCATATATACATAAGCTAACAGGACCTAACGAAGCTCCAATTATTGAATTTTATGAAGGAGAGTTTGATCGTGTTCCCATAATTCAAGATCTGGACAATCGAACGGCAAAAGGGCAGAGATACAATGATGGCAAAGAGAGAATTACCCGTTTTGCTATCTATGGAATGAAGTATATGCCAGATCTTGCCAATCAAATTCAGTTGATTGGCGCATGTATTGAAAACACACCTGCAAACGAACATTTAACAGCGTCTGTTGGATTATATACTATGAGTGATTTGTTCGACATACAGTCTGATATTCAGCAAATGTTTAGATAGATCTAAGGGGGTAAATGAAAGTAAGTTGTTCATTTTCTGTGTGAAAGTGCCTTTCTTCTTTCTTTCGAAAGACTAGTCATCCTTTCATCATTAAGCTTGGTTTTAGCCTATTTTTTCTTGTAAATTTGACTAATTAGTTATCCCCGGTCAAATGAAAAATAATCAAGCAGGTGCACCTGATTTGTTCGCACATTTCAGGGACGACTTCCGTTCAGGGCTAGTCGTATTTTTAGTTGCATTACCATTGTGTTTAGGGATCGCGCTTGCTTCTGGAGCCCCCTTGTTCTCAGGGGTTCTCTCCGGAATTATTGGCGGTCTTGTGGTTGGTTCACTGAGCGGATCTTCCCTGAGCATCAGCGGACCTGCTGCTGGACTTACTGTTATTGTATTAAGCGGTATACACAGAGTCGATAATCATTTTGAAACATTTCTACTGGCAGTGGTTATTGCAGGCATTTTACAAATTATACTGGGTTTTCTTCGTGCAGGAGTCATTAGTTTATTCTTTCCCAGTGCTGTTATCAGGGGGATGCTTGCTGCAATTGGGATTATCCTGATCCTGAAACAAATTCCACATGCATTAGGTGATGACAAAGATGCAGAAGGTGAATTTGAATTTTTTCAGCTGGATGGTGAGAATACGCTTACTGAAATTGCGAATGCCATTGGCGATCCCCAGTTTGGTGCGGTGCTGATTAGTATTGTTTCCATTGTAGCCTTGCTTTCCTGGGACATACTGGGAAAACGCATACGTAGTCTGCAGTTTATTCCTGCCTCTTTGGTAGTGGTTCTTGTTGGGACAATGCTTAATATTATTTTTTCAGTATATATTCCTGCTTTAGCTCTTCAACCCCTTCACATGGTAAGTTTACCTGTGATCAAAGGTTTGCAGGATGTGCCAAATCTGCTAGTATTTCCGGATTTCTCACAAATAGCTAATCCCAAAGTGTATATTACTGCTATTACAATTGCTATTGTTGCCAGCCTGGAAACTCTTCTAAATATAGAAGCAACAGATAAGCTAGATCCTCTCAAACGACGTACCCCTGCCAATCGAGAGTTAAAGGCGCAAGGAGTAGGAAATTTAGTGGCTGGACTCATTGGTGGGATTCCGGTTACATCAGTTATTGTTCGTAGCTCCACCAATATCTTATCAGGAGCCAAATCCAAGTTATCAGCTATTATTCACGGAGTACTTCTTTTGCTGAGTGTTTTGTTCTTTGCCCGGTTCATGAACTACATTCCATTAGCTTCATTAGCTGTCATTCTCATTTTTGTAGGATATAAGCTGGCTAAATGGGAAATCTTTCAGGAAATGTATAAACTGGGATTATCCCAATTCCTACCCTTTGTTGTGACAGTGGTAGCCGTTATTTTTACTGATCTGCTAATAGGAATTGGTATTGGTATGATTGTAGGTATCTTTTTTATTCTGAGAGAGAATCTGAAAACTTCGTATTTTCTGACAACAAAGATCAATCAGAAAAACAGACATATACATATTGATTTGAGCGAGCATGTTTCATTTTTGAATAAAGCCAGTATTGCCGAGATTCTGGAAAATCTGCCCGATGACAGTACTGTTGAGATTGATGGGACAAAGTCTACCTTTATTGATCATGATGTATTGGAGGTAATCAAAGATTTTCGGGAAACTGCCAAAGCTAAAAATATTACTTTAGGTTTTGTGAACCAGATTAATCGGACATATAATATAAAGCTTCCTGAAAATCACAATCATGAGCATAACCATGTTCAGAATACATATCAGCAGTTGTTGGTTAATAATAAGAAATGGGTTGCCGAAAAGTTAAATATGGACCCTGACTTTTTTGAAGATATGGCTAAAGGCCAACAGCCCAGGTTCTTCTTTATCAGCTGTTCCGATAGTCGGGTGCATCCCAATGAAATAACAGGCACACAACCTGGCGAAATGTTTATTCACCGGAATGTTGCCAATCTGGTAGTAAATACAGACTTAAATTTTATGTCGGTGTTGCAGTATGCAGTGGAGGTACTGAAAGTCGAACATATTATTGTCTGTGGACATTATGGCTGTGGTGGCGTAAAAGCTGCACTGGAAAACACATATCATGGCTTGATAGACAAGTGGCTGCTAAATATCAAAGATGTATACCGACTGCATAGGGCAGAACTTGATGCTATTACTGAGCTGGATGAGAAGTTTAAACGGATGGTAGAATTAAATATTCGCGAGCAGGTCTATAATATCCATAAAACCTCTGTTGTACAAAAAGCCTGGAGTTCCAATGCCCGGTTACGGGTGCATGGTTGGGTGTATGACATCCGTGAAGGTATTGTGAAAGACCTGCAAATACGTCCAGAAGATATCTTTCATGAATATGGCCATATCTACAAGCTGGATTTTAAGGAAGAGGAAAATAGTGGGCAATAATTACTGCCCACCTATATTTCAGGTTATTGTAACCGGGTGTAACGAAAATGCAAGAGGTTTGTCTGAAAATAGTGCTTTTGTCTTGCTCCAGGTTTCTCTAAAAAAATCAGATTGCCTGTAAGCTTCCAGTGCTGCCGCATTTTCCCAGTGACTCAATGTGCTATAAATAAGCGGGTTGGCTGTATCCTGCAATAATTCCACATGTAAGCAGCCCGGAAAACTGCGAATGACAGGTTGCGACTGCCGGAAAATAGTATGGAAGTCTGCAACCTTGTCTGTCTGGAATGTCATACGTACAATACGAACCAGCATAAGAGAGATTAATCTAAAGTGGTTGACTATTTGATGATACAGATTAATGAGAATCACGTGTAACCACACTACCCGACTTACCTTTCAGAAAATCCATATCTGCTCCCAAATGTGCTTGCTCTACATGCTGAATATACAGATTTACGTAGCCCCGAGGTGGTTGAGCACGTAATTGCGATTCCCATTCCCGGCGACGTTCTGCCAGCTCCTCATCGGATACTTCCAGATGAAGGCTACGATTTGGTACATCCAGTGAGATCCAATCTCCATTTTGTACCAATGCCAGTGTACCACCTGCCGAAGCTTCTGGAGAAACATGTAATACAACGGTACCATATCCTGTACCACTCATGCGACCATCCGAAATGCGTACCATATCTGTGACGCCTTGTTCGAGTAGCTTCTTGGGTAGAGTCATATTTCCTACTTCTGCCATACCCGGATAACCTTTCGGACCTACGTTTTTTAACACCATAATCGAGTTTGCATCAATATCTAGATCTGGGTCGTCTACACGGGCATGATAGTCTTCAATGTTTTCGAACACTACTGCTTTACCCCGATGAGTCATCAGGGCAGGAGTGGCAGCCGATGGTTTAATTACAGCTCCATTGATTGCCAGGTTACCTTTCACTACTGCCATTCCTGACTGAGGTTTAAAAGGATTTTCCAGTGTGCCAACTACATCCCGGTCATAACAAGGGGCTGCGTTACAGTTTTCCCACATTGTTTTGCCATTCACTGTCAGCACATCTTTTCGAATTAGTGATTCCAGCTCTTTAATCACCGCAGGGAGTCCTCCAGAATAATACAGGTCTTCCATAAAATGTTCTCCGGAAGGCTGAATATTGGCAATCAATGGAATATCATGTGACAATGCATCAAAGTCATCCAGTTTTAAGTCTACTCCAATACGTCCGGCAATTGCCAGTAGGTGTATCACAAAGTTGGTTGAACCGCCGATAGCGGCATTGACAATAATGGCATTTTCAAATGCTTCGCGGGTAAGTATCTTAGACAGGTACATTTCTTCCCGAACCATGTCTACAATGCGTCGGCCAGATAAGTGCGCCAATACCTTTCTGCGGGAGTCGGCAGCCGGAATGGATGCATTATTTGGCAGAGATAAACCCAGCGCCTCAACCATAGATGCCATTGTAGAGGCTGTACCCATTACAGCGCAGTGCCCTGGTGTACGAGCCATGCAAGCTTCGGCCTCGACAAACTCTTCCTGTGACAGATCTCCGGTTTTGTACTGTTCGGCCATATGCCATACATCCGAAGTTCCAATATATTTACCTCTCCAACGTCCTTTCATCATAGGGCCTCCTGATATTACCAATGTGGGGATATCTACACTACAGGCACCCATAATCTGCGAAGGAGTAGTCTTGTCACAACCACACATAAGTACCACACCATCTATTGGATTGGCACGAATGGATTCTTCTACATCCATGCTGGCCAGGTTCCGGTAAAGCATAGCCGTTGGTTTAATAAGCGTTTCTCCCAATGAGGTTACTGGAAATTCTAGAGGAAAACCGCCTGCTTCCCATACGCCTTTTTTAACAGATTCTGCCAACTCCCGAAAATGTCCATTGCATGGGGTCAACTCAGACCAGGTATTACAGATGCCAATTACAGGTTTTCCTTCAAATTCATCATGTGGGATACCCTGATTTTTCATCCAAGCCCGGTATATAAAACCATCTTTGCCTTTTTTTCCAAACCACTGCTGAGAACGAAGTTTCTTTTCCATAATTCAGGTAATGCAATAAAGATTGAAAAGTGAATAATAATGGATCACATATATGTCGATAGATACAAGTATAGATAGAATTATTGGAAATATTCTATGGGAGAATTACAAAGTACAATGTTTTTTGATTGCATATAGACTAGGTGTAACAAATAAATATGATAATAACGCTTTAATAAGGCGAAAATAAGAAAATACCCCTTTAGGGGTATTGACAAGGCATTGAAAATGTGCTTGTTTGATGCTCATTTTTAATCTACAAAAACAGAGGTGTTATCAATCATGAAAAAAGCTATGAATAGAATTCGCCCATTCATTTCAAGTGATATTGATCTATCCAACACCTGGCAGGTCATCAAGTGGTGTGTAGAATTAGGGTGCAACTATGAGAAGTTGCAAATAGCAGTTGACAAAGTAGGTACTTCTCCTGATGCGGTAAGAGATTATCTTAAGAGAGGTATAATGTAGTCCTGTTAGACAAAAAGCCTAATCCTGGGCAGAGGATTAGGACTTTACATGAAAAATTGTTGTCTTAAAATACCCTTCTTTGTTTTCGTAATACCATTCAGTTACAGGTTCTTTGACTCCATAAAAAGAAGAATACCAGCCATCTTTGGTTTGGAGAGCAATAGAATTCCCATTCTTATCTGCACACACAATCTTCCAACCCTGAGTCTCGAAATCCGGATGTGGATGCCAGCGCTGATATATTGGAAGGTTCTTCTGTTTGATCTCTTCTGGCAGAAGTAAGGTATCTTCTATCTCCCAACGAAGTTCATTCTTATACTGGACGATCTTACGATGGTGAAAGATCTTTGAATGAACTTGTTGATATACATGCACTTTCCCTTCAAATACAATATGATCTCCTTGGTCTGTTAACGTTGCTCCTGCAGACTGACTCCAGTAATACCATATAAAGCGTCCTCCTTTTAACATCTGATCCTGATCACCTAACTGAATGGTATTGTGAGAGGCTGTTCCCATAAAATATTTTAACAAACCTGGTTCTGTATTGTACTTGTACGATCCTGCATCTCGCATCAGATTAATACCCTTATACCAAATATCTACATGTAAATTATCCGCTTGTGATGGACGGTCAGGGTGATTACCACACCGAACAAATACAAACTTATCAGGATCACGCAGTACATAGAAGCCTGTTTGTCTGCCAGAATTTTTGTCCAGAGCCAATGGCGATGCAAAACTTTGGTCTTTGGGAAATGCAGGAAAAGAAAATGTTTGTTTTCTTTGTACTTGGAGTCCATACCAGAATACATCTTCATTCCAGATACCATTCGTATACAAAGGCTTTTGATGGAAGAAGTAGTACAGGGCATTTAACTGAGGACGATAATCTCGATAGGTACATGAATTGAGTCTGAAGAATAATGCGCCATCATTTGCTCCATAGTTGGGTAAGTGCCCGGTAACAGTATCCTGGTGTTGATACAATAGATTCAGCGATTTATATACTCTATCATACAGTTTATCCTCAAAACGATCTCCGTTGCGTTCTGCCAGAATAAATGCCCAGGTAAACAGTTGCATTGTTACCCGATGATAGTTCATAGAGAACTGTAGATACGACCCATCTTCATAGATCTGATATAAACCTTCCTCAGTAAGCCACTGCTTTCCATTTTTTTTCCAGTCTGCACTTTCCGGAAAGAAAGGATAAAGCAAGCCTACCAGGTATAGTCCCAGACATTCTGTGATGGCGTGATTGTTCCGGACAGCAATTCTGGAAAAATCTATATTTGCTGCCACATGCTGGGCTTGCCAGTAAATAGAATGAATAATGGTTTGAAACCGATCTTCGGTAAGTTCAGGAGAGTTTTTGTAATAATGAAGAGCAAACGTCCAGTTTAGAATCCGTAGAGAAGTTTCCTGGCTACATACATAGTTAGGTCCACAGTTCAGAGGATTTTTTTCAATCCAGTCTTCTATTTCATGGAAAACAAATGCAGCCCGATCTGTCTGTGTATGAAAATCATATCGGATCACAGGATACAAGTAGGCAAAGCGTGATTTTTCCCATACAAACTTGATATCGCCAATCTTAGGGTCAAGTTCCCGTATGGTAGACCAGTGTTGTATAGGTGAATACTGATACTTTGTTTCTGGATGAGTTAGCCAGTTATAGTCTTTTCCCAGGTATTGGAAACTTGCATTAAAAAAAGGAATATGGCCTGTATTGATTAGTTCATTCTCTACCGAAAGCAATTCCAGTGTGCTTTCATCTAAAACAACATCTTTTGGGGCTTGTGTTAATGCTTCTCTGGAAGGAAAGAAAAAATGTACGGGTTGCACTTTCCAGCTTTCCAATGTAGTAAATGCAGTAAAAGGAACTTGAGTTGGAAAGGCTTTTTGTAAAAGACCACTGCGTTTCTTTAGTTCGTACGAAACACGAAATAGAAAAGCTTTCCAGCCCATCTGACGAATAAGCCGGGAAAGAAGAATAACTTTTTTCAATGAGTAAAAGGTATAGATGATTCTTTAAATCAGAAATAAGGTCTCTTTTCCTGTTGAGTTGTAAAAGAGTCAACAAAGTTCAGGAAATAATAGCACAAAATAAATTGTATCCTGTATGACTTCCCAAATTGTATATCTACTGTAGTATTCTATGCTTCGTTTATCTACTATGCATCACTATATGTTACTTTGATTATCAAAAACTACAAGTTCTCTCAAATCTCAATGATTACCAATTAAAAAAGCCTCCATTGCTGGAGGCTTTCCGATTCTTAACCCAAGTATTCTTAGTCCATTATAAATGGATAGTTTGGCTCTGCATATACATCTTTGAATGCTTCGGATGGATCTGGATAGGGTGACTCTTCTGCAAAACGTACAGATTCATCAACCTGTTCTTTGATCTTCTCATCAATCGCATTCAGATCCTCTTCTGTTGCCATTTTGTTATCCAGAATGGTTTTCTTTACTAGTTCAATAGGATCTTGTAAACGCCACTGTTCTACTTCTTCCCGAGTACGGTATTTCTGAGGATCAGACATAGAGTGTCCTTTGTAACGATAGGTACGTAGCTCCAGCAATGTCGGACCTTCGCCATTACGGGCACGATCAGCAGCACGGGAAATCGCATCATGTACAGCTTCTACATCCATACCGTTTACTGGCTCAGCCGGCATATCATAGGCTTCACCCAATGTGTAAAGATCTGTTACATTAGAAGTACGGGATACAGAAGTACCCATTGCATATCCATTATTTTCAATACAGAAAATAACAGGTAATTTCCACAACATTGCCATATTAAATGCCTCATGCAAAGCTCCCTGACGTACAGCACCATCTCCCATATAGCAGATACACAGGTTTTTAGTTCCCTGATATTTTTCTGCAAATGCAATACCTGCACCTAAAGGAATCTGTCCACCTACAATACCATGTCCACCCACAAATCCTACACTTTTATCAAATATGTGCATAGAACCACCTTTTCCTTTAGAAATACCAGTAGCCTTTGCAAACAACTCCGCCATTACTGCATTAGGGCTTGTTCCCAATGCCAGCGGATGAGCATGGTCACGATAGGCTGTAATGTATTTGTCTCCTTTTTCTAAAGCAGATACTGCTCCTGCCGCACATGCTTCCTGACCAATATACAAATGACAAAATCCACGAATCTTTTGTTGTCCGTACAACTGCCCTGCTTTTTCTTCAAACTTCCGCATCAACTGCATGCTTTCATACCAGTACATATATGTTTCCCGGGGGTATGACGCTTTTGCTTTTTTTGCACCATTGCTTTTTGCTTTTGCAGCCCCTTCACTTACTGTTGCCAAAGGGTCTTTTTTCTTGGATGCTTCGTTTGTTTTAGCTTTCGCTGCCTTTGTTTCTTTAACTGCCATATTTAATAAATAAGTAGATGAGCAAATTGTGCAAATTACTAACTAAATGGAATCACTCCTTTACTAGTTTAAAGCAGGTAATTTGGTACACTGTTTTAAAAAGGGTATTTCAGGAGAAATAGAGGCTTTTTGTGGAAACCTGACACCGATTTCCAATAGCCCTGCGAAAATACACAAAAAATGTTTATACGCGAAAGATGATAGAAAAAAGACAAAAGTGTACACGAGAAGAAGTGGGATAAAGAAAAAGATAGTATTTTGGAAACCTATTCAGCAACAGGGATGTACAGGACATCTCTTCTGACTCAGAACCTATAGTTTGGAATATGTACCTTGAGCGAATACAGCTACTTAATTTTAAGAATCACGAAGAACTCTCTCTTACCCTTAGCCCTTCGGTCAACGGTATAGTTGGTATAAATGGAAGTGGAAAAACCAGTCTGCTAGATGCCATTTATATGTTGGCACTAACTAAAAGTGCTTTTAGTCAGACAGATGCACAATGTATCCGGCATGGTGCAGAGTTTTTTATGATTGATGGTGTGTTTAAAGAAATACCTTCTGGTGAGACCTCTGCCAGAGGGCAGCAGGTAACCTGTAGTCTGAAAATCGGAAGCCGAAAAGTAGTGATGCTGGATAAAAAGGCCTATGAGCGGTTGAGCGAGCATATTGGAAGATTCCCTGTTGTACTTATCTCCCCTGATGACACAGATCTTATACGAGACACCAGTGAGTTACGTCGTAAGTTTTTTGATAATATGCTGTCTCAACTGGATCATAAGTATCTTGATACCTTGATGCAGTACAACAGTGTAATGAAGCACCGGAATAGTTTGCTTAAACAATTTTATGAACGCAACTATTTTGACAAAGACTTGCTGGAAACATTTGATACTCAGCTTCTGCCTTTAGGAGATGTGATACATCAGAAACGCCATCAGTTTATCCAGAGTTTTGTACCACTGGTGCAAAAATATTATGCGTTTATCAGCGAAAGCCGTGAAGAAGTAGATCTTATTTATGAATCGGAGTTATTTGAAAGCAGCTTTAAATATGATTACTCCTTTGCTATGAAACGGGATCTGCAACTACAGCGTACAACCAAAGGCGTACATAAAGATGATTTTGTATTTGAGATAAGTCGTTATGCACTAAAGAAATTTGGATCTCAGGGCCAGCAAAAGTCTTTTGTCATTGCCTTAAAGTTGGCCCAGTTTGAGATCCTGCAAAAAGAAAAAGGCTCAAAACCTCTCTTATTGCTGGACGACATATTTGATAAACTGGATGACCTTCGGATCAATAAACTCATTGAAATGATTACGAATCAGACATTTGGACAGCTATTTATCACAGACGCCCGTCCTGAACGAAGTCGCCAGATCTTTGCTTCACTGGCTACCGATGTGCGAATGTTTGAGATTGAGAAGTAAAGTGCACCGGCTTATCAGGAATTTTCTAAGTAGAGACTCTCTAGTTTGGAGATCATGTGTTTTAAAGCAAATTGCTCCTCTACACTTTTTATTCCGTTTTCAATCAGCGTATTCTGAAGGTTGGAGTCAGCTAATATTTTTTTACATGCATCTGTAATAGCATCGCTATTTTTAAAAGGAACTACCAATGCATTTTTACCATCTTGAATAAATTCTGCAGCTACTCCGGAAAGTGTAAATATAGATGGAATTCCTGCAGCCAAAGCTTCTACATAGGTTTGTCCAAATGCTTCAATATCTGTATTAATAGATACATGGATAAAAATGTCAAAAGTTTGATAGAGAGAAAACAGATCCTCTTCAAATGGTATCTCTGTATAGCTATTGGGTGGAAGCGTTTGTAATAACTGTTCGATTTCCTGTTTATAATTTCCAGTAGCATTAGCTAGTACCAGATGTGCATTGGGATAGGAGTCAAGCAGTGATTTAAAGGCTGGAATAATATATTGAATACCCTTTAATTCAAAATATCTGGATATTACTCCAATTACAGGATACTTACCCAGTGTTTTATATCTATCCTTTAACTTATTTACTTTTTCTTCTGATATTTCTCTAAACTTCTCCAGTTCAAAACCATGATGTATTAACGTGATTTTGTTAGAGTTGACCTTCTCTTTTTTAATTAGTACATGTCTTACATTCTCGCTAATAGCTATAATATCTGATGCCATCCGGTTGATAAAGCGATCATACCAAACTGCACGGGGAAAGTATTGGTGGTGAAATGTAGCATGATGACGGGTGAAGATGCGTTTCTTTATTCCTGTTAATCTGGCTGCAATGAGTCCCGCAACATTTGCATCAAACAAGTGACAATGCACTACCTCTGTTTGATTCTTCTTTAAAAATTGTCGAATCTGAGATATCGCTCCTGGTAAATCTTTTTTTCCATGATAGGAAATGCGAATAAAAGGTGTTTTGTGCTCAATAAGAAAACGTTCCAGGACAGAATCTCCCGGATTAAGCAAAATAAAACTCAGTTCAAACTTATCTTTGCTCAGATACTGTACTACCCATTCAAAAGCCAATGCTTTGTTGATATTAGATACAATGTAGGTAATACGTTTCTTAGTAATCATATAGAGACATAACAGGCTAGAGTTCTCTGCAAATATGAATAAAATTTATCATAAGATGTTTCCTGATGGCTTGTTACCTTCTCTTAAATGACCGATGCCCTGAATAAAAGTTCTATTCAGGGCATCGAAAAAAGATAATAGTGTTTTATGTACTAGTTTGCTTTCTTTAATGATACCAGATAAGCAACTAGATCTACCAGTTCCTGTGTAGTCATATTATCTGCTAGTCCTGAGGGCATCATCGAACTCTCCATTTGTTTGATAGAGGCAACTTTAGCCATCTTATAATTGCTTATTATTCCTCCCGGCATTTTCAGTTGGAGATCTGTTTCTGTTTTGCTGGCAATGATGCCAGCTATGGTACTCCCATCTTTAAGCTTTATCTCATATCCTTCATAACCAAAGCTGATTCCGGCATCCGGATGCATGATAGAAATATATTGAGCCTCTCTGGGCAACTTGCTGCCAATCTCAGTTAGTTTTGGTCCAAAGTCCATACCTTCTCCTTTGACCTGATGGCAAACCGAACAATTATTTTTAAATACGGTAACACCATTCGTCGCATCACCCTTCATAGTCAGCATCTGATCCAGTGCAGGATGTTTTTGTACTGTAGCTGTTTTTCCCAGATAGCTGGCTGCTTCAGTTCTCACACTTTTCCTCCAGGCTCCGCTTACACTATTGACAAGGGAAGCTTTTAGTTCTTCAGGTACTTTACCTTCTTTTAACAGTGTCAATACCCGTTCTTCTCCATCCCAGCTATTGCCGATACGGCCAGCTGCTTCTCTTCTTAGAGACAAAGAATTTTTAGAGTTAAAAGCCGTTCCTTCCAGAATTTGGAGGGATTCTTTACTACCTACTGATCGTAAAGCAGTCAGCATCGCTACTGCCTGTTTTTCATCTTTACCATTGATGATCTCCCGTACTTTGGTGCCGCCATTCTGTTTTAGCAGTAGTCCAGCAGCATCTCTGCCCAGACGATCCCCATTTTTTTCCAACGCCATTTTCAGTAAGCGATCATTTTCTTCTTCCAATTCATATCTGCTTACTAGTTCCAGATATTCCTGTGTACCCTGTATGGATGTCAGTACATTTCTGAGAGCATTCATTGCTGTTTCAGAACGACGGACAGATGCTGGGTCCAGGTGATTGAGTGCTAATTTGTTAACCTGAGTCTGGTCTGAGTTACTTCCTTCCAGCATTTTCAGCAGTGCTATCGATTTGGCATTGACATCTGGAATGAAGTCAAATGCCCGGAAATAACGTAAACGTTGACTAATATCTGTAGAAGACTCAGAGGCAAGCTTGGCAAGAAGAGGTACAGCCTGCCCTGTACGTGCACGCCAGATAATATCCCGGTTGGCAGGACTTGCGGTCACGTCCGCATCTGTTCCTGCTACTTTTAACCAGGCTGAAAAATAGCTATCCCATTGTTTATCCGCACCAATGCCCAAAGCCTCCAGATACCAGCGGTCTTTTCCATCATATTGTTGTGCCAGCTTTGCCCATAAAGCAGGTGCATCCGTACTGGAGTTATGATGGAGTGCAATCACACATTCTCTGCGTACCTGAGCATCCGGATCACTGATTAGTTGTTTTACATATGGTATAATATCCAGTTTCAACTCGCGTGCAGCACGTAAGGCTGTAATTCGAATATCCGGATTGGCATCTTTTAATGCCGTTTCTACATATTTTTTGCCTTTACCATCTATCTTGGTTAGCAACCATAATGCACGTGCTTGCAGACGTGGATTCTGAATGTTTGCTTTATAATATTTAGAAAGTGCTTTTTCTGCCTTGGTACCCATGTTATGTATAGCATTCCATGCCTGATAGCGCACAGAAAGGTTTGGGTTTTCCAATGCTTTCAATGCGTCTTCTATTGTACTTAGATTATAAGTAGGGATCTTATAGGGTGTGTTGGATGGGGCAACTCTAAAAATTCGTCCACGATTCTGATCTCCAGCCTGATGTCCACCTACACCCGGGTCATACCAGTCGGCAACTAATAATGAACCATCAGGAGCTACGCATACGTCAGATGGCCGAAACCATTGATCTCGTACACCTTCCATTATATTTACAATAGATGCTTTATAACCAGCACCATCTTTAGAAACAGGATACGAACGAACTACATTAGGACCTGCATCGCAGTGAATCATCTGGTTGCGGAATGGTTCAGGAAGTAATGTGCCTTCATATACCACCATTCCTGTAGGAGAGCCAGCACCTGTTTGTAATAAATTAGGTACTACACCCGGATCATTGAGGTGCCAGTGACGGCGAGGGATTTCTGGTTCAATATTCGTACGATTGGCTTGCCATCCTGCTCCTGTGATTTCATCTGTATAACCATAGTTTCCATATTCCATTACATAATTAATACGAACACCTTTATTTCCATCATCGTCATTGTCTGATTGCCAGAGAGTACCATAGGAATCTACGGCTACTTCATAATTATTCCGGAAATTTTGTCCCAGTACCTCCAGATTTTTAAAGTCAGGATCACAGCGAAATACTACACCTTGTTTATAGTTTTTTACAGCGATCTCATTGCCTTCTATATCTTTGATAAATCGGTTTTCTTTATCCTTTAACTGTTGTCCTTCATTTCCAAAGTTAAAATAGAATTTTCCATCAGGACCAAATACAAAAGCATGCATCCCATGATCGTGCTGTTCGCCACTTATGCCTTCAAAAACAATCTCTTTTTTATCTGCTTTATCATCACCATTCTCATCTGTAAACAAATAGACATATGGACTTTGGGAAACCAATACTTTATTACCCATTACCCAGATACCCAGTGGCGCATTAATTTCAGGTCCCTGGTAAAAGACCTTGCTAACATCTGATTTCCCATCACCATTGGTGTCTTCCAGAATCATAATGCGGTCGCCTTCCTTGTGACTAGGATTACCATTGATGGCAGGCCTGTAGTTATACGCTTCACATACCCAGACACGTCCCTTTGCGTCTACATCTATATTGGTTGGGTTGGTGATAGTAGGTTCCGATGCAAACAAGGTAGCATCCAGGCCATCGGCTATTTTAAGGCCTAGTAATGCATTTTCAGGAAGTCGTTTCTGCTCATCTGTTAGCTGGCGATACAAGCTATCCAGTACAGTTTCTGGTGGTCGGGTGGTAGTATTTGTCTGATAGGCACTTGCAAACAGCAACATTCCTAACAAGCCAGCAGAAACACCATGAATTTTGGTGATTTTCATAAGTGATAACTAAGGATACAGAAAAGTATATAATAGGTCAAAGAATCAGAACTGGGATTCTACAAAGAGATGTAAATTTAATGTATTTTATTGTACATATTAAAGCATTAATGGGATTTGTTTAAGAGTAATCGGCAAATACTTGTTTATATGACAATAATAGATCTTGTCTGAAGGTAAAAGAATATAACTAGTTGGATTCTATTTTTTCTTTTGTTCGCATTCTGCCTTATTCGCTCTTCTTATTACCTTTGCCATATGACATTGAAAAATGATTTATTACTACGGGCGGCCCGTGGTGAAAAAACAGAACGTACTCCTGTGTGGCTGATGCGTCAGGCAGGTCGAATACTGGCCGAATACCGGGCTGTACGTGAAAAAGCAGGTAGTTTTATTAGCCTGGCTACTACTCCAGAACTTGCAGCAGAAGTAACTATACAGCCAGTAGATATTCTGGGAGTAGATGCAGCTATTATTTTTTCTGATATACTGGTGATTCCCGAAGCTATGGGGTTGCCCTATGAAATGATAGAGAAACGAGGACCCTGGTTTCCAAATCCTGTACAGACTCAGGCTGATGTAGACAGACTGAAAGTGTCTGATGCAGAAACGGATCTGGGATATGTACTGGAAGCCATCCGGATTACCAAACGTGACTTGAATAATCGGGTCCCATTAATTGGATTTGCAGGTGCTCCATGGACAATATTTGCGTATATGATTGAAGGGAGTGGTTCCAAGACGTTTTCCAAAGCAAAACGGATGTTGTACACTGATTCTCAATTATCACATACACTGCTTCAAAAGATTACAGACAGTACCATTGCTTACCTGAAAGGGCAGATTACAGCAGGAGCTGATCTGATACAAATCTTTGATTCATGGGCAGGCATTCTGAGTCCGGAACAATACCGTACCTTCTCTCTACCTTATCTGAAACAGATTTGTGCAGCTATTCAGGAAGTTCCAAAAACGGTTTTTGCCAAAGATGCATGGTTTGCCCGTACCGAGATAGCCCAGCTAGAATGTGATACCATAGGACTAGACTGGACAATGGACCCTGCAGAGTCTCGGCAACTGGTAGGGCCTGATAAAACACTTCAGGGAAACCTTGATCCATGTGTATTGTATGCAGACTATCAGACAATAGAGAAAGAAGTAAAGAATATGCTGAAAGCTTTTGGCCCTCAACGTCATATTGCTAATCTGGGACATGGTGTTTATCCCGACACAGATCCGGATAAAGTTCGTTGTTTCATTGAAACAGTAAAAGCCTATAGTCACTAATGAAAAAGCCCTGTTACAAACAGGGCTTTTTCATTACTAATGTGTTGGATCATTTATACACGAATATAAATCTTCTTCCTATCCAGCATCAGACCTATAAACCAGAGGAAGAGTACATTTAGAATAGCAAATAGTAAAGATCCATTGTAATCACCAGCTATAGGTTGGAGTATTCCACTATAAAGCCACCCGGACAAATTAGTGTCTCCAACAGGAACCAATGACATAAGTTTGGGAATAATTCCTGACAAGACATAAATGAAAAGTGGATTTTTACCAAAGACCACAAAGAAGTTAGTCCATCCTTTGTATCCTTTTAGATCAACCAGATAAATAATAACTCCCAGTAGTATCATAGCCAATCCTGTTGTATGAAATACATAAGAACTGCTCCAAATGGGTTTGTTAATTGGAAACACCATATTCCAGCACAGGGCTATAAATATAGCCAGACTACCGAATACAAACAGATTGGAAAGCATTTCATATGTGTTGCCTTTCTCTTTGATGAATCTACCTACCAGAAAACCAAATATCACAGATGCGATAGCAGGTATAAAACTAAGTAATCCTTCCGGATCAAACGCAATGTTTTGTTTCAGAACTTCGCTGTAATACCCATGGTACAAATGATCTTCTCCAAGTAACCATTTGTCCAGTTTCAGCACAGCATTTCCTTCCAGCGTCAGATCCCCAAAGCCGAGCAAAATAAGCCAGTATCCAATCAGGAGCCCGCAAGCTATAGCAAACGATTGTTTGGGTTTAAAAAATGCAACAACCAATGCTCCGCCCATGTAGGCAAGTGCAATTCGCTGCAATACACCAAAAATCCGTAGTTTGTCAAATGTTTTGAAAACCCATTCTCCATCCTGTAACTTGAAGAACGGAAACCAGTTAAGTAGTAGTCCTATCCCAAAAATCAGCAGAGTACGTGTAAAGATCTTTTGTAGCACTTTGCCAGTACCTTCTGACACATATTTCCCAATAGCAAAACTCAGGGCATTGCCTACTGCAAAGAGAAAAAATGGAAAAACAAGATCAGTAGGTGTACAGCCATTCCAGGATGCATGTCTTAATGGGGCATATACATATTCCCAGCTTCCGGGATTGTTTACCAGAATCATTCCGGCAACAGTCATACCACGAAAGACATCCAGAGAGAGAAATCGCGGAGAAGAAGGTTTGTTTACTAAAGGTTCAGAAGTAGAAGTAAGGGTTTGCATAAATAGTAAGTTTTTTCAATTCGAAAATTTACTACTTTCTAGCTTGTTTTCTACCTATCTTCTCTGAAATTTTAGCGGTTTCTCAATGGTGATGTCATGCTTATATTGGAAGTAATGTCTTGTAAGGAGTGTTTTTCTACTTTTGCAAGGAAACTTTTTTGCTTTTCACTATGACCATAGATCTCATTCCACTCGAGCCATCGATCATTACCAAGCATTATATAGTTCACATCTGTAATCCATAATCCTGCTGTTGCTGGCATACCTGGATCTGTGCAAATGTGAAGGTCTGTCAGACCACCCTCTGTATTGGAGATAGTAAGTGTATGAATCTGCATCAGTTGAGGAGTTTAACTTGATTAACACAAAACGTATACTTTATCTTTATCACCTGTTGAAGTGGGTATTGATAGTATACGTACATTAGCATCTATAGTTTTGCATTTCGCATAAATAAAATTATTTAATTGAGTGTTACCAAAACCATTTACCTTCTTTTTCCGTATTTTACTCTTACTGTAATCATACACAAGTTCTGAAAGCATAATGTGGTAATAAGCTACAAGAAAAATATCTTTATTTGGGCAATAAATTCTGTACGATACCTGTTATTGGGTATGATTGGTCAAGAATAACCGCAATAGATTTTAGTACCAAATTGATTTTTTTGAACATAAGCCAGATAATTTTTGATTTTTTTAAAATATGTGGCAATAAAGATATACCTTGTAGGTAATTTATGCGTTAGCAAAACAACCACTAGTTATTAAAATTTAATTCTTCTCTATCTTTCAGGTTTAACTCGGTTTCATGCCCAAAGTCACATTCAGTCGTAAAAACACTAGTTTCTATCGTGCCCTCCAATCTTCTGTTGATCAGTATTTCTCTGAAAACAATATTAAAAAAAACGGAAACTGGAAGCTTTACTTAAAAACGGCAGTGCTAATTCCGTCTGCAATATTTTTGTATTTACTATTGCTGACCGTTCCAATGTCCATTTTACCAGGTATAGCTTTGAGTGCTTTGCTGGGGTTTGTACTGGCAAGTATTGGATTCAATATCATGCACGATGCCTGCCATGGAAGTTATTCAAGCAAGAAGTGGGTAAATGATCTTTTAGGTCTAACGCTAAATGCTTTAGGAGGCAACGCTTTTATCTGGAAGTTCAAGCACAACATTGTTCATCATACCTACACCAATGTAGATGGGGTAGATGATGATATCGCTAAAAGCCCCCTGATGCGTCAATGTCATACACAAACTTGGGTTCCGGCACATCGTTTCCAACATTTTTATGTGTTTCTGGTCTATGGCATCAGTTCGTTTGCCTGGATATTTCTGATGGATTTCAATAAATACTTTAAACAGAAAGTATTTACCACTCCACTTCAGAAAATGGACAGAAATGAACATATCATTTTCTGGGTAAGCAAAGTCCTGTATGCTATATTCTATATTGGTGTTCCTGTATATTTAGTGGGTTGGCAAGCTTGGGCCATCGGATTTACTTTTATGCACATCACTATGGGACTTACATTGGCGGTAGTGTTCCAGTTAGCTCACGTTGTTGAACATACAGAATTTGAATTTGCAGGTACAGAACCTCTTCAGATAGAAAATGAGTGGGCTGTACACCAAATTCGTACAACTGCAAACTTTGCTAGAGGTAATAAGATCGTATCCTGGTTTGTTGGTGGATTGAATTATCAGGTAGAGCACCATTTATTCCCTCGCATTAGCCACATACATTATCCAGCAATTAGCCATATTGTGAAAGCTACCTGTGAGGAGTATAATTTACCCTATCATGAGTTTTCTACCATGAGTGGGGCACTGGCTTCACATGTACGCATGATGAAAGAATTGGGAAAACAGCCTGCAGCTGTATTAGTTTGAAAACAAACTGTAAAGGCAAAACAAAGCCCTTCTGGTATATCCGGAAGGGCTTTGTTTTTTACTCAACTAATTTAGTAAGTCGCTATATAATGTTATACCATTATTTGATAACACAAATGTCTGATGCAAAAGAAGAGCTGGTACCATTTGTTAATTTAGTCATCACTCCGTTTTTCCAGTAAACTGCAGTAGCGGGCTTACCATATGGAGATAAATATCCACCTATATATATATCGTCATCCAGTACATAAATACAGGTTGTAATTGCATAACTATCTTTATCTCTAATATCTGTTCCAACACCATTCTTCCAGTATTTGCCTAAATAATCTTCTCCATTCCACTCTCCTCCAACTATATATACATCAGAGCCTGACACAAAAAAATCATAGGCAATGGTTTTAGGCTCTCCACTAGTCACTTTTATCTGAGTTCCATTTTTCCAGTAACTGATTCCTTTGTCGTAGCTGTTAACAAGTACATATACATTATTATCTACAACAGTAATAGCTTGAGCACTGCTAGGTTCATCTGTTAGGTTCACAACTTTTCTATTCTTCCAGTATCTTGCTACACTGTTTTTTCCGTTCCATTCATTACCTGCTATATATACATCTGTCTCTGTCACAAAAATTGAGGTTGCCTCAGAATGTGGGTCGCTACTGAGGTGGACAGATTCTCCGTTCTTCCAATAGGCGGCGACATTCTCCGTTCCATTCCATTCATAACCTGCTACATATACATCTTTGTTAAAGACATAAATATCCCTTGCAATTCCTACTATATCGTTAAGAATAGAAGAATGCTCTTCTGTTAAGTTCACAGCTGTTTGATTTTTCCAATATTTAGCACCTAAACTATAACCTGTAAGCCCTTGCCCTGCAACATAGACATCTTTGCCATCAACAAACATTGACAGACTAATACCTCCATATGCATCTGTACTCATAGGGACTTCTAAACCATCTTTCCAGTATTTTATCTGAGAATGATTCCCAAATTGTCCATCTCCTCCAACATATACAGTAGGTTCAATTTTCTTTATGGACTCATCATCTTTTTTGCAGGAGGCTGCTAATATAACTACTAGCAGGAGGATTGTTTTTACAGACATTTTTATCATATAAAACTCTTTGTAGGAGAATAGCAATCGGACAATTAGTCGTCAAAAATACGATAGAAAAACGGATAGTCCTTATAAAGTGACAGAATAACAATCGAGTGCTTTTCGGAAATCTTATTGAAAAATAAAAAAATGCGAGTAGTTCAGGCAACTGCCTGATTACTCACATTTTATAATACAGTTCCTATAGAATTTACTATTTTTTGACAACACCTCTATTTTTAAGCCAGTCTTTGAGACGGTCTGTCCATGTAGCCAGAATAGGGTTGTTAGGTGCTTTGCCTATACCATTCGCCATACCATATCCATGTCCACCCTTTTCATATATATGTAGTTCGGCAGGGACTTTCGCTTTACGTAAACCCATGTAGAATAAGACTGCATTATCTGCCAGTACCGGATCATCATCTGTATACATCAGAAAGGTAGGAGGGGTAAAGCTGGTCACATGATTTTCGGTAGACATGTATTCGGCCAGTGTTGAATCCAAGTCCGGACCAATCTGCATATCTCTTGATCCACGGTGGGTATAAGGAGTTGTGAAGGAGATAACCGGATAAATCAGCATTAGGAAGCTGGGACGTGAAGAGGTTTTATCTAACACATTTTTGGCTTTGGAATTTCCATTATCAAAGTGTGTGCCGAGCATCGATGCCAGGTGTCCGCCTGCTGAAAAACCCATTAACCCAATCTTGTCAGGGTCGATACTCCACTCTTTAGCCCGACTGCGTATGGTTCGCATGGCTCTGGTAGCATCATGGAAAGCATGTGGGTAGCCATATTTCTTGTGTTCTGCATTATTAACCCGATATCGGAGTACAAAAGCTGTAATACCCATTTGATTAAACCAACGGGCAAGGTCATAGCCTTCATGTTCCATGGCACGATTAATATAACCGCCTCCAGGGCAGATTAGCACTGCTGCCCCGGTAGCTGTTTCTTTGGGAGCGGGAAAGGGATAAATGGCTGGCTTGTCTTCATCAGTATCTCCCAAGGCTCCCGGAGCGCCTTCAGGCCAGAGTAATATAGGTTCAGGAACTGTAGCTGACACGGTTGTAGCAGGAGTTTGAGCAAAAAGTGTAGTGGTCACAATACATAAAAAAGATAAACTGATAAAATGTTTTAGTTGCATACGTTCATCAGGTATAAAAGTGATCTGATAGATAGGATAGGAGGCAAAAGATACAATGGTTCCTTTAGTTTATCAAAAAGTAAACTGGAATTTGTTATATAATAGGAGAGAAGAGTCCTAAAGTTGTGGAATGTAAAAATCCTTGTTATCTGATTTTTTCTATTGAATTGCATTGATTCATAGAGCGTTAAGTTAGTGAATAGGTTAAAAGTTTGTCAATGTGATTTCATCAATGAGTAAGAATCCTTGATTCACCTTATCTTCGTGGTGTTTTTTGTGGAAATTGTTTAGCTAGTACCTGATGTATGTTAAATCAACCATATCCTTTTCGGGAAGTAACAAAAAGAGATAGTATAGGAATTGTGTTGGCGGGATTGTTTGTGGCGGGATTTTTAGTGTTCTTTCAGCCTTTTGGAATTTACCAATGGAATACTGAGTACAAGGTTCTCAAGATTGCCGGATATGGTCTGGTAACAATACTCGTATTGTTGATTGATTTTTATGGAATTCGTTTGCAATGGAATTCATTTTTTAATGAGAAAAGCTGGAAAGTTTGGAAAGAAATAGGTTGGGTAGTTTTTATTCTACTTAGTGTTACCATAGGAAATTACCTTTATAATATGTGGATACTGGATACCGCAACATTCCGGTTTCATAACTTCCTGGTTACCGCTATTACTACTTTCTCCATTGGTATTTTTCCAACAACAGGCTTTGTTCTGGCAAATTACATTGTCCGGCTGAGACATTATTCCAAACCTGTTGAGATACATTCCCCTGTTTATCCAGAATTCTCCGTAGTGGAATTAATTGCAGAGAATGAAAAAGATCGGTTAGTAGTAAAGTCCTCTCAGCTATTATATATAGAAAGTGCGGATAATTATTGTACGGTGTGTATACAAACAGAGGGACGAATCACCAAAGAGCTAATCCGGAGTAGTCTTACCCGTCTTGAGTCACAGGTGTCTGTTTCGGATATCATCCGATGTCACCGTTCGTATATTGTAAATCTGGAACAGGTAACACGTATTTCAGGGAATGCACAAGGATACAAACTTCATCTTTCTGGACAGGAAGAAGCTATACCTGTAGCGCGAAAATATGCCAAACAAGTACTGGAAGTACTTCAAAAGGTTTGACAAACGTCCCAAAAGCTTGTTTTTAGTCCCATTTCGTGTCAATTGTCCCAAAGCCTGCCTGCTTATCCCTTTGCTATTGCGGGCTCCCAATCCTCCTTCTACTTTTGCAGAGACCAAACCAAAAAACACATTTTGTTCACATGGAAGCTTTGCAAAAACTAACACTTTATATTCACATTCTGGCAGGTTTTACCGCCCTTACTGTCGGATTGATTCCAATGTTTGCTAAAAAAGGAGGTAAGTTACATATCAATGCAGGACGTATTTATGTATGGGCTATGTATATGGTTTCTGCTTCGGCTCTGGTAACCTACATAATTAAACCATATCGTCCATTTCTGCTATTCTTAGCGTTTATCGGAATATTCAGCTTTTATCTGACTTATACAGGTATACAGGCGACCAAACAGAAAAAAGAGATTCTTCCTACACTGGGCGATTGGATTATTTCAGGAATAGGTCTTCTGGCAGGTGTATGTATGATAGGGCTTGCTGTCTGGAACTTTACAGGAGGAAATACATCCTTTGCCATACTTTATGCAGTCTTTGGCGTTTTTTATGCTCGTATTGCCTCACATGATCTACAGGTATACCGCAAGAAGGCCATTCCGGAGAAAATGGCTTGGTTTTTCCTACACATGGGTCGTATTATGGGGGCTTATCTGGCAACCTTAACAGCCTTTTGTGTAGTAAATGCTTCCAAGGTAGAGTTTATCCCTCCATTAGTAGCCTGGATAGCTCCCGGAGTCATAGGAGGAATAGGAATTGGTATCTGGACTCGGTACTATCGTAAAAAGATGAAGTTAGCATAATAAAAGCCCTTGGTGATATCACCAAGGACTTTTATTATATCTTATTGATTAATCCACGCTTTTCGTAGAGCAATTTGTTCAGGTGTAGGATTAGCCATTGGTTCAAACAAATGTTTTTGTTCTACTTCTACAGCCTGTACTTTGCCCTGTAGCTTCACCTGTTGTTCTTTTCCATCTGCACCTTGACGAGCTACTACCATTTCCAGGTTATCTCCTTCTTTGGTCTTTTCTCTGAACTCTGTAAATACCTGCTGTACATTTTCGATAGTTACATTGTTGCCATTGATAGAGACAATTTCATCCTTTTCCTGATAGCCCATTTTTTTGCCAAAATCATTCATCTTCGAGGTACTGGCAATCACCAGACGTTTGGTAGCAGCATTGAAGCCCATTTCTATGTTACCCATAGATATGGTTTTGATTTTACCTCCATTGGCTTTGTATGTGATACCTACAGCAGCAAAGCATTCTTCCAGAGGCAAACGTTCCGGACCATCCACATACCGTTTAAAGAATGTTTCGATTTCAGGATAGGTAAGTTTGGTAATAACACTAAATAACTCTTCATCTTTGAATGGCTTGTCTTTGCCATAGTTTTTAGCCAGATCTGCCATTAAGTTTTGTACCCCATACTTCCCACCTGATAGTTGGCGCAATTTGATATCCAGACAAAGGTTTATCAACGCACCTTTCTGATACACGTTGTCGTACTGGTCTTTGTATACATCCAGACAGCCTTTGCTCATGGTTGTAAACGGAAGAGAATCATTGTATTGATCTGCAGCATAAAACTTATCACGTATCATTTCAGCATATTTAGGCAAATCAATCAAACCTTCTTTTACCTGCATATGGCCTGCAAAATATTCAGTCATTCCTTCGTAGAGCCACAAATGCTTGGACATTTGAGGTTTGTTGAAGTCAAAATAGTGAATTTGCTCTGAGTGAATGCTTAACGGTGCCAGAATATGGAAGAACTCATGTGAAGCCACATCCCGAATGGTCTGAGACAATTCTGCTGCACTATATTCAGGTAGGCAGTATAGAGAAGAATAGGAGTGTTCCAGTGCTCCCAGTTTGCCGGACTTAGGTTGTTTGTCAAACAGATAAATCAGGAAAGCATATTTCTTAATAGGCAATTTACCACCCAGATACTGCTTTTGCGCTTCCAGCATAGGACCAATGTTTGTTCCTACTTCTTTAGCAGATACTACTTTGTTGGGTGAATAAATAGAAATCAGAATATCTGCTCCTCCAACCTTCAGTATAGTAGTATCAGGTTTGTTATACATCATGGGGGAATCTACCAGTTCATTATATGAATTAAGCAGATATGTATCTGTATTTCCTGTTACCTTGGATGTGTTCAAGGGTGTAGATCCATAAAAACCTGCAGGTTTCACTACGTTCACTTCGTATGATACACGTTTCTGGTCGTCAAGATAGCCAAAGAAGCCATGTGTATTTAAAACAAAGTTTTTTTCTTCTTCAATGTTTGTCCCACCTGGCTCAAATACAAACTCACCTTCAAGATCTGTGTCCCAAGTATCTTCTACTGTATAGCTGATACGATGTAACAGATTGGCTTGCTTAATCTTCCAGCTGTTTTCATCTACCTTTTCTATTTGTAGCGGTTTGCCTTGCTTGTCTCTTGCCTGAAATTCAGAAACAAATCGGCCAAAATCATAGTTTGCATAAGTACCAGGCACTATCTTGGGAAGGTAGTAGATAACTTCTTTTTTGGTTTGGGGTGCAACAATAAGATTAACACCTACCTTATCTTGCTTTACTTTGGTAAGGTCAATCGTAAACTGATAAAAAGGAGTTTTGGGTGGCTCCACTGCCCATGCCGTAACAACGATTGTCAGGCTCATTACCCAACTGAACAGAATTTTTTTCATTGAGAACAAATTCAAGAAATGATTAAAATGAGAATGTTTTGTCAAAAATTAAAATACTACAACGATAACGTAGAGACTTTAATGGTACAATTTGTGTGCAATATTGCAAATTAGAGAATAATTATAATTTATAGTAAGGCATTGCAATAAACGGACGTGACCCCGGATAAGCGGTGATCAGAAATATATACGGATATTATGATAATAACGACGAACCTGAATAAAAATTTATACTTTTGAATGTTCTAAAAATAGTTATTCGTTTAAATGTATCCACTATGAAAATCTTTTTTACGCTGAGCACGAGCTTACTCTTGTTAGGTGCCTTGTTTACCGTGCAGGCTCAGACAGTTACAGTAAAGCCTGCTACTGAATTTATTATCAGTAATGAAGCAAAAGGCGTGCAAACTGTATTGTATATTGATGAAAAATATGTGACCAAAGGCTGGAAAGAATTTTTGAAAGAATATGGCAAGGTTGAAACTCCCAAAGGCAGCAAGAATGTATATTCCGTTGCTGTAGGCAAGATGCCAAATCTTTCATTTGCTCCCATAGCTATTACCAGCAAAGTTACCAGTAGTGATGGGGCTACAACTATTTTCTATTCCTTAAAAGACGATGCTGCCTTTATTACAGATCCTGCACATTCCAAATATTCCTCAGCTGTAGACTTGTTGCACGACTTTGGTGTAAGAATGTATCGCGAACAAGTGAATCGTGAGGTGGAAGTAGCACAGAAAGAACTCGATAAGAGGATTCGTACCAATGAACAACTGGTGCGCAAAGGAGAAGGTTTACAAAAAGATCTGGAGGAGAACAAAAAAGACAAGATCAATTATGATGAGCAGATGGTAAAGAATCATAATGATTCTATCCAGTTGGTTCGTGACATTCTCCTGAACAAGGACGAGCAAAAACAGACTGCAGATGCCTATACAAAACAGCAGACAGTTATGACTTCTGTAAAGTCCTCACTGGATTCAGCTGGGGTAGTTTATGTAGGAAAGAAGAAAAAAGATATGCCTGTAGAAATTCAAGCTTCTGAAAAAGAGTTGAAGGCACGTGAGAAAGAAAGGGATAAAGCCATCAAAAATGGAGAGAGCCTGCACAAAGATCAGGAAAAGAACGGTCGTCAAAAAACAGACCTGCAAAACAAGCTGGCAAAGAATGCAGCAGACAGAGAGCGAATCCCTAAAGAAATAGAAGCCAATCTAAAAGAACAGAAAAAAGCACAGGAAGAGATTGAAAAACAAAAGAAGGTAGTGGAGCAGGTAAGAGCAAAACTAAATGACATTAAATAATTATTATCTATTTAATACAGGAGCCTGGCTACAAGTCGGGCTTTTTTCGTGTACTTGACTAACAGTCTTTTTACTATTTTGCTTTATATTGGTATCAAACTATTTCACCTGTTAACTACATGAAAACAATTGACAAACTTGCCTGGATTGAGTTAAAAAATAAATCTATCCTTTCTACCAGAACCTATGGCAAGGACAAATACTATATTCCCGGAGGAAAAAGAGAACTTGGTGAAACTGATGTAGAAGCTTTGTGCAGAGAAATCAATGAGGAGTTGTGTATTAACCTGACTAACGATACGCTGCAATTAGTAGGAGTATTTCAGGCGCAGGCACACGGGCATCCGGAAGGAACTATGGTACAAATGACCTGTTATATGGCAGAATATACTGGAGAGATAAGTGCTGCCTCTGAAATTGAAGAAATAACCTGGTTAAATTATAGCGATAAGGACAAAATTTCAGAAGTGGATAAACTTATATTTGACTTTTTGAAAGAGAAGGATTTGCTTTCCTGATATTTTATAGAGTACAATGGTCAAGAATATCTTGCTGGTCTGGACATCTGTTCAGACCTTTTTTGTGTATGATCTTTTTCCTGGAAAATTTGTTACACCTATGGTGTGTCATTATTCGTACATCCAATCGGGTTTTAACGTAGTAGATTTTTATACATGGCGATTCGCTCTAGTACTGGTCGTAGTGGCAGACCAGGTAATGAAACTGATGAGAAAGTAACTTTACGGGAACGGCTAGGTGCTTTACGCAACCTGCCTGCTTTCTTTCACATGGTTTGGGATGCCTCTCCCTCTTTATTTATTGCCAATGTAATCTTACGTATTTTTCGGGCTGCTATACCTGTACTAATACTCTATATTGGAAAGTTGATTATTGATGAGGTGATTCTTCAGACCAAACAATCCCATGGTTCAGATCATGAACATTTATGGTGGCTTATCAGTGCTGAGCTGGGACTAGCTATCCTGTCAGATGGCTTAGGTAGATCCATTGCCTTGATAGATAGTTTGCTGGGTGATTTGTTTGCCAACAAGACCTCTGTCCAGATTATGGAGCATGCAGCCACACTGGACCTGGAACAGTTTGAAGATCCTACATTTTATGACAAGTTGGAGAGGGCTCGTCAGCAGACTATTGGTCGTACTGTACTGTTATCTCAGGTGCTTGGACAGGTACAGGATACAATTACGATGTTCTTTCTGGCAGGTGGACTGATTGCATTTAATCCCTGGCTGATTGTGGTTTTGCTCTTGGCTGTAATTCCTTCTTTTTTGGGTGAGAACTATTTCAATGAGAAGAGTTATTCGCTGGTGAGAGGGTGGACTCCTGAACGTCGGGAACTGGATTATCTACGCTATATGGGAGCTAGTGATGAATCCGCAAAGGAGGTAAAGATATTTGGACTATCCGATTTTCTGATTAATCGGTTTAAAGAACTATCCTGGCAGTTTTATACACAGAATAAACGTTTGTCTATCCGAAGGGCTTCGTGGGGTAGTTTGCTTTCCGGAATTGGAACAATCGGTTATTATTCGGCATATGTGCTCATTATCTGGCGGACTATAGGAGGGAAGATCTCTATCGGGGATCTGACTTTTCTGGCAGGGTCTTTCAGACAACTGCGAAGTCTGTTGGAAGGCATCTTGTCCCGATTTTCCAGTGTATCACAGGGAGCTCTGTATTTACGTGATTTGTTTGAATATTTTGATATAAAGCCCAATATTGCTTCTCTTGAGAAAGCCTTGCCTTTCCCCCGACCAATTCAACAGGGATTTGTTTTTGAGAATGTTGGCTTTCGGTATCATAACTCCGAACGATGGGCAAACCGACACCTGAGTTTTACCTTACATCCGGGAGAGAAGCTGGCTTTGGTAGGGGAGAATGGAGCTGGAAAAACAACACTGGTAAAGTTGCTGGCGCGTCTGTATGATCCGACAGAAGGACGGATTTTACTGGATGGCCGCGATCTGCGGGAATATGATCTGAAAGACTTGCGTGAAAATATAGGCGTAATTTTTCAGGACTTTGTACGATTTAAGATGACTGCGGGAACCAACATTGCAATTGGCAAGATCGGAGACAAAGAAAACCTGTCGCGCATTGAGTCCTCAGCACAGCAAAGTCTGGCGAATCATGTGATCGAAAAGCTACCTGCTCGTTATGACCAGATGCTGGGACGTAGCTTCGGTGATGGAGTGGAGTTATCAGGAGGGGAATGGCAGAAAGTTGCGTTGGGACGTGCCTACATGCGTGATGCACAGGTTCTGATTCTCGACGAACCGACTGCCGCTCTGGATGCCCGTGCCGAATACGAAGTGTTTCAACGTTTTGCTGAACTCACTCAGGGGAAAACGGCTGTACTGATATCACACCGCTTCTCTACGGTTCGTATGGCTGATCGGATTCTGGTGCTGGACAATGGCGAACTACTGGAGATTGGTAGTCATGAGGAACTGCTGCAAGTCGATGGTCGATATGCTGAGCTATTTAGATTACAGGCGAGGGGGTATCAATAAAATTCATTTTACCCTTTATTCTTCTTTTGTTACAACTGTTCTGAAAAAGCCTGATGCATATTTTTTGACGCAGTCTGTATCTATGGTTCGTAAGTAAAGGTGGCCGTATAGACTGTCGCCTACTTGGTAGACTGCTTTATTGAGCATCAGTTTTTGTTTTTCAATATGGATAATAGGTTCTTTCTCGCCAGTAATCACATCATAAAATTGGTACGGTAATGTAGTAAATGTATTTCCGGCTGCTCTTATACTGATACCTGCTCCAGTAAAACCATCTGCATACCCGATTGTAATCCGCAGGGTATCTTTTTTGAGGCTAGCTTTACATCTTAGCTTGTCCATTGTATACATCCGATCGTGAGAGTCTTTTAGTACTGCTATTGTTACAGTAGAAGTGGTTTTACGAGGTATTGTATCTTTATCAAATGGATTTGTTAGCTCATATTCATTATCCATAAGGCGAAAAACAAGTTGCTTACTTAAAGTGGTGTCTACTGTAAACGTATCATACTGGTAATTCTGTTTTTGGTTACAACTGGTTATTAGGAGTAAAAGGGTAGGAATTATACTAAATGATAGGGATTTCATTGTTTTGTTTGTAGCCAACGTTTTTTAGAAAGGCGAAAATAGCGAAAATTTCTTATGTTATCAGTATTGAATGTCTGCTCAAATCTGTCAACCTAAGAGATTACCTCTTCTCTTTTATTTTTTGAGCGATAGAAATCCTCCAGAAAGGCAGCAAGAGAGTACGTTTTAGAGTATTTCTTCTTTACGTTGACAGCATTGGGCAAACACTTGCTCCTGTGTTTCCTAATTTCCAGTGTTGAACCAATCAGATTCTCCTGGCCAAACAATACCAGGTTGTCAATAATAGGTGTTTATGTGAATTTAAATATTTATGAAGTTATTTTTAACTTTTGAGCATAATCTATTGATATTTATTAATTATGAAAGCCTACTTTTGACGCTGAATAAACAATGTTGAGCAATAAGATAAACAAAAGCTTTTATATTTTTAATGATAAAAACCTTAGAAAAAGATCACTACATTTAGCATTAACAATCTTAGTGAATGGTAACCTGGAAACAACTTTTTACTGATAAAAAACAACGCAAGACGCTTATTATTCTTTTTATTGTGTCAAATGGACTATTTGTGATTACAGCTTCTTACACTTTATACTTTAGAGAAGTCTGGTTTGACACTTTAAAGAAACCATTGGTAAACACAAAGTCAATAAGCAAAATCGAGATTCGCGAAGGCAGTTGGAAATGGAGTGATAAAGAGTGGCGTTTCAGCCATGATGCAAAACTTACAATAGTTGATAAAAAAGCGATAGAAACTTTTTGTACTATATTACAATCTGCTCCTGCAAAATACATTGACAACATTCGACCTATACATTGGCTTAACATATACTTCACACAAAACGGCGAAGAGAATTTAAGCATAGTCTTAAAAGTCAATTATCAAGATGAAACATTTATTGAGTACGACGATCATACCTATAATGGAACAAGCATTGCAGAATTAATAAGAAGACAATCCTTAGGCAAACTAGAAGAAAAGAACAAGTAGTATAGAAATGCTAGTACAAAATCTGTAGTTTAGTAGAATTTCAAGAGCCTGTCCAAAACATGATGGGTAGGAATAGGAACTCTGACAGTAGTTTTATGAGATTCTATTCCACACTATATAGCATTATTTGTTACAGATGGTTAACAGTATTATCAGGATGAACCATAATGAGTAGTTGCTTATTTGTATAGCTCAGCATACATGTTTAAATAGGAAGAAGACGCTCCGAAATAGAGTATATACCTGTAAGTATATCAGAGGGAATATCTTTCTCCTGTATGTTCGCCAGTCCAGGCAGTCCGCCCCACTTAAAGCAATCTCGTAAGTACTCTACAAATGTACATTCTAATGGATAATTGAGGAGATAGTTATCCAATTTGATTTCTTTATCTAGGTATATCGCATATGCATCTCCACTCACTCCTTCTTTCATGTACTCATCCAGCGAAAATAGCATATAATAATTGTTGTCCTCATCCTGATTAAGCCCACCCTCAGATAGGTTATTAAGTAAAATAAGATGTTTGACAGGTTCAATATATAACGCATCAAGTAAAGGAGCCTCTTGCCAACTGGTAAATGATCCCCGCAGATCTATACTCTTAATTCTTCTATAAAACGATTGGACAACTACTGGTAGTTTGCCATAGGGTTTAAGTAAATTGTTTAACTCCATAACTTCTCTTGTACCTGAGTTTTGAACAATTTCATAGGGCGTTGCTTCGTGATAAGAAGGTATTCCAAAATCATGAAATGTATAGCCAAACACAGGTAAAAGGGAAACAATGGCACTAAGGTTATATTCTACCCTATCAAACATCAGTTGCAGTATGTTAACGATCTGTTTTTGTTGTTCAACAGAATATGTTTGCATTTCTGTTAACTCACTCCAGACCTCAATACATTGTCCATTCTTATATCTATCATAATAATCCATTTTTTATCAACTTAAGTACTTATTTCTCAGAAATTGGCTTTATTCTAGTGTTCTTGTATCCAAGATTACTTTATTAAAAATGATTTTTCTGACTTTTAAGGTATAATACCAGATTGTAGGTTCAAAATTTGAAGGAGGGGGAGATATTTTATTTTCATCCTCTTTATCTGTTGGTACTGCCATTATCTCTTCTACAAAATTAAGTTTCTTTTGCTGATTCGTTTTAGTAAATAACGGGGTCACCTTATTACTGAATACTAAGACAGGTACTCCTTTGAAATCGAAATACCCCAACAGGCTATCCTTTGTAGCACTTGTTAAATGTATATTTTTTATTTGTTTAGACGTCATGTAGTATTTATCTAAGAAGTTGTTTAGTAAAAGGAAAGGATTCCCGAAAAAGAGTGAATTTTGAGATGCGAACCAAAAAATATCACTCTAAATGGAAATCCTTTCGAAAGATACGATACGCACCTATATAGTTGCAAATTTAAGTGTAGGCACCAGAGGGAAAGAATGCAGTATAGAATTGTTAACCCAGATAGTAGAAGCGATTCTGTATCGGCTGAAAACGGGCTGTCAATCAGAGCCGA